>CAKZMO010000645.1 GCA_937128595.1 uncultured cyanobacterium | reverse complement strand
CAATCAGCGGGGTGCGCGACGAGTCAGAATTGCGGGCGAGGTCAACATTAGCGACGGCAATTTGGTATGGCGATCGCCCCTTATCCTCATCGATGACACAAGCCTGATTAGTTCTAATGGCAATATTCGGCTCAATCGTCTAGCAAGACGCGCAGCGAATGTAGAGCTAACAGAAGGGCTACAGCTCCAAGCGACCTCAGGCAATATTCGCACTCGAAACATTAACCTTGCTGGAGAAGATATTCTTCTCGTCAGTGACGAAACTGAGGGTGTGATTCGAACTGGAAACCTCAACTCATCAGCAGATGCTGGCGGCGGCAACATCACCGTTCAGGCAGGATTGAGCATCACCACGGGCGATATTAATAGCAGTGCCGTTGACGGAGATGCGGGAGACGTTTTTCTTGACCCTGAAGACGACATTCAGGTGGGATTTATCAATGCTGAAAGCGATAACGGTCAGGGAGGCGATGTCGTCGCGATAACCGAGCGGTTCTTTCGCTCGACCAATACCTTTACGGCACTGGATGGTTCCAACGTCAGCATTTCAGCCATTGGCGGTACTCAAGGTGGCGACATTACCCTGACCCACGATGGCGGCGCACGGCTGGTGTTTTTTAACGTGGGGGCGCTAGATTTGAGCGACAATGGCGTGGCTGGGGCGATCGCCACTGGAACTCCTGGTGACAGCAACGTAATTGCGCCAGTTCAGGGATTTCTCGGCCCCTACGACCAGTTCGCCGCCGCAGGCGACATTCGCATCATTACCACGCCTCAGCCTGTGCCAGAAGCAGGCGAAAGAGAGGAAACTCCAGTCCACATTACTGCAAACGGGCCGCTTGATGAAGTCAACGTGGATGCTCAAGTGTTCGAACTCGAAGCTTACTTTACGGAGCAATTCGAAGACCATTTGAACTTGCCAGAAACTCGGATTCGCTCTCTCAGCGAAATTCGCTCTATTCTCCAAAACATTGAGAGTGAAACTGGCGTCCGTCCAGCCATTATCTATGCCACCTTCACCCCTCAGAATCTGGAAATTTCTCGGCGATCGCAGCCCATTTCTGTTCGTTATGCGACACAGGAGAGCGACATCCTGCATCTAATTATGGTCTTTGCCAATGGAGATGAGCCGATTCAAGCGCTCGTTCCTGACTTGACGCGAGGCGAGGTTGCGGGTGCGGTCAGTGAATTCTTAGACGATGGAATGTTGTTTGAAGAAAACTCACCTCTAGGACGCTACCTTCCCGAAGCCCGGCAGTTTTACCAGTGGTTGGTGGCTCCAATCGAACCTACAATTGAAGCAGAGGGCATCACAAATCTTGTTTTCGTTTTGGATGAAGGCTTACGGAGTTTGCCCCTCGCAGCTCTTCACAATACAGAACACTACATCATCGTCGATTACAGTCTGGGGCTGATGCCCAGTATGAGCCTCACAGATACTCGTTATTCTGACCCCAGAGACGCTGATGTGTTGGCGATGGGAATTTCCGACTTTTCGTTCACGGCAGCATCCCGAAACCTTAGACCGTTGCCCGCAGTGCCGCTAGAGTTGCAGAGAATTGGGCAAGCTGGCTGGGATGATGAATTGCTTCAAAACGAAGCCGTTACGATTGAAAATCTCACTGAAATTCAACAACAGCGTCCTTTTGGCATCCTGCATTTAGCGACTCATGCTGCATTCAAGCCAGGACAGCCAGACCAGTCTTTTATTCAGTTTTGGCAAGAATCATTGCAGCTTGATCAGGTGCGGGAATTAGGACTCAGCAGTGCCATTGTTAACCTCATGGTATTAAGCGCTTGCGAGACAGCCCTAGGAAATCGAGAAGCTGAACTTGGGTTTGCTGGATTTGCCGCTCAGGCCTCTGTGCGATCGGTATTAGCAACCCTTTGGACGGTTGATGATGTTGGCACAATGGTCGTCATGGATGAGTTTTATCATCAATTGCGAGAAGGTTCACCTGCGATTAAAGCCGAAGCCCTGCGGCAAACACAGCTTGCCTTGCTTTTTGGGGAATTAACTGTAGATGAAGAAGGGCAGTTGTTTGACACTCGCACCGGACAGGTGCGGTTGGATCTGCACGAAAGTCCTCAGCGGATGGGGCTTGATGAACTAGATTTGAGGCATCCTTATATTTGGTCAGGCTTCACGATCGTAGGAAGTCCGTGGTGAATCGGGTAGCTGGAGGATAGTCAGAACTTAAACAGGAGACTATTCTACGGGACTAATCGTCAGCACTTGAGGCGGAGTAGAGTCGGGAGGATAGAGAAAGTCTACTTCGACCAGACTCGTGCCGAGCCGAGGCACTTGGACGGTCGCAAGGGGAGTGCCCCGCTGTCCCCGTCGCTGCACCAAATGGACATAGCGAGTTCGAGGTAAGCCTTGCTCATCTGTATAGCGTACGCGTACAGTCCCTCTGAAAAAGACCTGATTGGGCAACGGTTCGAAAAACCTCAGACCTTCCTCGCTGAGTTCGTCTTCTTTAATGGGCGTTTCGAGAGAAATGGCGATCGCCCCACTTTCCATCCCATTAGAGTCGCTTGATGGATTGAACAGCAGCATCCGTAATGAGTAATGCACACCATAATTGCCGTGAGCCTGATAGGCCGTGTCGGGATATCGCACGAGCATCGGAGCGGATTGCACCTGCTCTGTGCCCAGTCGCCCTGCAACTAAGGTGCTTAAGCCGAAGGAAATTGGCGCATCAACAGGAATGGAGAGGTAAGAACTCCCTGAATCCGTCAGTTGTGCCTGCCAAGACGAGCCTTGCGATACTCCAGCAACTCGTCCGTAGATAATCTGCCCGCCCGACTGGTCGAGTGGGGTCGGCGGGCGATCGCGCGGAGTGGAGAGATCGCCTGTTTCCAGAAGCTCTTGCCATTCTTCTAGGGTTGGAGGACGCTCTTGCCCGTTTTCGTCAAGGGGAGCATAAAGAGCCAAACTTGCGGCATAGATAACGTCGCGATCGCCCGTACTTCGACTGCGCAAACGCATCAAGGTCGATCGCCCGTTAATCGGCGGCTCCAGTTCTGCGATCGGAATCGGCAAATTCAGCAGCATCTGGTATTCCCCAGGAGGAATTTCAACCTGAGCCGGAAATTGCCCTTGGCGCTGACCCCGCAGAATATCGCTCATGACTCTGCTTCCTGGCCCTGCATAAACGTTGCCCTGCGGATTTTCGACCCAATCGGGCAGGGTGACAAACGGGGCATCGGGCTGACTCAGATAGCTGGCTGCTTGCAAAATATCGACGGTGACGGGGCGATCGCCCGGATTGTAGAGCATCACCCCTAAATACAGACTGCGCAAATCGTCTTCAGAGGAGGCGCGATAAACATGGTGGGCAAATACGTCGAACTGCCCATCGAAGCCAAAGTTGAGATGGGCTGAGGGGTTTGCCATGCCCTCGGGTGGAAATGTAGACAGCAAGATCCCTTCGCTGCCGACCAGTTCGGGACTATTGCTGTTGAAGACTGGAACGGTGTCTAACTGCCCTGGCAGTGGCTCCACCTGCTGAGGACGCACAATTTCTTGAGGCTGTGGAGGAGATTCTTCCGGTGTGGCTTGAGCCAAGATCAGTGCAGACAAAAGCGAGAACATCAGAATTAAGCCTTATCCATCAACAGAGGGTATTCGTCTGATATCATCGCACGAAGTTAGGCATGGAGTGGCGATCGCCCAATTCCGCAACTCTAAATCGAGAGTGCATCATCAGTGTTTGACTTATGCGTTTACCGTAATAAGCAGTGCTTTTTCTACCTTAATTACATCATTGTTTTATTAATAGAAGGAGCGATCGCCGCTTTTCAAACGGCAGCATCCCGGTTTTGCAATGACGGTTTTGCTTATGACATTTTGCTTATAACTTTGTCTGTAACAATGCCTAGCATTTGGGATACTCTCTATGACGAGTGTTTACTTACCAAGCCGTTACTTCAAGAGGGAAGACGTATCAAAAGCTACAGAATTCCGTCGGGATCTTATTCATATTGACCACTAAGCGTAAGCATAGGCTGCAATAGCAGAATATCCATGGAATATACCCCCCAATTTTCAGTAGTGTGGGGCAATATCGGTTTGTTTATACAAGGTATATTGCTGACATTACAGATTACTCTGAGCGCGATCGCCTTCGGACTCATCCTCGGTATTTTAGGTGCCTTGGGTCGGACTTCGGGCAACGCGATCGCCAACGGTATTGCGGTCGCCTATGTCGAGTTTTTTAGAAATACTCCATTTCTAATTCAGCTTTTTTTCTTCTTTTTTGGATTGCCTAGTATCGGGATTAGCATGTCATCTTGGCAAGCAGCCGTGTTAGCTCTAGCAGTCAATTTTGGAGCTTACTCGACAGAGATTGTGCGGGCGGGTATTGAAGGTATCAACAAGGGACAAGTTGAAGCAGGAATGGCTCTGGGCTTTAAACAACTGCAAATTTTTCGCCATATTGTAATTATTCCAGCTCTTGGAAATATTTATCCGGCTCTGGTGAGCCAAGTTGTAATTGCCGTTCTGTTTAGCAGTGTAGTTTCTCAAATTTCAGCAGAAGAGTTAACGTTTGTCGGCAACTATTTGCAATCACGTACCTTTCGTAGTTTTGAGATTTATCTAGCAATTTCGCTGATTTATGTCGGCATTGTCTGGTTTATTAAGGCGATCGCTATTCTGATTCAAAAACGTTTTTTTGCGTTCACCCAATATATTAATTAATGCCTACGTTGCTCAGATCAGACTTTCGATTCGCTACAGCCCTCTTTCCGCACGGAAAACTCATAAACCTATGCAAGAATTCACGCTTTCTCAAATCATTATTAATCTGCTCATTGCCACAAAATGGACTATTGCTTTATCGGCGATCGCCTTTGTTGGTGGGGGAATAGTGGGCTTCATTGTTATGGTGATGCGAATTTCGCCCAACCCAATCATCAAGTCGATTAGCCTCATCTATATTGAGTTTTTTGAGGCAACCCCTTTGCTCATGCAGCTCTTCCTGGTGTTTTTTGGGCTGTCGATCTTGTTGGGTCTCAATTTGTCTGCGTGGGTGGCTGCGGCGATCGCCCTCACTACTTACAGCAGCGCTTTTCTAGCTGACATCTGGCGGGGGTCTGTAGAAGCCGTTCCTAGCGGACAGTGGGACGCATCGCGGGCACTAGGACTGAGCTATTTCAAACAGCTTCAGAAAGTTGTTCTGCCTCAGGCCGTTCGCATGTCCATTCCGCCAACGGTGGGCTTTGCAGTGCAGGTGGTGAAGGGAACGTCACTCGCGTCTGTCATCGGCTTTATCGAACTGACCCGTGCGGCCTCATCTATTAGCAATGTTACGTTTCAGCCGTTTCTGGTTTACTCTCTGGCGGCTTTAATCTACTTCTGTCTATGCTTTCCTCTCTCTCTCTGGAGTAAGCGGCTAGAAAAGCAGTTTTCCTATGCTGGCTGATATTTAGAGGCTAGAAATTTCAGACAACCGTACAAAATTGTTTGCTCTCATTCACACAACCCTTTTCAAAATCAAACTTTTTCAAAATCAAACTACTGAATCTACATGTTCTTATGATGCATCGTCTTTTCCAATTTTTCTCCCATGCGATTCGAGTCCGCTCGTCTTGGCTCAAAACCCTGACGGTCGTTGCGATTAGCTTCCTGTTTACAGTCAGCGTGGTCTCTTGCTCTAATGGTTCTGTCACCTCTCAGGAAGTGGCAGGAGATGTCTCTAGCAGCACGACTTCTGAGCCATCAGAAGGAAATAGTGGTGTTGGCGGCACGCTTAACTCAATTCTCGATGCTGGATCAGTGAAAATCGCCGTTCCTCAAGACTCTCCACCGTTTGGCTCGGTCGGCACCGATGGCGAACCCCAAGGCTATGATATCGAAGTCGCAAAGTTAGTGGCCGAAGCTCTAGAAGTGGATTTGGAGCTTGTGCCCGTCACTAGCACCAACCGAATTCCCTATTTGCAAACGAACCGAGCCGATATGGTGATTTCGAGTTTGGGCGCTACCCCAGAACGAGCCAAGTCAATCTACTTTTCCTCGACTCCCTATGCTCCCTTTTTCTCCGGAGTTTACGGAACGACCGACGCCTCAGTTGCTGATTATGAGGACTTGTCTGGCTACTCAGTTGGGGTAACTCAGGGCGCACTCGAAGATTTAGAACTATCAGAAAAAGCGCCTGATGGAGTTGAAATTAAGCGGTTTGAAGACAATAGCATCACCGTCTCCGCGCTGCTGGCAGGCCAGGTCGATCTCATCGCAACAGGCAACACGATTGCGGGTAAGGTGATTCAAGATAATCCCGATGCTGACCTTGAGAATAAGTTTGTGATGAAAAATTCTCCTTGCTATATCGGGGTACGCCGGGGCGATCTCGACATGCTGGAGTGGGTCAATGTGTTTATCCGCCATAAGCGTTTTTCGGGCGAGCTTGATACTCTATCTCAAGAGTGGTTTGGCGAACCGCTACAAGTTCCTTCTTTCTAAGTTTTATAGTGCTACGCGCTGATATAAAACAAATAGTTGATGGAGAAGCCGCGCGGTGCGCGGCTTCTCCATCAATATCTGTCTTAACCTATCTGCGCATTGCTATACCATCGATATTTTCGATCACTTGATCATTTGGCATGAGAGCTGGAGCGATCGCCTCAACTCTCACGACCTCCATTAAAAGCTCAACGTTGAGTAAATCACGACATGACGCGGAGATCAACAATCAGAGGCTTATGGTCTGAGCCTGTATTTGCTCCGGTATGAATGTCTATGACCTCAATGTCACGGCTCACCAGAAAGTGGTCGATGGGAATACAGAATAGCCAAGTTAACCAGCTTGGAAAGGGCTGATAGGTGCTAGGGGCAGGCCAAGTTGGCAGGATGCCAAAGCCATCCCGAGCATTGTGAAGTCTTGTGAGATTGATCCACTGTCGATAATAAGGCGACCACATCGTAGCGTTGAGGTCGCCCGCGAGAATCATGGGACTTTTGACCTCGGCGAGATATTGGCTGATTTCGCTCATTTGGCGATTGCGAGAGTGAAAGTAGCTCAGCCTAAAGGGAGGAAGCGGATGGGTCGCGAACAAAGTGACAGGCTGTTCTGCAATATTTAACTGAGTAATCACAGAAGCGTTTTCATCCGAGCCGAAAAATCTCGCCTCGGTATTGTTCAAAGACGAAAGGCTATAGATCAAGATACCTCGGTTGTAGGAGTGATCCTGATCGGATGAATAAGGAAAGCGATCGCTCAAAGAATCGAGCTGAGCTTTCCACTCGTCATCGACTTCAACAAAAATTGCGACATCAGGTTGCTCAGCACGCACTAAATCAAGTACTTTTTCGTACTCTCGATTTTTAGTATTGACATTTGCCACCAGCAATCGCATCTGAGGAGCAGCATCAGAGACGCTCACCCATTGCAGCGGAGACGGATACCAGGACAAGACAGGAACGGCTAGCATTACACATAAAAAAAGCCCTCCATAGACGAAGGGTCTGCACCGCAAGAACAGCAATATTCCGAGAAGAACGAGCGATAGAACAAAGTACTGTACTTGGAAATGAGATAGCAGCTCTAAATAGATAGGCCAGCCGTAGCGAGAGGTGGCATAGGCCCCGATCGTGAGCAGGGCGATCGCCCCAAAAACGATTGCAGAGATGAGTTGCCCAAAGTGAGATGATTTTCCGTTCAAAGAGCAAGACTCGAACTGCGGTGTTTTTGATTCCATGACCTAATCCGTTGGAAAGGGTGCGTGTGAGACCATCGACGACGCTATCCTAACAAACTCATTTTGATCTTCATTAGACTAGATTTGGATTGCGACAGCGTCAGATCCTATGCCCCATGTGGATTAGCGTCTCTTCCTCGAAGAGTGGAGGCTAAAAGTAGTTTGGCGGCATGTCCGATGGTCGGTGTATCGTTGAGGTAAGTTTGCTCCGACTTTTTCCGTTCAGAATCATGACTATTCAGCACGACCCGTTTCAGTACCGCATGGATCTCTATATCGGGAGCGCTGGAGATGGCGCGGCAGACTATTGGCCGTCTTCAGTGTCACAGACCGTGTCGGAGAGCATGTTCAACACTGTTTCGACAGTAAAAACTCAGGTTGCAAACTCAATTTCGTCCACGTTGAATGGAGCAAGTACGCTATTGGATCAGAGCGTCGATCAGGTTGGAGGAATGGGGCAGAGTTTAGTTGACCAAATAGTAGAGGCGATCGCCCGTCAACTTCAATCCTGGCTAGACATGCATCCTGTGATTGGCTGGATGGCCTATCATCCTCTTTTGGCGGCATTTGGGGTGTTGGTCATCATTTTCTTGCTATGGAGTCTGTTGCAGACGTTGCTTCAGCTTACTCAAGATCTTTGGGCAAAGATTCTGCAATTGCCGCTGATTTTTGGCATGTTTGTGATTCGAAAGATAGTGTCAATCATTAAGCCTTCAAGCGCGGTGCTGTTTCGCAGACACTCCCCAGAGACCCACATTCAACCCATCACGCCGGAGCACGATTCAGCCGAACCTCAAGAAGCTGAAGTCATTGCCATGTTTGTGCGGCTGGAAGAACTGAGCCGTGAGCAGAATTTGATTTTGCGAGAGCTGACCTCTCGATTGCAGCATCAAATGACAGAAGAGCGATCGCCCCAAGCTTAGTCGAGAGGAGTACATTTCTTTATACCTCAGCAAAACTCTCTCTTCCAAACGGGAAGAAGGTGCGATCGCTCCAGTTTTCACTCGGTTTCAGGAGTTAGCCCACAGGCATCCGCGACAAAGGCTGCGCTCAGCAAGTCACGCTCGTACAAAACCTCAATCGCATCTGACAATAGGTCGGCTTCAAAAAACACTTTTGCTTGCTCCCAAGCCAGGGCTTGAGGAGAGAGTTCTCCCGATGAAATTTCGCCGAGAGCCTGATCGATCACCATCCGGGGTTCGCCATCAATGATTTCGAAGATATAGGAATTTTCATCTACATAGAGTCCTTCCTCGTCTGTGTCAGCCAGCACCCATTCGTAGAGAACCCCAGAGGTTAACGGCTCACCTTCATAGGGAAGCATGTACGTGAGTCCGTAGGCGGAACTATTGAACGGGGTTAGATCAAGGGTCCAGAGTCGCTGATCATCATTCGTATTTTCGAAGGGCTGGTACTCTTGCACGTACAGTTCGTCGGCGCGGCCATACCAAACAAAAACTGGGCGATCGCTCCAGATTAAATCAGTCGCAAATGCTCCAGGACTGATCGCGCAGATATTGCCTCGGGTTCCGCCTGGGGGTGGCGGGGGTGAATCTCCCAGTGTGCCTAGGTTCAGAAAATCATCTAGAGTCTCAATTGGGCGAAACGCTTGGGAACCGCTACCGGGAGGCAGTGGCAACGAATCATCTGTGCCCAACTGAGCTTGGGCAATGCCGATTCCAAACGCAAACGATGAGAGAGATAGAACAACAAACGCACCAGCGGCAGAGGTTTTTCGAACGCACGAATTGAAAAGAGGCTTGGGGGAAGCAGGTCGCATAGAAATCTCACCAGAAGTGTACAAGCTGAATGTGTACGATTTCAGGACATTGAGCAATGTATAGGGCAACAATTGCATGTTTCGAGGATGATACTGCACATGCAGATGCAGTCACGGGGGACGGACTGCCCCCTTGATAAGAAAGAACACCGAACCTTTCATGACTTCTGACTCCTAATGGCAGGTAAAATGTATGCCAAGACCACAATAGACGGTAGCGCCCACGGCAAGATGATTTGAGCTGAAATGTACAGTTGTAGCGCAGCCATGCCATAGCCTGCAAGAACGAGAGATGTCGTTCCGGCAATCAATATCTGTCGTTGCTTCGGGGCAGAACGGCGAACAACCTGAGGTAAAACGAGCATCAGGGGCGACAAGATGCGTGCTCCTAAACTGTGATTGGTGTTGGATTGTACTGAGGGGGCGATCGCCGGATTCCAGCGACGGAGGGCAAAAGCGATGCCCTTGCTGGCAAAGGCTGCAACACCCACAACCCAAAATGCAGGAATTGAAACTACGCGATGCTGAGTCAGTAAATGATGGCTGTTGTAGGCATGAAATTCTGCTCCAGTGATATAGTTGTGTGGTTCAGAAGGAGCAAGTCCTTCGATATCAGAATTGTCGCCTCGACTCAACCAGTATGTATAGCCCGCCGGGGGATCGAATCGATCGGATTCGTTTTCTCCTTCAATGCTGGCCTGGGGATAGTTAGGGCCTAAAATCACCACCTGATTAGATAAATCGAGGGTACGCACCGCGTCGGGAGTATCATCGGCATTAGGCTCAAGCAGTGTCCATGCTGGAATTCGAACATAGACCTGAGACGGAGGGATGGAGTAGTCCATCACAGATAGGAGCCAAAAGCGGCGCAGTTTGTTCGCAGCCCAAAGACTGATGGGGTGGTAGCGAAGGCGATGAAGATCTGCCAAATCACCATCGCTCTGACTAGCCTGTTCCACCTGATCTAACAGCAACCCGTTAAGCAGTTCGGGTGTAGATTCAAGCGAAGTCTGAACTGCTTGCTCTGAAGAGAAGCGAGCGAGCTGAGCCGCAGGAGATGGAGCAGCATCGGGCGATCGCTTTTCCAACATGTGGATGAGCGATAACAAATAGCCCATAGGACAATGCTGATGGCAGGTTTCACCCGGATTAATCAAGGTCAAGATGTGAGGATAAGCATGAATGCTTCCTTCTAGACTCCAGGCAGGATGTGTAATTTGCGTTTGTTCAAGGACTCCAGCTCGGTGCAACGCTGCAAAGATAACCCATTTGTCTTTGCTGACTGCTGCTTGTACTGACTCGGCAAGAATTTTGTCATTCTCAATCTGTCTTGTATCGAGGAGATAGTCGATGCCAATGATGTGAGCATCCTGCTTTACCATGGCATCTAGAACTACAGCTAGATAGCGACGATCCATCGGATTGATGTTAATGCCATCGATGCCGTCAAAGCCTTCAATGTTGGCTGATCGGTCAATCGAATCTTGATCGATTTGCACCAACGCAACTGGGGGGGAAGCCTCGGCAGGAAGTTGGTGAGTCATGTCTCGATAACGTGCCTGAAGCCCAATCCGCTGATTCAGCATCCAATCTTGTACGGGTGTTAGCCAGGCCAAAGCAAAACAACTGGCAAGGGCGATCGCCTCATATCGGTTGGGCATAGCTCGTCGTAAGGCTTGTTGCCAGCCAGCCGGAGGGATGCGAAACAGGGGCGCTCCTGGATGGCAAAATACAGAAGGAACCAAGTGAGCCGAGGGAAAATCGAAAGACTTTTCAGTTTTGAGAAACTGGCTCGCTAAACGGATCGCGGTTTGTACATCTTCGTGGGCAGCTAGAACCTGAAAGAACTGAACGAGAAATTCTTGAGCAACCCGATTGTGGACAGGCTCGCGCATTACGGCAACCTGACTAAATCCCATGTCGATCAATGATTCCGCGATATTTAAGCCGCTACATGAATTGAACAAAGCGAACTGAAGACCCTGGTTTTGAGCCATTTTCAAAAAGGGACTCAAATCTCTGAGACTGATGGAGGTGCCAGGGGCGATCGCCAATTCTCCTCCGGTCATTTGTGTCTCGTTGCTGTGTCCGGCAAAAAATAGAACATCCCAGCCGACAGCGTCGGTCAGAGCCGCACAGATGGCGTCTTTGACTTCGGTTGCGGTCTGTCCGGGCTGCCAACCTGCAAACTGCACCTCTGCAATGCGGCCTAGCGATCGCACTGCATCCCGATCGCCCTGAAAACTCAGTCCTGTGTCGTCTCCCAAAATTGCCAGCACCCGAGGTCGGCGGCGATCGCCTCGATGGGAGTGTGAGGGTTTTCGGATGTTGGTGGGCGATCGCACAATCTTTGTCTGAGCTGCAGCAAATTCTGTGCCGATTTCCCAGTTTTCCCAAGGCAACCGAGCGAGTTCTAGGGGCGTACAGCTGAGAAATATGGTGAGAGCCGGGGCAGATTGTCCAGCCTGAGGGGTGTGAGACTGACCGATTGATGCCAGCGTGGCGCGAATGTCGTAGAGCTGGGCGCTACGGAGCCAAGTTTGAAACTCGTAAAGCAGCAGCGCTTCCGCTTGAATTAGTTTGCTATGGCGGGTTTGAGGGTTCGTTTGAGCTTTGCCGCTGCTGACGACTCGACCCCGCAATTCGGCTTCTGACGGAGAAGATGTAGTGGATTGAATCGGGATTGAAAGAGGCAGTGACGCCGTTTTATAGAAGCCCAAATAAGCTTTTTGCCAACTGGTATAGCAGCGATAAACCTGTTCTGGGGCGGGAACCTGAGTCGTGATTTGCATCCCATCTCCCCAGCTCAGCTCAAACAAACAGGTTTGTTCAACCTGCTGGACTTTCAATCGAACGGTGGGGGCAGACGTAGGAGACATAGGGCTTCAGAGACGGGAGTTCGGCAGCAATAGCAAAATTTAACAGCAATGTCTTGAGCGAGTGGCTTAAAAGTTCAACCAGTTTAATAGGTTTGATTACAGGTCTGATTAGCAGGTCTGGGGGCTGTGTGAGCTTGTCTGAATCAGTCAGCTCAGTCTCTCTCTTCTGGGGCAGCCATAGGGATATATTCGTGATGGTCTGGCTAAAGTTGAGGATTGAAGGCGAAGGGAGGAAGTGTGGCGATCGCCCCATTTCCAAAATCGATAGTGACCCAAAACATTTCTTGTTGAAAGCCAATGACTTGAGCATAGACGGAACCGTCTTCGTCCTCTTCTACAACTTCTCGCTCGGCCAGCACCTCGTCCTGGTCTTGCACAATGAGAGTGAGTCCAGTGGGAAGGGTGTGGTCGGGCATTGCACTTAGCACTAACAGCAGCGTCCACTCAGGTTCGGGACTGGGAATATCCCAAACGAGGGCATGGAGCCGTATGGCCGCTTTGCCCCAGCGGAGGTCGCGATAAGCTCCTTGCACGGATGTTGGCATCTCCAGACCCGACGATCGAAGATCCTGGAACACATCAGAGATGGCTCCCTGTGTCTCAAAGTTGTTGTTGGCGATCGCCCCCGACCTCAGCCCTGTAGTCACAGGCACTAACTCCGGCATCAGCGACCACGACAAATCTGCTGCGACCTCATCAAGCTGATTCCGAATCCAGCTTGATGCATTGAGCGTCCGATCTGCTACTGTCTGAAGCTGTTTGAGCAGACTGTCTAAGCTGGATGCTGCTGGAGAAGAATCTGACGCAGCATTTGAAGCCGTCTCCTGTTCAACTCCTGTAGATAGGGGAATTGCGCTGGGCGAGAGAACCCGCAGATCTAGGAGCAGGCGATCGCCCTCGGTTGTGAAATGCTCCAGTGGAACAGTACACTGCTTTGCTTCATCATCAATGTGAATCGCTGGAGATTGGGAAGTTGCCGAATTTTCCTGCCACTGTTGCCACTGGTCATGACGAAAGTAGCCATGAATGCGGGTCTGCTGCTGCTCTTCGAGCACGTCTACCAGCACATAGAAGTGAGCCGCCGAGTCTGTATCGCGCAGCACCGCACTGGGTAAGGTGATGACTTCGTCGGTCAAGCTCCCCATGGCTAACAGGCAGACGCGAAAGTCTCCAACCTGAAGCTGGGTAACGACATCGGCGTGAGGACTAGAGCGTAGGTGCTGAAGAAGAAACGCTTCATCGGGACGAGAACTTAGATTAGAGCCGAGTTCGGGAGCGCGATCGCCCAGCCAAGATGCAAATCCTGACACGGCGAGAGCAAGCAGATAGGCTTGCCACTGGCGATCGCCCTCGTTCGCTGTCACCGCTTGAGCAACCTGAGCCGCTAGAGTCAATTGCTCTGCTGAAAGCTCCACACTGTCTACAGGTAGCGCATCCCAGTGCAAATCATCATCTGACTCAAACGCTTCAAAAGGATTAGGGGAAGAAATAGAACTCATCATGACTCTTTACTCCGGGTCTGTAGGTGGCGACAGAGTCGCTGGGCAAAAAGGTTTGTCATCGGACAGGGGCGAGAGCTACTCGCTTCCGCTTCTGCGGTGGTCATCAAGGCATCGACTTGGTCGCTCAAGGCGGCTTCGATCTGAGCATCAGCTTGGTGAACTTGGTCGGGGCTGGCAAAGGTGGCGGCCAGCATCCGGAGGCGATCGCCCAATCGCACCAGTGCGCCGTGTCGGACATCGGCTCGAAAGTCTTTGAGTTTGAGCAGGCGAGTCACCTGATATTGAGCTTTGAGCTCAAGAACGTCGGCAACCTCAGCCATTGACATGCCGTCACAGTGAAACAGATGCAGTCCTTTCAAAAACCCGTCGGGGTCTCCCTTCTTACGACGGGTCAATACCTTCAGGCGATCGCTCACGACCTCTGCAATCGCTTCATCTAGGCTTTCGACAAATTGCTGTCGAAACTGAGTCAAAAATTCGTTGGAAGTACTCTCGCTCTCTGACTCAGAATGGCTGACCGATAGAGCCGGCGATTCCGGCTGGTCGAGCGATTCAGTTGGCAAGCTTCCTCCCCGCACGTGAATTCGATATTGTCGCAGCAGCGCCGCCAAGTTTCGTAAGTCATAGAGCACTTGTTCAGGAGTCTGAATAATTGTGGAGTGATTGGCATCGGCTATGCGCTGAAGCTGCTCTGTTGTTGGAGGCAGACAGGCTCCACTTCGACCGACTTGTCTCTCTGCGACCTGCTGGAGGCGATCGCGCCGATAGACGTTGTGATAGTTCTGGAGCAAGCTCAAACTTTGGATAATCTCATGCTGCGACAGGCCGTGAAACTCGGTTAAAATTCGCTGAAGCTGAGCCGAGTTCGTGTCGTTGAGAATGGCCCAATCGCTCACTAGGTAAACCCCTTGTTGGAGCAGAAAACGATTGAGTTCGGGATGACGCTTGACTCGCCGACTGACCCAAGTGCTAAGGCTGGCTCTGTTGGGGTCAAACGACTGCAGAATCTGAATTGATAGGGCGAGGTAGTGCTGCTCTAGCTTGTCGGGATGTAGGGGTTCGCCGTGGTCATCCAATACATAGGGCAGTAAATCTTCTAGAGCAAATCCGTGTTCAGCGCCAAACTGCGCTACGAGTTGACGACAGACCTGCACCACGCCATAGGAAACGAAACACCTTAGGCTGCTGAGTGCCACTGTGCGATCGCCATCGTTAGGGTCTTGTACGACAGACCAAGCTTGCTTCTGAATCGCCTGATCTGACAACGTTAAACTCTCTTCATTAGAGGGCTGGACTTCAGCCTGAGCCGGATAAATGCGGTACTCAAAAAAGGCTTTTGCTTCAGGGCGATCGACCCTTTGCATATGCCCACTCGCCATCAGCCGCATCAGTTGCCAATAGCGGGATGCAGATCCGGTTGTACGATCACCCACTCGTCTTCCCCTCTCCCATCGAGACCGTTTTATCGGCGTCGTTTGTTCTTCTGTCTGTAGTGTAGGCCAAGACGCAGGGGGCGCAGGACGATCTGGCGATCTGTTGTGTTTGGAGCGTTGAATAGAGGACATAGAAGCACAAAGAACGGATGAACAGAGCTGCTGAACAGAGCCGACGGGAGTGGACGAGTGATAAATGGGAGCAACACCACATACTGTCTGGCTATTGGGGCGGTTCCTTTACTCATAGCTCTGGGCGATCGCCACTGATGCACTTTTTTACTCCACTAATCGGCAGGCATTTAGCAAAAAACGGTGAATCATCCTGTTCAGCCAGCCCAGTCGCTTCGTTGCCTTTTTTAATCGTGATCCGCAATGTTACTGCTTTAAGGATCATGCTCTGTTCTTTAGAGTCTCTAGAGTGCAGCTCATCTTGCACGAACTAGGGTCAGGAGATCTGGCCGTGAGTTCTGAACTTTCCAATCCATCGCAATCTACACCGCCACCATCTGATTCTCTTGTGTTGCTTGTTGACGATGTCATTATCAATCTAAAGGTGTTGCAGAATATGTTGGCTCAGTCGAGCTATCGGCTGACGTTTGCTTCTATAGCCATGCGCAGATAGGTTAGGACAGATATTGATGGAGAAGCCGCGCGGTGCGCGGCT
>CAKZMO010000644.1 GCA_937128595.1 uncultured cyanobacterium | reverse complement strand
GATGCCCCTACAGCAGGTCATCCATGAGTTGAATCTTTCCGCATCATTCCACGCTATGCAACGCCCATGTTCGTTCCTTCAACATAGCAATGCGCAGATAGGTTAGGACAGATATTGATGGAGAAGCCGCGCACCGCGCGGCTTCTCCATCAACTATTGGTTTTATGTCAGCGCACAGCACTATATGAACAAAGATGCCACTGAATTTTTGTTTCCCCAATACTCGAAAGAGCGGTCAGTGTTTTACACTGACCGCTCTTTCATTCGAAGCTGAACCTGAAAATTAGAGACAGGCTAAAAGATGAAACTCTCCAGCTATTGATGCGAATTTGTAAAAGAAATAGAGAACCTTGAAACCAAGCGTGAACTCTACATTCCAGGAAGATTGAGGCCGCTTGTTAGACTTTCCATCCGCTCTCGCATCATTGCAGTGGATTTGTCATAGGCATCTTTCATCGCTGCTGCTACCAAATCAGATAGCATTTCCGCGCCATCTCCCATTGCATCTGGAGAGATCTCAACCCGGCGAGGCTCTTGATTCCCACTCATGTAGACCTTAACCAAGCCACCCCCAGCTTGGCCTTCGACTTCGGTTTGCTCCAGTTCTTCTTGGAGCTTTTTAGCGCCTTCTTGAACTTGCTGGGCTTTTTGGAAGGCATCTGCTAGCTCCTTCATTTTGCCGAGTCCAAGACCAAATCCTTTTCCTTTTCCCATAATTTTATAGCCCTCATCCATGCGGGGTGAACGTATCCCCTAAAACATTAACACTCATTATTGAAGCTGGAGCAGGAGGAATTTTGAGAAAGTCAATCTTAAAAAGAAAATCAATTTGAAAGACTTCTTCTAAAAATCTCCGACAAGCTTGACTTCAGGATGAAGCAGGAGCGACCATTTTTCCTCTACCTGTTGCTGGACTTCTAGAATTAAATTGAAAATATCGCTCGCTTTCGCATCTCCCAAGTTCAAAATAAAGTTGGCATGACGCTGGGCTACCTGCGCGCCTCCTATCTGATATCCTTTCAATCCAGCTTGTTCAATTAGCCAGCCTGCTGCATGAGATGAAGGATTTCGGAAGACGCTGCCGCAACTAGGTAGGTGATAGGGCTGGGTGGCATGGCGCTTTTTAAGATGAATCCTCGTATCATTCATCACTGTTTTGGGATCGAAGCCAGGTTTGAGCTGAAAGCGCGCTTGAGTGAGCAGGAACGAGCTGTGCTGCAAGTTAGATGTACGGTATTTGAACTCTAGATCATCGGGCCGAAACACTTTTATCTTTCTGTCGTCTGAAACCCCATCGGCCTCGACGAAAATGTCTGCTGCACAGGCTTGATGAGCGCCAGCATTCATCACAACAGCTCCACCGACCGTTCCTGGAATACCTACGGCCCATTCCAAGCCTCTCCAACCCTTCTCTGCTGCTTGCCAAGCCAGCCTTGCGAGAGAATCTCCTGCGCTAGCGACCACTTGCCCATGCTCAGGCTCAAACGTTGTGCGACGCAGGTTGCGAGTATAGATCACAAGCCCTGGTAGGCCCTGATCGCTAATGAGTAAATTTGAGCCTGCTCCCAAGGTCATTAGGGGAACAGTGTGATTCTCTGCCCAATTGAGAACTGCGTAGACATCTTCCATTGAATGTGGAGCTGCGAACAGCTCGGCATTTCCTCCGACTCGATATGAGGTGAGTCGGGCTAAAGGCATCTGTGGCTGGATCAGGCAGCTACTTCCGGGCAAAGCGATCGCCTTAGGCGAGGCTCCAATAGGTCGGTGAAATAGGCGAGAAGAGGTCGGCATTGATGAATGAGATGAACTCATCGGTTCACGTTTGGTAGGAGCAGACGTAGAAGTCCCCACTTTTGACGATTGCAGGTTTATACCTGAGATATCCGGAAGATCATTGATAAGTGTCATGACCGTAGTATTGTCGATGATTCAGAGATAGCAGAAATATAGTTCGCGTCCAGCTTTCCTACAGCTTCGCTCTTTGCTTCTCGCCGATCTCGACTCCGATGAGGACGATACCGATAAGGTTCCCAATTCAAGAAAACGGCTCAACAACCCGCAAATTGGCTTAATCAGCATAGTAAGCATTCACAAAAAAAATGCCATCTTCATCAAGTTAGAAATCTACAGCTTTGGAATAAACGATGTATCAGGTATTGCCTAGTCGTTTCGCTTGTCACTAAATCTAGGAGATGACACGGTCAAGCATGCCCTAGAAAAGCGAATTCTGCCACAGCAATAAAGCTGGGAAGATGGCAATAGAGACTGAAGTTACTGCATGTTTGAGCTTGGAGGTAGCAACGGAGGCTCCTGAACGTGGACTGGGCTTTGAACTGACGAAAACTCAGTTGAAACCACAACAGAAGGAGCTGATATGGACTGCGAACGTGTGTGAGGAATGAAAACCTGAATGTCTTGGAGCCATGCTTGGGCGAGAAGAATAGCGGATGTCTACTGAGAAAACAGTCTAAGCTGGTTTGCAAACAGAAGACTGCAACAGATGTTGCTCTTTTTCCCAGTAAAAAGTGAGTAGAGACGGAATGATCGTATTTAGATTTCCTGCTCCCAAAAATAAAACGAGATCACCTGATTTTAAGGTGTTTTGGAGAAAAGTTTCCACGTTTGACAGCAGGGGCTGATAGGTAACGCAGCTATGGGATTGGGCGATCGCATCTGCTAGCGTTTGCCCTGTAATATCCCATGAATTGGTTTCCCCAGCGCTGTAGATGTCAGTGGTGACTACAAGATCAGCATTGTCAAAGGCCGCACCAAACTCTTGTAGAAAGGTGTGAGTCCTGCTGTATCGATGCGGTTGAAACACCGCTACCACTCGTCGATATTGTCCGCCAGATGACTGAACATGCAGTTTGGCTGCCGACAACGTTGCTTTTAACTCGCTGGGATGGTGAGCGTAGTCATCCACAAACGTGATTTGGCAGTATTCGCCCCGTCGCTCAAATCGACGATGGGCACCGCCGAAGCTTTCCAAAGCTGTGGCGATCGCATCAAACTCTAAACCCACCAGCCGCGCAACGGCGATCGCGGCCAAGGCATTGCTGAGGTTGTGCTCTCCGAGCATCGGTAAGCGAACCGTTCCAAGTGATTGCCCATGCTCAATAACATCAGCTATTGTGTGGGTCGCTGTGCAGCAGACATTTTGAACGGTGTAGTCTGCACCTAAACCAGAGTTCAACGCGTAGGAAATATTGGGTTGAAGACGCTGCCGTATGGTGGGGCAATCGATACAGGCAATGAGTTTTTGACTCTGCTGAACAAATGTCTCAAAGATTTCGACGACATCGTCTAACGTGCTGTAGTGGTCGGGGTGATCCAACTCGATGTTGGTGATAACGGCGATATCAGGAGAAAATTTGACTAGAGAACCATCAGATTCATCAGCTTCAGCCACTAGATATTTGCCTAGACCCAGTCTCGCATTGCCACCCCACGCATCAACTTCTCCTCCCACAACAATTGTGGGATCAACCTCTGTCTTCAGCAGGACGTGCCCAATCATACTGCTCGTTGTGGTTTTTCCATGGGTGCCACCAACGGCAATGCTCTGATAATTCTGCATGAGTGCAGCCAGAATATCGGAACGGTGAAAGATGGGACAATTCATGTCCAGAGCGGCTTGATATTCAGGATTAGAGGCGTTGATTGCTGTTGAACAAACGACTTGAGGAATCTCGTCCGCCTCAGACGAGGGTGGCTTCTCTTCATGGTCTAACCGACGACTATGCAAACTTAGCGGTAGCGAGGATTGAGTCAGCGCTTGCGCACGAAATGTTTTTAGGTTAGACGCATGCTGCTGCTGAAAAACATGGACGCCTTCTGCTTCGAGTTTTTGGGTAATACAGCTGAGCTTTGTATCTGAACCCGAAACAGGTATTTTTTGCTTAGCCAAAATGTAGGCGATCGCCGACATGCCGATTCCACCAACCCCAATAAAGTGAAACGGCTTGCCACTGAAATCTACAGAGTTTGCCATCCTATCTCCTCACACACCACACCACACCAGCGACACGCGGATATCATAGCAAGGATTGTTTTTCCCGCGATATCATTCTGAAACATTCCTGGCCAAAGTCCATTTCCGCTGATGGAATTGGCGTTTTGTTTCAGGCGCTCACAATAACACCTGATGTCACTTCATAGAGACTCATCAAGTGCGATCGCCTTCCATCGTGGAACTGTCAGGACATACAGCCTATCACCGAGAGAATCGGAACATTTTTTCAACTCATTTGAATCTATATCTATTTACGAGACCAAACAATCGGACAAACATAGAGCAAATATATTACTGAGTTTGCGTATTGGAGTTTGCAAACCAAATACCGTGTTAGACACGACTCAACGAATACTCAACAAAATACACTTATCTAGCCTTGACGAGTTGCTCCTGTCTCAATCTGCTCGAATTTTGATAAGAGAAGAACATAGCTCGACTGAAGTCAATATCTTAAAAAATAGAGGGCATCAACTACAATCCAGGTAGCACGTGGGCATCACCACATAGCTAGAATTCGTTCAACCGTAAAGTTCACGAACCAGCGAAAATCTATTCACATCATTCGGTGAAAAAGAGAGGACAAATCAGTGAACTCGATAGTTCTTATTAGAAGTGAACAACTTAGACAGAATATTCACAAACTCCCTCTAAATTGCCCTACCTTTTGTAAACACTCTCGCTGTAAAAAACCATTTTTCTTTGATTTACTTGCTGTTCTCCAAAAAATGTTCAATGATATAAGCAATTCTGCTTTATTTTCTTGTGATCGATTGCAAGTTGATATCGTTCAGCTAGGCGTAGTCAGGTTTCGCCTTTTGTGCTTCTCAATTTTGACAATTCTGATTGGTTTGAGTGAGCTAAGACTGTCGTTGAAGTTTACTAGAGACTAGCCCTGTTTGGAGACTTGATTTGAACACTTCTAAGACTTTCGCGATTCAAAATACACAGCGTCAGTTTTCGAATAGCTGAGACAATTAAACTTCACCACTCATGCTCTCAAAGTAACGGGTAAAGCACTATACCTTCACGGAATCTTCACAGTGTCATAGTGCTTTCTTGAGATCCGTTCCGTTCGTTTGTTCATCGTCCCTTTACTCCTAAAGCCATTTTTCGGGTAAAAAGCCATTTTTCGGGTAAAGGGTATGACTCGAGAGACGAAGTCATCATTTGAGAGTAGTGTCAGGTGAGGGTAGTGTCAGGGGTCAAAGCCTGATACAGTTGCCACAGGGAAGAACCTTCAGTACCGCTGCTTAGAGTATTGGGATTATCGTCATCTAAAGAGTTATCGCTGGCTCACGTCGGTTTTGATGGTTGCTCTGCTCGTCAGTGACCTATTTGGTGAAAGGTCGTGAACCTATTCCATGCCGCCAATCGCTGAGCCATACTTTATGCAGTGACTTGGGAGTCAAAGACCGTCAAATGGTATGATCTGACTCAATATTGGAGGCCAATATCTAGTTAGTAAAGAGGGTATGACGTAGTGGTTAGAGTAGCAATTAACGGTTTTGGGCGTATTGGACGAAACTTTATGCGGTGTTGGTTGACCCGCTCAGATAGTCAGCTTGATATCGTTGCGGTGAATGACACGTCCGATCCCCGAACGAATGCACACCTTCTGAAGTACGACTCAATGCTGGGTCGTCTAGATGATGTGGAAATTTCGGCTGATGACAGCTCAATTACTGTTAATGGCAAGACGATCAAGTGTGTGTCTGATCGCAATCCCACTAACCTGCCTTGGAAGGCTTGGGACATTGACTTGATCATTGAGTCAACGGGTGTTTTTGTCACCGAACAAGGAGCTTCTAAGCATTTGGAGGCGGGTGCTAAGAAGGTGCTGATTACGGCTCCTGGAAAAGGCGGTAACGTGGGAACCTATGTGATGGGTGTGAACCACGAACAGTATGAGCATGGTGCGCAAAACGTTGTTAGCAATGCTAGCTGTACGACAAACTGTCTAGCTCCCGTTGTCAAAGCTCTGAACGATAGCTTTGGCATCATCAAAGGAACGATGACAACAACTCACAGCTACACGGGCGACCAGCGCCTACTAGATGCCAGCCATCGAGATGTTCGTCGGGCAAGAGCGGCAGCTCTGAATATTGTTCCGACAACAACTGGAGCAGCAAAGGCTGTTGCGCTAGTGATTCCCGAAATGAAGGGTCGTTTGAATGGAATCGCTCTGCGAGTTCCTACGCCCAACGTATCTGTGGTTGACTTGGTGGTGCAGGTTGAGAAAAGCACGATCGCCGAACAGGTCAATGAAGCTCTTAAGTCTGCGGCTGAAGGGTCGATGAAAGGAATTTTGGCCTACAGCGATTTGCCTCTTGTGTCTTGCGACTATCGGGGACATAACGCGTCTTCTATTGTTGACTCTAGCTTGACGATGGTCATGGAAGGCGACTTGATGAAAGTCGTGGCTTGGTATGACAACGAGTGGGGCTACAGCCAGCGAGTGGTTGACCTAGCTGAGTTGATGGCTAGCAAGTGGGCTGCATAAGCGAGAGCGGCGTTTGATGCCACATTTCGATTTTGACTGAGCGAACAATCGAGGTCAAAAGCAAATTGAAAAGCCTGCTGCGTCTTATGCGGCAGGCTTTTTGTGGTTTGATGCTGTGGGAATACTTCAGTAGGCTGAGACAGTCGTGAACTTGAGAAAATTTAACGCCTAAGCAGTGACACCATGAATTCCTCGCAGTTGATCCATAATATCGTTCTTAATTGATTGAAACTTAGCGTCTCGTTTGATGGTGTAGGTGCGATCGCCCTCCAAATCCACGATGACTTCTTTTTGAATCTGACCTGGGCGCGCCGTCATCACATAAATGCGCTGAGATACAAACACCGCTTCTTCGACATCGTGGGTGATCATCAAAATGGTAGTCTTTGTGCGATGCCACAGCTCCAGTAAAAATTGCTGCATGGCTTCCTTGGTCTGGACATCTAGTGCCCCGAATGGTTCGTCCATCAGCAGAATTTTCGGTTCGCAGGCCAAGGCACGGGCGATCGCCACCCGTTGTTTCATCCCACCCGAAAGCTCGCGCGGTAAGGCTTGAGAAAATTTCGACAACCCTACGATGTCTAGATATTCAGAGGCTCGCTCTCGGCATTCTCGCGTAGTCATCCCCTGTAGTTTCAGGCCAAACTCTACGTTTTTCTGCACGGTTTTCCAAGGATAGAGCGTGTAGCTCTGAAACACCATGCCCCGGTCGGCTCCAGGGCCGACGACCCGCAACCCATCAACGGTGATTTCTCCAGCCGTGGGCAAATCGAGTCCTGCAATGATCCGGAGCAGCGTTGATTTGCCAGAACCCGATGCACCTACCGCGCAGACAAACTCGCCCGTCTCAACATGCATGTTGATGTCTTTTAGCGCCACTAGCGGCTCTTGTCGGGTCTCGAATTGTTTATATACGTTGGCGACTTCAAGGTGCATGGCGTTGGAACCGTTGATCAGAAGGTTAGAAGAGGTGAATAAAACTGATGGGGCCGAAGAGGGTAAGCTGCTTCATCCGCAGATAGCGCAGATGCAATGATAGAACCTCCGTGCTAAAAAAATTGTATTAGTCGATCGCCCACCGACAGGACAGCCGTAGCAACCACCGAAAGAGAAGGTCGAGACTGACGCCGATAACCCCTAAAACAATGAGACAGGCAAAAATTTCGTCTGTGTTGAAAAATTTTTGGGCAATCTGAATTCGCTTGCCGAGTCCGAGTTCCGCTGCGACCAATTCGGCCACAATGACCATATTCCACGACGTGGCGATGTTGATACGGAAGGTGTCGATGATATTGGGCAGTACAAACGGGGTAATTACCTGCATCAACACTTGGGGGCGTCGTCCTCCTAATGTGTAAGTTGCCTCGATCAAATCCCTTGGTACAAACTTGACCGCATCCATAATCATCAAAATGTTGTAGAAGACGGTTCCCAAAAAGATCAGCGCGATTTTGGGTGCTTCGTCTAATCCCAGATAAATGATCAGTAATGGCGTAAAAGCAGGGGCAGGCATGTAGCGAAAAATGCCGATGATCGGCTCAAAAAGCGCGGCAAAACTGGGAAATGTCCCCATCAGTACGCCAATGGGAGCTGAAATAATTGCAGCGAGCAGGAATCCAATACTCACCCGAGTAAAGCTCGCGATCGTGTCTTGGATGAGAAAGTCTCTCTCCCAAAGACGACTAAACGCTTCGGCTACATTGCTTGGGGCAGGAAGAAACGATGGATTGATCCCCGAAAATTGGGCGATCGCCCACCAGGCCAAAAACGGAACCACAATCGACGACACCATCAGGCTCCAATTGAGCGATCGCGGAATCGCTTCTCCAATCCGCCAAAAGACGGTCGGCTTCAAACCTTGCGTTTTAGGAGCAGAACCACCTTGACTGATCGCTGGGGAAGAATTAGCCATAGTATTCACATGTGAGAAAAGTGCCGCAACGCCCGCGACTGAAGTGCGGGCTACAAAAGATCAAGTTCCTACGGGACTGCTGAGCGATGGGTCTTAGCCCCAGCAGGGCTTTCACTGATTAGCCCGCAATTGATTTGCGGGTGGGGCAGAAGCCTACCCAGATGCACCATTCGACAAAATGAGAATTGCTACCTGCCATACCCTGCTCTTGACTAGCGACTATTCGCCGCCCTGTTCTTCTGCATAGGTTTCGACAAAGGAAGAATCAAAGATCGCCTCTAGGTCAGGAGCTTCAGGAATAAAGCCTACCGTCACCATAAAGTCAGCCATCTCATCTGCCGCATAGGGCATATATTTCATCTCCTCACCTCCATCGCTGAACGCTTCTAAATTGTCTTCGATGGTAAAGAAGCGTGTTCCATCTAAGTAAAGCTGGAAATCATCAGGACTGACATTCGCTCGATTCGCCATAATTTCGTAGGCACGTTCCTGATTTTCGTCAATGAAGGTCATGATGTCGAACCAGGTATTCACTAGCGCTTGTACCTGATCAGGGCGCTCGTCAATCAGAGTTTGACTCGTAACCAATAAATCGGGAATTGCGCCTGGAAACTCTTCGGAACTGATTAGCTCTTTGCTGCCCTCACGGGTGAGCGCCGTTTCCCAGAAGGGAACCCAGCCTGCAAAAGCATCGGTCTGCCCAGCAGCAAACGCTGTCGCGGCTGCGCCAGTCTCTAAATTTTGGATCGACACATCATCACGAGACAGTCCGGCGTCTTCCAGCGCTAAAGACACTAGAAAATCGCCGACAACCCCCTCTTCTAAGGCAATATTCTTACCGGCCAAATCTTCTACGGTGTCAATTCCGTCAGACACGATCACCTTGTCATTGCCAGCGGAGTTGTCGTTGACGAGCACCGCCACCATACCGTTAGCTGCATCTGCCGCAAAGGAAATCGTGTCATTCAGGGTTTGGCTATTGGCATCGAGCTGACCTGCGGCTAACGCCTCCATTGACGCAAGATAGCCATCGAACCAGATCAGCTCTACGTTCGCACCGTTTTCTTCAAACAAGCCTTCTTCCTCGGCGATCGCCCAGGGCCACCAGCCCGCCCAGCTACTGTAGCCCAGCTTTACGGGTTCGCCTTCAGGAGCAGCAGACTCGGTCGTTTCAGCCGGAGCTGTATCCGGGGTTTCCGCTGTATCTGGCGTGGACTGATTGCAGCTTACCACCAGCACCAGACTGGCAAAAAATAATCCGAGACAAGATAAAAGGGAACGTCGATTCATCATTATTCTTTTCTTAATTTCTCTCTCACAACAAGCTTGATTCTTGATTCAGAACAGTTTTAGAACGTTCAATCTATGAGTTGTTTTAGGTAGAAGTAAGGGGGTATGTCATGCCACACCCTCGGGCTGGCGAACGTGCGATCGCACCCAGTCAAACCACTGATCCATGCCTTCCCCTGTTTTAGCCGAAACAGGAATAATTTCAGCATGGGGATTCACCTGACGCACGTTTGCCTCAATTTGGCTCAAATCCACATCGAGATAGGGAGCCAAATCGGTTTTGGTGATCAAGAGACAGTCCACCTCCTGAAACATCACCGGATATTTCAGGGGCTTATCTTCTCCTTCTGTG
>CAKZMO010000643.1 GCA_937128595.1 uncultured cyanobacterium | reverse complement strand
CGCCGAGCGCCTCAACTATCCGTAATGTGCCAGGTTTGTTGCGGCTTTTTCAACAAGAATGGAGTTTAGAGCAGTCGTTTCGCGAAGAAAAAAAAGTTCGGTTTGACCCGATGATCGATCAGCTTCAGCAGCAATCTCCCAACAATTTGTCGCCAGATGAGCTAGTCGCCCGCATTCACATCATTCTCGACGGGCTCAAGCACATGACTTACTACAACATTCTGGGGCCTCTCAGTGCGGCTCTACGGCAGGCCATTCTCAAAGTGGACGATACAGAACTCGACACCAGCACCCTACCCGAAGTTGCAGCGATGCGATCGCTCCAGGCCCTAGCCCGCAACTCTCGCCCTCTTGTGCCCAATGCAGGCAAGATTGGCGATCGCTCAGCTCTGATGACAGCTCTAGCGGAATGCTCCGAAGGGGCAGAGGTGATGAGGCAGCTCGATCAGTTTGTTGATACTTATGGGTATCTCAGCGAAGTCGCAACCGATATCGCTGTGCCCACCTGGAAAGACGATCCCCGACCTATCTACGATCTCTTTGCCCGTGCGGTGCAGAATCCGACCCAAATCGCCACGCCTCCGGTCGATCGGGATCAGCAGCGGTGGAAAGCTCAGCGAGTTCAAGCGCGACTGGATCTCAAAGGAACGGTTGCAGAACTCTACAACCGCCTCCTTGCTCATCTCCGTTGGAGCATTCTAGCTCTCGAACAGCAGTGGATTGCAGCAGGCAATTTGACTGAAACAGGCGATATTTTCTTTCTGACGCTTCAGGAAATTGACCAGCAGATACAGACGGGTGCTGATGAGCGATGGTCGACCTTGAACCAATGGTGTCAGGTACGGCGCGATCGCTGGCTGCAAGATTCTCAAGTGCCTCAGGTTCCTTACTTAGTCTATGGAGAAGAACCTCCGCGCATTTTGCGATCGCGCCCCCCTGCAGCCACTGGAACGGCTCTGCGGGGGATTGGAGCGAGCCCTGGGCAAGCAGAGGGCGTTGTGAAAATTGTGCGATCGCTGCAGGACTTGGCCGTTCTAGACAAATCTATGATTTTGGTAGTTCCCTATGCAGATTCGGGCTGGGCACCTCTACTGGCTCAGGCAGGTGGATTGGTTGCAGATGTAGGAGGGCGGCTGTCCCATGGTGCGATCGTCGCGAGAGAATATGGTATTCCGGCGGTGATGAATGTGCTCCATGGGACGAGCCGCTTGCAGAACGGTCAGCGAATCTATCTTGATGGAGAACAGGGAACAGTCGAAATTCTTTAAGACGCCATTTCACTGCTGTTCGTCTATTTTGGGCTCTAAACCTTAAAGCGAAAAAGATGGAAATCTTCCAAAAGTAAATCGGGCATTCAGAGGGAAACGCTAAGCTAGAGATAGTAACTCATTGAAACAATTCACTCCTGGAAGTATGGTAGAGCGCATCCAAAAATCAGATCAAGAATGGAAGCAAGAGCTTTCCGATGAGCAGTTTCGCGTCACGCGGAAAAAGGGCACTGAACGTGCTTTCACAGGGAAGCACTGGGATAACAAAGAGTCCGGCGTTTACACCTGTGTTTGTTGTGGCACGCCTCTCTTCAGTTCTGAAACTAAGTTTGAATCGGGAACAGGCTGGCCTAGTTTTTGGGCACCTGTGTCAGAGGAAAATGTCGCGTTTGAGCAAGATCGCAGCTTGTTTATGTCTCGCACAGAAGTGCTCTGCGGTGCATGTGACGCCCATCTAGGTCATGTTTTCAATGATGGCCCTGCCCCCACAGGACAGCGCTATTGCATGAATTCAGCCTCTTTGGATTTCGTCTCTAAGCAGGGCGAGTCTGACGCTTGAGTAGGATTGTCTACCTTGACGAAATGACTCAATGTTCGGTGCATCCGCCTAGTGTATTTATGGCGATGCACCAGCATGAGATCTTGCCGAGCTGGAAAAAGCCTGTAGAAACTGTGGTGATTGTTCTACAAAAGTGTCCGGTTTCTCTTGCCCAATACTCTCCACAGACGCAACGCTGCAAAAATGAACTGCGCGATCGCTTTTTCCATATTGGATGGCACCTCGTTCACACCCTCGACTCGCCCTCTGATCGATGGGAAATCTTTGACCCGCGCAGCGGCTTTCCTGTGCGATCGCCCCATGGTTCACTCTGTCTCGACGATGTTGCAATCGCGTGCAACAGTTTAGACTATGAATTTAGAAGACAAGGAACCTGCGCCACGTTAATCCATCCGACTTGGGGTGATGCTGTCTATCCTGCCACTTTGGTATCTACCGCTTCTCTCGATACGGCTAGGCAATGCCTGACCCAGCATATGCCCCAACTCATTAATCGTCAGCTTGCAAGAGTCTGACTGCGTATGCGGTTTCATAGGAGAAAAATCCTCCAAGCGTTCCAGCCGTCGATATGATCAGAGCAGTTTTCATCGTGGAGATGCTCCGTTGCCTGATTTGATTCGTCATGTTCAGCCCCGACTCCAGTTCGTTCCGCCCCGCTACAATCCCCTCGTTCTCAAGCTGGTTCATGCAGTGTTGCCTTTGCTGCTCCGGGTGCGCACTCGCCCCTGGCTGACAGCAGGCATCCAGCAGGTAGAAGTGAGTCAAGGTGAGACGCTGGCAGAGCTTTTTCACCAATCCCAGCAAGGTAAAATTCGCCTGCTGATCGCATTTCGCCATGTGGAGGTAGATGATCCCCTCTGTGGGTTGCAGCTTCTATCGCGCTTGATCCCTCAAGTTGCTCGTCAGCAAAACATTTCGCTCAAAATGCCGCTTCATGCTCACTTTGTCTACGAGCGGGGGATGTCGCTGTGGGCGGGAAAATGGCTCAACAGTCTGTTTTCTCGAATGGGAGGAATTCCTGTGCGCCGGGGTCGGAAACCAGATTGGGCAAGCTTGCGGGTCGCTCGGGATCTGCTGGTGAATGGGGAGTTGCCGCTGGCGATCGCCCCCGAAGGAGCAACCAATGGCTACAGCGAACGGTTAGGGCCGTTGGAGCCCGGTGGGGCACAGCTCGGGTTTTGGTGTGTGGAAGATTTGCAGAAGGCGAATCGGCCTGAATCGGTTGTCATTGTACCTGTAGGCATCCGCTATCGCTATGTTGATGAACCTTGGGAGGCTCTCAACGAGTTGTTGAGTGAGCTGGAGCAGTCTTGTGGATTGAGTCCTTTGCCTCAGGAGTTGTCCGAGCCTCTATCTGCTCACGATCCCATGCTCTACGAATATCCTCGGCTACTGCGCCTCGGCGAGCATCTAATTGAGCTGATGGAGGGAGTTTACAGTCGCTTTTATCATCGATCCTTTCCTCATGTTGGCGATCGCCCTCAGCTAACCCCAGCTTCGCAAAAAGAGCAGGCAAGACAGCTAGTTCAGCGCTTGGAGAGGCTGCTCGACACAGCTTTGTGTGTTGCAGAAGAGCATTTTGGCCTAGCGCCCTCTGGCAACGCAGTTGATCGGTGTCGGCGGGTGGAAGAAGCCGGGTGGACGTATGTATATCGGGACGACTTGGAGCGCCGGAACGACTTACCTCCGATCGAGCGAGGTCTAGCCGATTGGATTGCCCAGGAAGCGAGCTTGAAAGTTCTTCACATGCGTTTGGCAGAAAGCTTTGTTGCGGTTTCCGATGACTATATAGCTGAGCAGCCCTCGGTCGAACGGTTTTCTGAAACAGCCTTACTGATGTTTGACCTGACGGCTCGACTGCGGGGAGATAAATTGCCCAAGCGACCTCGACTAGGCGATCGCTGGGTGCAGATGTCTGTGGGAAATCCACTAAATGTGAGCGATCGCTGGACAGATTACAAAACAAGTCGCCGTCAGGCTGTTGCTGCTTTGACTGAAGAAATGAGAAAAGAGCTGGAGAGATTGATGCAATAGCTTAAAACTTGGCGGAAAATCGATGAAACCCGCTAGCCTATGAAGGAGAGCGCTACGCGCTCCTGACGCTTCATGGTTGGGCAAAGTCTTATGGTCAACGTCGAACGCCGCCCCGGACAGCAAAATCGAACTTCGCGTTTTTCCATTCCACGACGCTATTGGCTGTGGGGTGGAGCCGTGATCATCGTCCTATTTTTGCTCAATCTGGTTGCCTCCTTCGTTGCCGAAGCCTATTGGTATCAAAACGTTGACTATTTTCGACCGTTCAGGATTCGTCTGGTCACACAGATTGGACTGGGTCTACTCGCCTTTGGTGGTAGCTTTGGCTTGCTTCTGAGTAGTCAACTGTTGGCTCATCGTCAGTCTTGGGGGCGATCGCCTCCTTCTATCGATACGCTTCGGTCTATTCCTACCTTTGGATTTCTGCGGCTGTGGAAGCTGTTGCTGCTCGTCGTCACTCTAGGGATCAGCGTCGGGATTATGCTGATCTACCACGGTCGGATCGCCATTAGCCATTGGCATCCCCAGTTTGGTGTGTATCGGGTGCCGACAGCGGTGCCGATCAAGTTTAATCCCACTGCGGCGTGGGAGATGGTGCAGTTGTTTGGAGCCCAACCCTGGCTGGTGGTAGGACTAATTGTGCTTGTTGTCCTGCTGCTGGTTTATCCTCAAGCCGTGTTGATGGCGATCGCTCTACTGATGGCGATCGGCTTCGGTGTGGTGATGTCGGAGCAATGGACACGACTGCTGTTTTTCTTTAATCCAACGCTGTTTGACCAAACAGACCCCCTGTTCAACCAAGACATCAGCTTTTATGTGTTTCAATTGCCCACTTGGGAACTGTTAGCGTTTTGGCTGGTCGGACTGTTTGCGATGGCTATACTGTCCATTGCCCTTATCTACCTCCTATCCGGCAATAGCCTCAGTCAGGGAACCTTTCCAGGATTTTCTGCTATCCAACTGCGTCATCTCTATGGCCTCGGCGGAGGTCTCATGCTGTCGGTAGCTCTGAGCTATTGGCTCGATCGCTATAACTTGCTCTATTCGCCGACGGGAGCAGTGTACGGAGCGAGCTATACCAATGTCCATGCCGAGCTGCCTGCCTACACAGTATTGAGCATGTTGGCGCTAGTCTGCGGAGTGCTGTTGCTGTGGCGATCGCTCTTCTACCCGATGCCCGTGACCTCGTTGCCCTCCAACCCGACCATTCTCAAGTCTGCGGCGGTGCCAACTCCCATTCCTTCTCCAGAACTCGTGAGAAAACCGCTTTGGCTTGATGATGTGAAAGAGCAGCCATCGGTTAAGACTCGACTGTCGCGAACTCCCTTTCGTTCAATCTGGCCCCAAAGACAAACGTCTACGCCCCATGCAGGATTGCCAGCATTTGACATTGGTGGCGCTCCTAAGAAAAAAAGCGCGTTCATCCGTCCACATCTATATCCGGATAGACTGTTTCCTCAGACGGTGCTTTACAGTGCGATCGCATATGTGGCGATCGCCATTCTTAGCACGGTCGGGCTACCGTTCATTGTTCAGCGTGTGATTGTCCAGCCTAACGAACTGCTGAGAGAGACTCCCTACATTCAACATGTCATTGCCCTAACTCGCTCAGCGTTCGACCTTGCTCCCATTGAGGTAGAGACGTTTGATCCGCAACAAAATCTGTCCTATGACGACATCGAAGCTAACGAACTCACCATCAACAACATTCGTCTTTGGGACACGCGCCCCCTGCTCGAAACCAACCGTCAGCTCCAGCGCATTCGTCTCTACTACGAATTTCCCGATGCCGATGTCGATCGCTACACCATTACCGACGCAGCGGGAGGGGAACAGCGACGGCAGGTTATAGTCGCTGCCCGCGAACTCGACTACAGTGCTCTACCTGACGAGGCGAAAACCTGGGTCAACGAACACCTCATCTACACCCACGGCTACGGATTCACCATGAGTCCAGTCAATACGGTCGGAGAAGGGGGATTGCCAGACTACTTCATTCGCGGAATCGAGCATTTGGCAAGCAATGAAGACATTCGCCGCAGCATTCCGGTCGGCTTTCCCCGCATCTATTTTGGGGAACTGACGGATACCTATGTCATGACTCAGACCCGCGTGCGAGAACTCGACTATCCTAGCGGCAGTGAAAATGCTTACAACTCCTACGATGGGATGGGAGGCATTGGTATCGGTCAATATTGGAAACGGCTCTTGTTTGCCCATCATCTCAAGGACTGGCGCATGTTGTTGTCAGTCGATTTCAAACCTGAAAGCCGCATTCTCTTTCGTCGCAATATTCGCAGTCGCGTTCAGGCGATCGCCCCTTTCCTACGCTATGACACCGATCCATACTTGGTTGTAGCCGACATCTCCCAAGAAGCTGACTCTTCTCCCGAAACTTCAACAGGCGGCAAACTTGCCCATTCGCTCCAAGATAATCTGCTCGAAACGCCGCCCAATTATCTCTATTGGGTCATGGATGCATATACCTCCACTGATCGCTATCCCTATTCTGATCCCCTAAACAACAACTTCAACTACATTCGCAACTCCGTAAAGGTTGTTGTGGATGCGTACAACGGCACTATCGTGTTCTACGTTGCAGACGATACCGACCCTATCATTCAGACCTGGAGCAAAATATTTCCGGACATGTTTCAGCCCCTAGAGGCGATGCCTGCAACCCTGCGAGACCATATTCGCTATCCCCAAGACTATTACCAGGTGCAGTCTGATCATTTGATGACCTATCACATGACTGATCCTCAGGTGTTTTACAACCGGGAAGATGAGTGGCGTGCCCCAAGAGAAATCTACGCCAACGAACAGCAGGTCGTGGAACCGTATTACCTGTTTACCAAGCTGCCTAATGAAGAAAGTGAAGAGTTCATTCTCTTGCGTCCGTTTACTCCGGCTCAGCGGCGCAACATGATTGCATGGCTGGCGGCACGGTCAGATGGTGAACGGTATGGAACTCAGCTGCTCTATTCGTTTCCGAAACAAGAACTTGTCTTTGGCCCTGAGCAAATCGAGGCTCGTATCAACCAAGATCCGGTCATTTCTCAGCAAATCTCCCTATGGAATCGAGAAGGGTCACGAGCCGTACAGGGCAACTTGCTCGTCATTCCTGTTGAACAATCCCTGTTATATGTAGAACCGCTGTATTTAGAAGCTGAACAAGATCAGCTCCCCACCCTTGTCCGAGTCATCGTCGCCTTCGAAAACCAAATTGCGATGGCTCCCACATTGGAGCAGTCGCTCAACGCTATTTTTCGCCCAGAGGCATTGGAAGATAGCGCATCAGAAACCAATCAACCTGCGATTATTCGATCTGTAGAAGATTTGACCCTACCGGAGGACGGTACGCCTCTGGTTCCCCAAGAGAACAATCCTGAAGCAAGTCCAAACACCAATGAGACGAGCGATGCTGGAACAGAAAGTTGATGATGGGCGATCGCACCAGAACGCCCCAAGCAGTCTCCATTTATGGCTCAATGCCTAAGTCATGCAGCCGCTGAGCCAACTCTTCAGCCCGCTGTTCTGCTGCTCATGCCTGGGCTGCCGCTTCCTGTACTTGGGCTTCGGCCTGAACAGATCGCTTCGTATCCGTGAGAATCAATTCTCCCTCTGAGTCATCCCAGCAGTGATATTCGTCAGGTAATCCGGGTTCCTCCGGCTTCTCCATAAATATCTGTCCTAACCTATCTGCGCATTGCTATACATCGTCGGCAGGGTTTCCCCTGGACGATCGGAGAAGATCAGTTTGCTCAATGGGTTGACGGGTTGGATAAGAAACCATACTGCTCCCCTCCGTTGCAATTTGATTGCGATGGGTGTGCCGCAATTGTATCGAAAATTTCAGTGAAAGAGCATATGCACTACGCATATGTACTACAAGAACTGCGCGTGGGGCTAGCAATACGAGTATCCTAATCGCTCAATTTTCTTGAGATAAATCGCGATATTTTTGGGGCTGGATCCAGGTCACATAGCCCAGAATCAACAACCCAATGGCGGAAGCAGGGCCAATGAAGACATGAAACACCTGCTCTTCCGTGGCAATCAGTGCAATGCCAAAGGCCAGCGACAAGACATTAGAGAACAGCAAATACAGAAACACTCGCCAGTCTTCCATCACCTTGTACCAGGTGTAGACAAAAATAACGGCAGGAACTAGAGAAATCATCTGCATGACAGACTTGCTATCCTGGATACCATAAGTCAACGGTACGGCAACCATACTGGCAATTAAAAGCACATCTAAGACTCTAGATTTTCTCAGTCCTAGGGCAACGAGACACAGTCCAGCCGTGATGAATGTATAAAACAATCGATTCAGTACTGAAATCTGGCTCTCATAAATCCATGCGTCTCCCATATGCTCGGCAATCTCACAGGTTGCCGCTAGGGCAAAGCAAATGAAGCCAGTGTAAATAAGAGGGAGCGATCGCACCTTCACCGCAGTCTGAAAAAACTCCCTGCGACGATAAAAAATCCAGATGTTAATCGCGACCACCACGTAGGTCGAGAGATGCGCCGCAATAATCGTCGCTTTTAATGTCGGAGACATACCCCACCTCAGCCAGTCTTGACGTGCATGAGCCACATTGACGCCAGCCCTTCATCACAGAAACCAACGCCGAATCAGCTCAACCGATAGGATATACCCATCTGGCGTCAGCTCAATCAGTTCGCGCTGAATAAGGCGATCGAGGGGGTCTTCTAGCGGGTTGGGAAACTGCTGTGCCAGCGCGGACAAACTCACCGCAGCCCCTTCGCCCTGACTGGCAAGGTAGCGAAGAATCGCAAGAGCCTCCGTATCAACCTGGTTGCGTTCAATATCGCTGAAAAACATGCTGCCGCTGCTCAAAGCTTCAGGAATGGCGGCTTCTACATCTGCCAGGGTGGCAAGACGGCGATCGCTGGGGTCTTGCTCATTCTTCAGCACCACAATTTCGGCACAGAGGAGCTGCACCAAAAACGGATGCCCCCGCGTCAGGTCGATCACCCGCTGGCTAGCGTCAGGCTCATAACGCAACGCAAACTCTTTGACTGGATGCTCAATTAGCTGACGGGCTTCAGATTCTTTCAAGTACCCCAGGTGCAAAACTTGAGCGTTGATCAAATAGCTCGACCACCGCTGAAACTCCTCCAGGGTATGAGAACCCGCCAGCAAAACCTTAAACCGAGGCCGATGCTGAATCAAGTTCCGCAACATGCCCAATACCGCTGCTTCACTCAAGCGCCCCTCAACCAGCACCTGATCCAGCACTTCAAATTCATCCAGGGCAAGCAGAGCGGTATTGTCTTGCAGGGTGGCTTCGACCTGATCGAGCCATTCATCAAAGCTGGTAAACGGATCATCTGCAAGGACATCACGAGTTAAGGCTGGAAACGTCAGATTGCGCTGGCGTTTGGCCGAGTCAGTCATGCCTTTTGCCAGGTTGTAGAGAAACCCGGTATCGCTGCTAGCGCGAGAGGCAGGCCCTTGCAAATCGACAAATAGAGGAATAATGCTGTTGGGCAGGAGTCGCCCTAGATTGTTGAGCAGAGAGGTTTTGCCTGTGCGGCGCTGACCATAGAGCAGCAGCGGCGGGCGACGGCGATCGAGTAACAACTGCTCGATGCGGGAGCTGATGTCGGTGCGTCCAACAAAGATTTCTTGCCGCTCCGTCAATGGGACACCGATGATGTAGGGAGAATCAATCTCTTGACGCAGTTCTGCGGCTTTGGTGAGGTCGTCTAGCTCTAGCTGGATGATGGTGCTCCAGCGTTGGGCGATCGGGCGAAAGCGCACCGCATATTTGTCGCTGCTGCGGGTGAGTTCACGAATGAGGCCATCGAGTTTATCGCCCACTGCGTTGAGCGCCAGCCGTTGATTATAAGGACTCCCTTGGCTAAGGGCAGCATAGACATCTTCGCTGATGCGGTTGAAGCTGCGAAATAAAGCATCGGCAGGGCTTTCAAGTTCGCCCACGGTTAGGCTCTGATGGATTTGACTCACAGCTTGAGCATCAGCACAGCGCTCTAGCTGGCGGGCATCGAGTTCAATCTGTGCAGCCTGAGCCGCCCACCGCTGGCGAATGGTGCTGAGATAGTCGAGGGCGGCTTTGCCCTCTTGGGGGCTGCGCTCAAGAACGAGTAGCAAATGTTTGTCGAGTCCCCAAATGGGCAAAAACTGCCACTCGTCCCAGAAGGCCAGGTGTCGATGCAA
>CAKZMO010000642.1 GCA_937128595.1 uncultured cyanobacterium | reverse complement strand
GCGGTGCGCGGCTTCTCCATCAACTATTGGTTTTATATCAGCGCGTAGCACTACAGCTTCACCGAGGCGTAAAATGGTGAAAATTTAGGACACACCATAATGCATCAGTATAAGGTGTTCGTCACGCGCCAACTACCTGCATCGCTAGCGCCTCTGGAACAGATTGCTGAAGTGGAGGTCTGGACAGAACCTCAGCCGCCTCCCCATACTCTGTTGATGGAACAGGCGATCGCCAGCGATGGGCTGTTGTGTTTGTTGACCGATCCCATTGATTCCGCGATGCTCAGCTCGGCCACCGATCTCAAGGTGGTGAGTCAGATGGCGGTGGGCTACGACAATATTGATATCGAAACAGCGACTCACCTAGGAATTCCAGTCGGACATACTCCTGGAGTGCTGACAAATGCGACCGCCGATCTGACCTGGGCGTTGCTGATGGCGGCAGCACGCCGGGTAGTGGAGGGCGATCGCTTTACACGTTCTGGGCAATGGAATACCTGGGACCCTGCGGGATTATTGGGATTAGATTTGGTGGGAGCAACCTTGGGAATTGTGGGTCTCGGTCGAATTGGGACCGCAGTGGCTCGCCGAGCCTTGGGATTTGACATGCATATTCTCTACACTTCTCCCAATCCGAAATCACCCGAACTAGAGCAAGAATTAAAGGCTCGACGGGTGAAGCTAGAGGAACTTTTGGCGGAGTCTGATGTTGTGGCGGTGCATACTCCCCTAAGTCCCAGTACCTATCATTTGTTTGGCGATCGCCAATTTCAGCAGATGAAGTCTTCCGCAATCTTCATCAATACAGCACGGGGCAGCATCGTTGATCCCGCTGCTTTGCATCGGGCGCTATCGACGGGGGCGATCGCCGCTGCTGCGATTGATGTCACCGATCCCGAACCGATCGAAGTGACAAACCCTTTGCTAACACTCAAAAATCTCATCATCACTCCCCACATTGGCAGCGCCAGCCATGCCACCCGAAAAAAGATGGCCCAGATGGCGATCGCCAATGTCATTGCTGGGCTGAAGGGAGAGCGCCTTCCCCATTGTGTGAATCCAGACGTTTACAGACAATCAGTTCGTGAAGAAAGATAGACCGATGCCTCTCCGTGCTCTATACGATTCAGTGGTTTTTCAACCAAATTCAAACGCAAGCTCTCTAGGTATCTGAGCGCGCTCTTTATTGAGTACCAATTCGAGCTTGGGCCCCATTCCAGAAATCGCGGCTGATTTGACCGTAAACCACAGGCTGATCAGATGCAGCGGCGATCGCCACTCCGTCGGAGTTGACAGCAACCATCGGCCATGACTCGTCACCCAAAGCACCTGCCCGAAACAAAACTTGGTTCGCATGGGTTTGGCTCCATCCCAGCAAGATGGCGTTGGTGTAGCTGATGTTGCTGGGAACAATGGCTCGTTGTGCGCCCGTGGTGCGATCCCAAATGACGGCATAGTCAGAAGCGAGGCCGGTTCCAAAGCGAGACTCGAAGCCTCTAACCAAGAGGCGATCGCCCAATTCTGACCAAGCCACCGGAATGAGCACCGCAATCATGCCAGGTTGCTCATATTCAGCGGCTGTAATATTTGGGTTTTTAACCTGAGGAGATGAGGCTGCCACAAACTGCAGCTCACCCGTTTGGAGATTTTCTAAAAACAGCAGACTCGTGACGCGATCTTGGACTGTCCCCGGCAGAATCTCCATTTGAATACGACTGTAAGCCGCATATTGACCATCAGGTGACACCAGCGCATGACTGCGGTAGTAGCGCATCTGAGACTCG
>CAKZMO010000641.1 GCA_937128595.1 uncultured cyanobacterium | reverse complement strand
TGGAGAAGCCGCGCGGTGCGCGGCTTCTCCATCAATATCTGTCCTAACCTATCTGTGCATTGCTATAGACTTGTATCTGATTCAACTCACTGGATTTTCAATTCACATATTCCTATGGCGATCGCACCTCTCACTTGGACTGAACTCGAAGCCCAGACTCACTTTCAGCTCGACCGCGTCAACGGGCCGACTAATGCCCAGGCTCGGCTACGCCTCTTTGGCCACGCCGAATCTGATATTCGGGTCACTCTCTATCGCGACAACCACGCCTGGTGTCCGTACTGTCAAAAAGTTTGGCTGTGGCTAGAAGAAAAGCAGATTCCTTATCGCATCGAAAAGGTCACGATGTTTTGCTACGGAGATAAGGAGCGCTGGTACAAGCGCATCGTTCCATCTGGGATGTTGCCCGCTATAGAACTAGACGGACGATTGATCACCGAAAGTGATGAGATTTTGTTGGCTTTGGAAAAAGCCTTTGGCCCGCTGAACCAGAAGCTAGAAGACCCGACAGTCTTGAATCTGAGGCGACTCGAACGCTTGCTGTTTCGGGTGTGGTGCATGTGGCTGTGCTACCCAGCGCAATCGTCACGTCAGGAGCAGCGTAGCCGCGAACAGTTTCAAGAAGTAGTTGCAAAGACAGAAGCAGCGTTGACCCGTACACCGGGGCCTTACTTTCTAGATGAATTTGGCATCGTCGATGTCATTTTCACACCCTATGTCGAGCGCATGAATGCCAGCTTGTTTTACTACAAAGGCTATTCCTTACGAGAGGAAAGTGCTCCGTGGGCGGCTTGGTTTGACGCAATGGAAAGCCGCTCCACCTATCGTGGCACTCAGAGCGATTTTCATACCCATTGCCACGATTTGCCACCTCAGATGGGAGGGTGCTACGAGAACAATGACCCACAAGCCACGGTCAATCAAAAGCGGGTGGATCAAGGACCTTGGGTTGGGCTTCCCGACGTGGCATATCCGGAACCAGAAACCTCCCGTGAAGAAGCACTACAACGCGTGCTGAGGCATCGAGCCAACCTCATCCGCGTTAATCCTGCTGATGACGGGCTGTTCGACGAAGCGTTGCGCTGTGCTCTCACCCACATGATGACAGGTGAAACCTGCGAGCCTCCAACCGGAACGGATGCCGCCTTACGCTATCTGCGCGATCGCATCAATGTGCCTCGTGATATGTCAATCTATGCCGCAAAACGACTACGGCAGTCGCTCGAAGCCACTGCCGCATTAGTGGGCGATCGCCAAGGCCCTCCTATTCCGATTCAGCATCGGCGAGACCAAAATCCCGTCGACTTTGAAGCAGCGCTGAGCGCTCAGTCCTAGCCTTCGTTCGCGGCGACCATCTCTTCCTTGGGAGCTGCGTTGCCACTTATCTCTCCATTTGTTGATTCGTCTCCGTTCGGAAAAGCGATAGGAGGAAGGACACCCACCCCTGTAATCAGCCGCGCTCCCTGGTTACGCGTGAGGTAGTTCCACATCCACTGGGTCATGACGACGAGTTTGTTATCAAATTCAACAAGATAGTAGATGTGGACAAAAATCCAGATCAACCAAGCTGGAAATCCGGACATCTTAGTGAACTTCAAGTCTGCCACGGCTTTGTTTGTGCCAATGACCGCCAAATTGCCGCCGTCCGAATAGCGGAAGGCAGGCATGTCTTGTCCCTGCACCCGTTTCTGAACTAGCTTCGCCAAGTAGCTGCCCTGCTGCATCGCAACGGCTCCAATACCGGGCAAAGGCTTGCCAGTTTGATGAGTATAGTGAGCCAAATCTCCAACCACAAAGATATTGGGATGATTCGGGACAGAGAGATCAGGGTTGACGATCACACGTCCTGCCCGATCAAGCTCAGCCCCGGTTCGTTCCGAAAGTACCTTGCCCATAGCAGACGCCTTTACTCCAGCCGCCCAAAGAATGGTACGCGCCTCAATGATTTCGGTGCGATCGCCCTGCTTGGTCTGAACCTGATGATCGCCAATCCGAGTCACCATGGTTCCTGTTTTTACGGTCACTCCCAGCGCTTCCAGATCTTTCTGGGCTTTAGCCGAGAGTTCTGGTGGATAAGGAGGCAACACTCGATCCATCCCTTCCACCAACATAATCTGAGATTCAGTCGTGTCAATGCGGCGAAAATCTTTACGCAGAGAATGATAAGCCAGCTCTGCCAGTGCCCCGGCTAGTTCAACTCCGGTCGGGCCGCCGCCGACGATCACAAAGTTGAGCCATGCCCGTCGCTTCTCCGGATCAGATTCTCGCTCAGCCGCTTCAAACGCAAGAAAAATACGCCGCCGAATTTCTAAGGCATCTTCAACGGTTTTGAGTCCAGGTGCGGAGTGTGCCCAGTCGTCATTCCCAAAGTAGTGATGACTGACACCCGTGGCGATAACGAGAGTGTCGTAGTCCAACCGCTCATCGCGCAAAATAATCTGCTTTGCCTCAGGGTCGATATCCTGCACCTCATCCATCATCACTGTAGCGTTTTGATTGCGACTCAAAACAACCCGCAGCGGTGCGGAAATGTCTGCGGGCGACAAGTTTCCGGTTGCCACCTGATACAACAACGGCTGGAATAGATGAAAGTTCCGTTTATCAATTAACGTGACTCGTACCGACGGATCGCTGAGAGCCTTGGCGGCATATAAGCCACCAAATCCTCCTCCAACGATAACGACGTGATGAGCGGATAAAGCGCGACTCGACATAAGTAAAAACCTCCGAATGCTATGGATTTGGGAATGGCGGAGCAGAATCGCGCACCTGATGTCTAGAGACAGCTACAGCAGATGTCTAGAGACAGCTACAGCAAACGTATGCTTGCATATTTTTCTAAGTTTTTATACTCACTCAGGATCTATTATGGTGGACTTAAATAGTTGTGTTGTGTCTATGCTGACGATTTATAGAGTTCAATAAGCAAATTCAGAGAACAAGATTGGTTTCTCTATTGTTTAAGTAAAAATACTCACCTACAAACGTACCCATTCAAGGGGCGATCTGTCCATTCCTCTAGCCCTTTTTTCAATCGTTTGGGTCTCTGAGCAAATTCGCAGGCAGGAACAAGGCTAATGGAGTAGCCGTTTTGAAGATTGGACGATGACGAAGGGAGGAAAGAAAATGGCTAAAGTATGCTGAGGAGAGAATAGTAAGATTGAGTCATCTTTATGTACTGGGATACCTCTTTACCAAATTTTTTTGCCAGAACACATTGGAGATGACATGTCCTCGCTTCATCACTGTGGTCAGTTCAATTCTTCGTTTCAAGACTGGTAACTGACGGTTTTTTACGTTCATTCCCGTTTACCTTGAACCTATGCCGCCGACCGTTCGCACTCCTGTTCAACAACATCAACAAACTGATTGGGATCAGCTTGCACTAGGTGCGCAGCCTGATCCTCAGCAGCTTGATGACATTAAGGCACAGCTCGATCTCGTTTTACTAGCTCTAGAATCGCTAGCAGGAATTGGATCGGAAGCAATGCTGCAAGCAGCAGAGCAGCTCAACTTGTCCCACATCGTGGCAGATCGGGTAGCCCTTTGGCGATTGCGACAGTCGAGTCCCCTCCGTAAGGGACAAGGTCGTAAACGGCTAGATGTGGAAGAAGCGCGATCGCTCGTTCTGATTATTTGCTATCTCGCAGCCGAACATCAAGAACTGGTGCGTCGTGGGGTCGCGCTGCTCGAACAAATGGCGGAGCAAGGGAAAGAACCTCATCGAACAGCCCTGTTGGGAGACTACCTCGATAACTTCAGTAACCTCTATCAGGAACGAATGGAAGCAGGCGAACAGACCTCAACCCAAAACTTGTCGAACCTAGCGCTCAAACTTTTGATCGATCTGTTTTTCTACAGTGCGCCTCAGGGAGTGCGCCGCCTGTGGATGACACTGCTTGACCGCGCCGCGCCCAAACCCCATTAGGTCGGACGATGATTCGTAAGTTTATAAGAGGATGCTTGGAAAAATCGTCAATGTTGTTGCAGATCCCACCTCTCCGCTATTTTTATCCCCTTTAGTTCATATCAATCCTCTTTAACTGACTGCAACTCGTCTGGATTTCTGTTGGATTTCTACATCGCCCTGCATACCCTATGGCTGTTTCCGCTCTCCGTCGATACACTCCACCGACCTGCACCTTAGAAATCATGGCGCAGAATTCGCCCCTTTCCCGCTGGGCCGATCGCGCGGTGCTGAAAAACGTGCGGTTTCGACTTTGGTTAGATGGGCCCCAGCGGTCGTCTGATCAACATGTTCGAATTGAGGGCGATCGCCCTCAACTGGAAATGCTGTGTGATCAGGTAGAAACCTATGTGCAGCAGATGTTGACCCAATCGGTATCACGATTTGACTCGGACTTTTTGAGCGGTGCTTCTCAGCAGCTCTCTCATCCCGACTCTCACGAAGCAAGCGAACATGAGCAGGCAAGTCCCTACAGCCCAGCCCAATCGTCTGGTCTGGGGCGATCGCTGGCACCTCCTGAGATGATGGATGAAGGCGATCGCCACCCTATAACTCCTGCCAACCCTCGCCATCTTCAGGCTGTTCCCCCGCGATCTACGTCTGAGGCGATCGCCCTCCAGCCCAAAGGAAAACTCAAGCACGAACTGTTTTTTGGAGCACTGGCAACAGAAGAGTCAGTCTCTTCAACCGTGCTTTCTACCCTAGAGCTTTTTGATTTAGCGAGTGCCCTCGATCAATATCGAGCGGATAATCTAGCCATGCCGGAGCTTGAACATCAAGGATGGCTAGGCTCGACTCCAAACTGGCTCAAAGCCGCAGCGGTGTTTGTTTTTGCCGTCGGAGTCGGTGCTCCTTTGACCCAAATGTTGCTCCAGTCGGGGCAGGTTTCTACCGTCTCTTCGGAGTCAGCCTCTGAAGATGCTCAACCACAGGCTACAGCTGAGCGAGAGGATCTCTCTGATCTGGCACCCCGCTCTCGTCGCGACGCAGGCATTCCGGGTTCGCTGCGAGGACGGCTGCAAACTCCAAACTCCAATCCGCGCAGTGGCAATAACGCAGCCTCACAACCGCAAAGACAGGGACAAAATAGCGACGCTACAGGCACAGCACCTAGAACATCTGCTCCTGGATCAGCGGCTTCTGGAACGACTGCAAATGGTGCAGGGGCAGATGGCGCTGCCGCTCCACCTCAAGGTTTACCGCCGGAACTAGCTGCCATTCCACCGATCAATCAAGGGGAAAGCGTCCGTAGCCGATTGCCCGAAGAGCCTAGTACAACAGAGCAAGATTTAGGGGCGATCGCCCCTGCTCCTTCCCCTAGCCTCTCTCGCTCCTCTGACTTTGCAGGTGACGAGCTTGAGTCTGCTGATGCGGCATCGGAATCAGCAAGGTCAGAAGCTCCCCCATCCCTACCCGGCACGGTTCCGCAGGTCAACGAAATCCGCAACTATTTTCAGCAGCAATGGCAGCCGCCAGAAGATCTTGATCGTTCGCTGGAGTACCGTCTATTGCTCAATGCCAATGGCTCAGTTCAACAGATCGACCCCTTGGGTCAAACGGCACGAGCTTACTCAGGGCAAGTCGGTCTACCCACTGTGGGCACACCCTTTGTCTCCCCTCTCGAAAACAGCAGACCAGCACAGGTTCGGGTAATTCTACAACCCGACGGACGCGTTCGCGCATTTCTAGAGTCTTGGAACTAGCGCCAAGGCCATGCAGCACTATTGCAACAGAACAGTTTCAACGGCAGCAAACAGCAGTTGAGGCAATGGCATCCATATGGGCAAGAGCAACAGTGTTCCGAGATAGATGCCGCTCCACTGGGGACGATTGTGCAGACATTCGGCTAAGCCCATAATCAGCAGCAGCGCCCCAAAGGCAAGCAGAGGAATGACCGTATACGTCGTGAAGATAAATACGAGGAGAATTCCGTAGCGGGCGCGAGACAAAAACTGAGGCCGGGGCAACAAAAAAGAAAGGGCGGCGATCGCCTCTATGAAAATCGTCCAGTAAGACAGAGCCACACTCATCAGTGCCATTCGTGGGCTGGTCTGCAACAGCTGCGGATTTATTTCTCCTGTTGCTTGCATGGTCTCAAGCAAAGAACGATTGTGTGGCAGTTCCCCATCAAGTCCGCCTATCAGCGTCGCTCCCATCGACAGGCGAATATCTGACAAAAAGGTGAAGTGAAGAAAAGATCCGTCTAAATATTCCCCGCCCAAGAATTTCCATATTGTTGCGAAAGCAAAGCACAAACCGATCAGCAGACGGGCATTCCAAGCCATTACTTGATTGGGCTTTGATGCGTAGAGTGACAAGGTGCAGACCAAGACCCAATAGGTCGTCAGATACTCGTGGTTGACCAGTGCTGCCCAGTGCCACAAGTTATTCATCACCAGCAAAACGCTAAGCGCGACCCAAGCTTTTTTGCTACGCATCAAGCGCGGAACAAACAGCATCGTCAATGCCAGACCTCGCTCAGGCAATCGCGTCCAGGGAAAGGTGTCAATCTCATGCAGCACGATCAATATCGCGGTGAGCTGAAGAATGAGCAGATAGCTAGGACGTGCCAGAAGCTCAATGAGAAAACTTTTCCAACGCTGCTGCAACGGATGAATCGGTGCCGGGGTCATAGTGTCACCTCCACAACAGCCGTGACAGGAGCATACCAGACTTGTCCAGATGCTTGGTTATAGTGCAAGCGCCAGACTTGAATTTCGAGATGACGCGGACAAGTGCTAGATACGGTGGACACGCGAGATGTGGGTTCGCCAGCCAACGTTAGAAGTTGGTAGCCCAATGACTGGAGCAGTGACGTTTTCGGTACGGTGGTGAGATACGTCCACGTTTGCTCATCAATTTCAGCAAGCTCTGGGGTCAAGACATGAACGGTTTGCTGTCCTCGACAGTCAGTTGATTGCAGCCTGATGATGCGCCGTTCGTCTCGATCGATGGAGGCAAACATCCCAAAGCCTCCGCCATGCCAGGGACTCAGCCCGACCGTGTGAGCTAAAATCATTTGACGGCTTGCAACGAGGATGAGCAACAACGGAATTGCCCAATATTGTATTCCTAGAAAAACCTTGTTTTTGAGGCGTTCTTGGCTCATCGCTCTTACTCAGAATCTCTACAGCAAGATACATGATGTGGCTTATTTTTGATTGTTCTATCGACGTTTTTGATTGATTGCTAAAGATGACTACAAAATCGGCAAGGGGTGACTCTAGCAGATCATGCCAAGTTTACGTTCGGTTTGACAAAAAGTTCAAATCACGTTCAGCCACCGAGTTTGAAAGAGATAGGCGATCGCCAAACACTCAGTACGATGTTACAAATTTTCTAT
>CAKZMO010000640.1 GCA_937128595.1 uncultured cyanobacterium | reverse complement strand
GACTTGTCAAACTAAAAAGTCGGCTGAGCACACCAGCCGACTTTTCTTTATTTACCGACCTGTCAACTTGCTAGGCTACATCCCTCCGAGACGGAAACTGAACCGGGCTAGTAATATCATCAGGAAGATTCTCAACCGTCATGCCTATACGACGGAGCAAACGATTAAACTGCTTGATTTGGGGAATGGAAAGAGCTGGACTTCCCTTGCCCCTCTCCCACCGATTAATCGAAGAAACAGAACAGCCCATCTCACGAGCAAACTGTTCCTGGGACATTTCCAAAGACTCACGGATAGCTCTTAGCACAACCTCTCCTTCCTTAAACAAGGGGATTCTAGGGTCAATCGGACGATACAAAATGGAATTTGTCATGATTATAGCAAAGTGACTTGTCAACTTGACAGGTTCTCGCTAACATAAATTGGCAACGGTTAGTTAGAACCACACACTTTGATGATCACATTGACACGTCGAAGTGAGACCCCTGAAAATACTCGGCTAGAGAGAAAACACGGATACACCAATACGGAGAGAACTTCTTGAGTCAAATTCTCTCCGTATTTACTGCTAGGAGAAACCATGCATAAATTGATTCGAATTCCTGGTCGATGGATTAACCCAAGCGCTATCGAACTCATTGAAGATACTGACGATGGAGAACTGAGTATCTTTTTTGGCAGTGGAGAGATGATCAGCCTGAAAGGGGAGGCGCAAGATCGCCTTCGTGAAGCGCTGGCAGATCTAAGCAGCGAATATCTGATTCCTGCACTTGAAGAAGACCCCGAACTTGTAGCCGCAATTCCAACGGCTTACGTGAGAGGGCGATAGAGAAAGCGAAAGCGCGACCTGCCCCACAGGTCGCGCTTTCTTTGGAGTTGCCAACCCCAAATCAATATTAAAGAGAGAAACGATGCAATCTACTGACTCACCTCCAAATACTGACACAAAAATAGAGATAGAGGCGATCGCCCATAGACATATAGAAGAGTGGCGCGCATCTGCCGTCGAAGAAAAAATCATCCGCCGCAACGTCTGGACAATAGAAGATTCAGTCGAAGTGGACAAGCTGCTGAATCGGAACACTAAAAGCCGATGGAAACATTCTGAAGATTTGGTTCCCGGCTGGGCCGTCGCCGGAATAAATCCGAAATCGGGAGAAAGAACACTGAAGGGTGCTCAATTCAAACCCGACAAAACCCCCATTGACCCCACAACCCACAAACCCAGAAAGTATTTCAGCCCTTCTAAAGTGGCTATCTCTCCACTCTTCTTAGAGATGGAAGACGGGGACTACTGGAGCAAACTGCTATTCGACTTCAACACTCCCCTCATCATCACAGAGGGAGCCAAGAAAGCAGGGGCTGTTCTCTCTCAAGGATTGCCTTGCGTCTCTCTACCAGGTGTCACCACTGGAGGAAAACTTGGAAGACTCCGACCAGAGCTAGAGCTTTTCTGTCGATATGGTCGAAAGGTTTACTTGGCGTTTGACCGGGACATTGTCACTAAGAAGACTGTCAGGACAGCTCTGCATCAGTTAGGCCGAATGGTTGCTGCAAAAGGAGCAATGGTCTACGTCCTCGAATGGAATAACGCAGAGAAAGGCATTGATGACTATATAGCTGCTGGTGGCAATGTTGGCGATCGCCTCGACGAAGCAAAGACGATCGAAGAATGGCGAGAGGATTCTGAACCGCCAGAAGAGCTGATGGCGATTGAGAAGTGCAGACTTGCTCAACGCTACGCCATGATTCGCGACAAAGTTGAGGGCCGTGTGCGGTTCAATTCATTAAAAGGTGAAGTGGAGCTGGATGGTCAGCCGATCGAGATTGAAGATTTGAGGCTCACCCTAGCTATCAAACACAACATTGATGTGCCGCTCGAAGACTGTTCGCAAATTTTGACGTACATGGCGAAGCACTCCACATTTAGCCCCGTATCTGAATATCTAACTCAATGCGCCTCAGTCTACGAGGCTGATTCAGACTTGCTCGATAGCGTGGCGACTGACTATCTAGGAGCAGAAAGCGATCTGCACAAAACGTTCATTAGAAAGACACTCATCTCTGCCGTCGCCAGAGCGTTGAACCCTGGAGCCAAAGTCGATAGCGTTTGCATTCTCTCTGGTGCTCAGGGTGTAGGCAAGTCATCATTCTGGCGAGTGCTCGCCGGCGACTGGTTTGATGATTCAGTCGGTTCGGTCAGCGACAAGGACGAGCGACTGAAACTCCATCAAGCATGGTTCGTCGAGTGGGCAGAGCTGGAGGCTGTTTTCAGAAGAAAAGATATCAGTGCTGTGAAAGCCTTCATCACAACCCAGAGCGATATGATTCGCCCTCCCTATGGGCGATCGGTGAAAGAGTTCCCCAGGCCGAGCATCATTGTCGGCACTACGAACTTTGATGAGTTTCTGGCAGACCCCACAGGCAACCGTCGATTTTGGGTCGTTCCCATCAAAACAGACTGGATTCCACTAGACGAGCTGGCAAGTGAGCGCGATCGCATTTGGGCGGCTGCGACTCACGCTTTTTTGGCTGGAGAAAGCTGGCAGTTGCCAAACAACCTCAAGGAAGCTGCCGCCGAAGCGGGTCGCGAATACGAACTGAGTGACCCTTGGGAAGACGCAATCCTGGATTTCTGCGAAGGCCGTTCAGAAGTGACCGCAACTGACGTTTTGTTGAACGCTTTACAGATGGACATCGACAAGCAAGATCGGGCGTCTCAAATGAGAGTGACCAACCTTTTGAAGGCAAATGGCTGGACAACCTCGAGGTTGTCCAGGGGCGGCAAACGAGTAAGAGTCTGGTTTCCTCCAGTTTTAGATAATAAGGTTGTCCAGGTCGGGCAGAATACTATTAATAGTCTTGAAACGCAGACAGAACAAGAAAATCAGCCTGCCCAACCTCCTGCCCAACCTCCTGCCCAACCTCCTGCCCAACCTCCGAATTCTGAAATTTCCACTTCAGAAAAAGGCGAGCTGCCCAACCTGCCCAACCTGTCCAACCAACTTTCTAAGAGTACTAGAACTCAAGATTGCAATCTGGGAGAACCATCGAGCGAAGTCTATGACGGCGACAATCCACCTTCTATTGGCGACGAAGTTGAGGTGCTTGTCGGTCGGTCTGCGGGTTCTCGATGCGAGGTTGTGGGCACGCCCCTGTGTGGGGATGTCTGGGTAACTCGCCCAGAGTGGAAAACGTCTCTGCTCTGTGCTCCTCATGAGCTGAGGGTTTTATCGCGTGTGGGAGGTGATAGCAATGCCAATGGATAGAACGCTGTATCCCGATAACTGGGATGAAATTGCATTTCGAGTGAAGACTCTGGCGAATTGGCGCTGTGTAGAGTGCGATCGCCCCTGCCGTCGTGCTGGAGAATCACTAGGCGAGTTTCTTGAGCGAGTGGAAGACGAAGCCAACCCCTTCTCTCACGAATTGCCCCGTTCACTGAGCGATCGCAGCAGTTGCAAGCTTGGGCGATTCACTCTCACGGTGGCGCACCTCGACCATCAGCCCTCAAGTTGTGACCTTTCAAATCTCAGAGCCTGGTGTTCTGTTTGTCACCTTCGGTACGACGGACAGCAGATGGCGACAAAACGCAGGCTCAAGCAAGAACGACTCGGACAGCTCTCACTACTAGGAGGTAGCGATGAAAAAGGCTGAAAATCAAAGCTGGATTTCGACGACGGCGGCGGCTGAATTACTAGGAGTAGGTCGAACCTTTCTGCTGAATCATCGGTTCGACTTGTTCAAAAAGAACTACCACTGGCGATCGATTAATCCTCACGCGGTTCGTCCGTCGTACCGCTGGCACCTCAAGCGCTGTGAGCAACTGATGGAGGTAGCTGATGAATAGAATTTTACTGTTGGATGCCCTTAATCACGCGATAAACCAGCTCGAATCGGCTAGACAGCTCTTGTCTGAGGGGAAGGCGAAGGCCGCTGGCTATCGGCTGGTCGAAGGCGTGACTGTTGCAAGCCACGCCAAAAAACT
>CAKZMO010000639.1 GCA_937128595.1 uncultured cyanobacterium | reverse complement strand
TCTGAGGTTGACTCGATCGCTGGAATTGTGAACTGGCAAGCCATCTGCATGTGCTATGAAAACATACCGATACAACCCGAAATCGAAGCCAAAGACTGACGGCCCCACTGTACTGGTGCGCACTTTTGCCGGGGCGGTGGGCAGCGATGACGTTTATCAGGCTCTAGCCTTGCGCACAGACAACGGAGTTTTTCAAATGACCGGATATGCAAAAAACTGACTTTATCGAACTGTATCTGGCTCCTGAACAGCGGGGGCTTGCTGCGGCGCTACTGGACAAAGAGACGGGCGATCGCCCCTTGGAACAGTGGAAATCGCTCTTCCAGCAAAAGTTACGTCAACCATCAAAGTAAAAGGATAGAGAGCTTATGGCTACTGGGGTTGTCTTTGGGGTTCCGAAATCGCTCTTGCTCCAGCCGGGAGCATATACAACAGTTGATGCGCGGGGGTTGCAGGTTGCTCCCCCGTTTGCATTTAATACGGTCTGCGTGATGGGCGCAGCGCTCGGCGGTGAGCCGTTGGTGCCGTATTTGTTCAATGATCCACTTCAGGCTGCGGCGCTGTTTGGCGCTCAGACTCCACTAGCAGAAGCGATCCGCCTTGCATTTAAGGGGGGCGTCAATGGGGGCGCGTCTACCGTGATCGGCGTGCGCGTTGACAATACAGCACAGGCGAAAGGGGCGCTATCTGATGACAACTCAGGCGTTGCCATGAGCGCGGTGTTTGACGACCACGGCGCGTATGGAAACACGTTCACCGTGTCGTTTTTTCCTGGTTCCACTCAGGGCACGATGGGCGTTGTCTCTGGTGTCAGCCTTGATGGGACGCCCTATCAACTCAAGCTCGATAATCAAAGCTCGTTTAGTCAGCTCGTGAATCTGATCAATGAGCGATCGCCCGTTTCTATTAAGCTCACCGCAGGGGGGCAGAAAGCAAAGCAAACGATTGTGATTGCAACCTCTCAAGAAGATGGGCGAGCTGCACTGACCGAGACTCAAGGAGCTGTACTGACAACTGCGGCCTATCTCTACCAATACCCAGAAGAAGTCTTACCCAATAGCAGCTCTAGCTTCTTGGCAAGCTTCGACTATGCCGATCCGCTAGAGTGGGCGATCGCCAGTACTGACAGCACGGCTCGAACGTTTACCACAGTTGCCGCGAACGAACTAGCAGCGGGCGATCGCGTCCAGATTACCGGGACAGACACTGGAAATAATTTCCAATCGGGCGTTGATTATGTGGTCTTCGCCAAACCTGCGGCTGATACGGCGCAGCTCGCTCCATTCCTTGCGGTTCCGGCTGGGCATACCATTCAGGCGATCGATGCTCTGACTGACACGATTACCCTAGCGGCGGCGGGGCCTGCCGATGGCGATATTGTTGAAGTGTCGGGAACGACGCTACCCGGTGGGGTGTCTCGCAACAGACTGTATTTTGTGGTCAACACGGCGGGCGCGGATGTGCAGATCAGCACCGAACCGGGGGGCGCGGCGGTTGAGCTGACTGATACGTTTCAATCCGCTCAGGTGGTTGTCGTGGCGCGATCGACTTCTCCTGCCCTGAGTGGCACGTTTAGCGATGATTTGACGTTGCTGCGAGTTTTCGGCTTGGTCAGCATCTCTAGTGCAATCCCAGAATCGCTAATGGGGAGCTATCAGCACTCCAAAACGGTTCCGGCCTCGTCACAGAGTCTGACCAACGTCACAATTACCGCTAGTGCTTACACCAGCGACTCAGCCCGATTTCAGCTATCGGGGGCGCAAGAGTGGGGCTTTATTGATGGAGGGGGCGCTCCGGGCACGGTCTTTACGGTGAGCAACCCTTCGGCTGATTCAGAGTTGGAACCCGGTCAATATCAAATTCTGCACTACGAATTTGATGGCCTGGGCGCTGACCAGACCCGGATCGTGCGCAAGCTTGGGGGCGATCGCACAATCCGGGCTGAATCTTTGAGCTTTGATGCCGCTTTCTATCCGGGGCTGGCGTTTGAAAAAACTCAACCTGCGGAAGCGATTGAGTCACAACTCCCTGCGAATGGTCTACTACCCAAAGGCGGGCACTATCTCGCGGTGATTGCAGGCGATACCTCAATCAACTACAACACGCAGATCGGTGACACGGTGATGGAGGTGGGCAACGAAGTTGCAGGCCAGTTCAACGCGCTCGACTCTTCTCCGGTCGTGGCGCGTTCTTCGTATGATCCGGTCAATTTTGCTTCGACCATTACGCTGGAGGCGAAAGAGCCGGGAATCGGCTACAACGGCCTGCGGATCAATGCCTTGGTGAACGTGAACACAGAGCTGCTGATCACGGCTCAAGGTATCACGCTCTCCGGTGGCGTCGATCCGAATCCGCCACGAACGAACCAGGGCACGATCGCCGGAACCATGACGTTCAACGGTGGGTACGACTCTGCACCCACTTATCAGCGCTGGCTAGATGGTCTGGATGTCGTTAAGTATGTTCCGTTGCGGTCAATCGTGCCTGCGGGTACTGACGACATCGGGGTGCAGATGGCGATCGCAGACCACGTAACCCTGATGAGCGGCACAGCAAAGCGACGTGAGCGCTATTGCGTCCTTGGCCATGGGCGCGGATGGACAGAGGAACAAGTGCGCGAACGGGGCGAAATGTTCAACAATCCTCGTGTTGTATTTTGCTCTCCGGGCATCACGTTGCCCGATGGCCTAAATGGTCTGCCTCGGTTTTACCCCGCGTATTATTTTGCGGCGATGGTGGCCGGGATGTTGGCCGCTGAAGGGAATGGAATCTCTGATCCGATCACTCATACCTATTTGCGAGATGTGATCGGCGTGGAGAAAAATTATCAGGCGGGCTCCACTGAGCTAGATCAGCTGATCGAATCGGGTTGCCTCACATTGGGGCGCGACCCTGCGTTAACCCGTCCCTCTCGCGGCTGGCGGATCAATCGAGCGATTACGACTTATCGCGTGACTCAGGTTCAAGGGTTTCAGTCTTCGGCGTTTGAGTCGATCTCGATTCTAAACCAGAGCGATTTCATCGCGGCTGATGTTCGGGAGCTGGAAGAGTCGCTATTTATTGGCACGTCAACGCTGCCAGAAACGTTTGCTGCGGTGCGGGCGGCGGTGAACCGTCGGCTCAAGCAACGTTCGGAAGAGTCGCTTATCTATGGCTACGATCCAGAGTTTACGCAAGTCACGCCGTCGTCTGACAACCCTAAAGCGCTCTTAGTTGCCTACAAGATTTATCCAACGCCTGATCTTGAGTTCATTCTGAACACTCAGATCTTGGCTCCGATTCCTGCTGTTGTTTAGGGCATAACTCATGGCTTTTCGTCAAACCTACTCCCGTGTTTCTAACGAGCCTGAATCACGGGTAGAGTCTGCGTTAGAGGCAATTATCTCGATTGAAAGCGTTCGGGTTGGGCGCTGTCAGGGTCTGCGGATCAATGGCCGAACCAATAACCGTCCGGTCAATGAGATTGGGAGCGATCGCGCTATTGAATTTGTCGCTGGCATGAAGGGATTTCAGGGCACGCTTCAGTCTATGGCGATCGTGTATGGCGATCTGGTAAAACGAATCGCGAGTGCATCGGGGGGTTCCATTGACCCCGATAGCTACGCTTCAACACTGAGCAATATACCGGAATTCTCTATCTCTGTGTTTCGCCGGGGTACACCTTCTTACGGCTCACCCACGGCTTACGCATCGCCTACGGGGTCGCAAGAACTAGCGGGCGGGGGCAAGCTGGTCAAGACGTTGGTTGGTTGCTCCATCGACTCGTTTGAGTCAGGCATCAACGCGAACGACAGTTTGATCATGGAGTCCGTCTCGTTCAGCTTTATCGACCTCGTAATCTCTCCTGACAAGCTCAAGTCCAACGTCCTAAAGACGATCTAATATGTCAACCATTCGCGAAAGACTATCTGACCCCAATGAGCGGTTTTCACCGCAAGAGCTTTATGAAGCATTTGAGGCGATCGCTCCTGAGTATGGCTATCATCGCAGTTCAGAACTTCCTCCGGCTAATGGGGCTCAGGTTGAAACTGCCTCCATAACGGTTGAGGAAAAGGATAAAGACGGCAATGTGCTGCGAAACTTTTACCACTTGGCTCCGGTGGTCGTTGTGCGGCCTCGGACTCAGCGAGATAGCATGATTGCAATTCCTTCACTCGTGGATCGGATTTTAGCTGACAACCTCAGCCCATCGCCTGGGGTGATGCTGAATGCTCAAGTTATCGCCTTGGCTCAAACGGTCATCGTGTCGCCTCCGGGTTTGGTCGATCGCGTTCTAGCCTCTAGCGACGATGCCGATATGGGCTTCTTTATGGCCTTCTTCCAAAACTACCGAGAATGGAGTGAGGCGCGATCTGCGGAATTGGATAGAAAAAAGTCTGGAGTGAAGGGGAAAGAGACTGGGAGCGAGTCTGTTTCCACATCCGAGCCTTCCACGGACTCCTTCCAACGAGTCCAGACTGGCTAAACATGACCAATGCCGACATCTGGTACGAGTTCCGCCAGATTCACGCCTTCAAGACCGAACAAAAGACAGGAAAGCCATACAGCAGCAACGAAGACGCGGTAATCGACGACTCTTACGACGATTGGCTAGAAGGCGTGATGGCGGGAAGAGTTGATAAAGTTGACAACGGCGCTTGATGGCGCAAAAATTATCCTGTCTGCAAATAAAGCCACTGAACCCATTGAGATCTCTTGAGCCCAAGGGCAGTAAGTAGTTCAAGGGATCTCTTCAACTTTTCCACCTCAATCACACGAACTTGACACCATAAAGCGCTGCTAACGCAGTGCTTTTTTATTTATGCCTGACGAGAAAAATGTAGTTCAGGTCAGCTTAGAAGTTGATTCTGACGGTTTACAGCAGGGGCTAGATCAGGGCATCCAACGGATGCGGCAAGGGGTTGAACGGCTCAATGCGCTGTCTGGGCAAAACCAAGAGCCTGCTGTTGTGTCCGGTGCGGCTGGCTCTGCTCCTCCGCCGCCTGCGGCTCTCCCTCCATTTCCTGGTACTGCGGCTCCTCCTCCGGTGCCGGGGGCTGCGGGGGGTGGCGATCGCCCTGAGACTGATTCCCCTAACTACAGAGAAGAATTAGCGGGCATTCGGGAGCAAGCGCAGAATAGCCCTGATCTGGCATTGCTGAGACTGGTCGGGGCGGGTGGCTCCGGTGGGCTGCTGAGTCAGGTGCAGAAAGGCGCGATGGGCGCGGGCGATCCGGAAACTGAGCGTGAGCATCAAGAGATGCTGGAAGCGATCCGGGATCTGACAAAGGGCATCAGACGCCAGATTCAAGCGACTGACAATGAAGGCGGATTAGATCCTGCATCCCAAATATTGGGATTCATGCGGCACAGCGCATTGATGCAGGTTGGCGGCGGAATTGCCAGTAATGCCATGCAAGGAAACTTGCTGGGTGCTGGGGGTGGTGCGCTAGGGGGTGGGATTGGGTTCTTAATGGGTGGCCCACTAGGAGCCCAGGCTGGTGCGCAAGTGGGCACGATGTTGGGCAGTGGTGCGCAGCAATTTCTGAGTGGTGCGTCTGAGTCTCAGCAGTATTCAATGCAAGCGGCTGATATTGCGGCGCGGTTTGGTGATGCCAGCCTCGCGGATGATGA
>CAKZMO010000638.1 GCA_937128595.1 uncultured cyanobacterium | reverse complement strand
CCGTCCTAATTTCAGCGTTTGTGTCGATCTTGGTGGCCGGAGTTCTCTTAGTGCCCCCATTCCTGACGCGATTTTCTTTGCTGTAGATGACTCCGGGGCTTCGAAGCACGAGCTATGATAGGGCGTATCAAGTACGTCCTTCAAAGCCTTGCCCCGTGCACTATTAATCCGCAAAGCCCTATGATTCTGGTCATCGATAATTACGACAGCTTTACCTACAACCTCGTGCAATATTTGGGAGAGCTGGGTCAGCAATTTAGCATTGCCCAAGAGATTCAGGTCTATCGCAATGACCAGATTACTCTGGAGAGAATTCGGCAGATCAAGCCCGACGGTATTGTGATTTCACCAGGGCCTGGTCGTCCCGAAGATTCTGGCGTTTCAATAGAGTTAATTGAAAAATTAGGTGCTAATGTCCCTATTTTGGGAGTGTGTCTAGGCCACCAGAGTATCGGTCAAGTTTTTGGCGGCACTATCACCGCAGCTCCAGAATTGATGCATGGCAAAACCTCTCAAGTGCATCACAATGGAGTTGGAGTCTTTCAGGGACTCGAAAACCCGTTCACCGCAACACGCTATCACAGTCTGATCGTCGATCGTGCAACCTGCCCGGACGAGTTAGAAATTACCGCTTGGGTCGATGATGGCACCATCATGGGGCTGCGCCATCGGAACTATCCTCACATTCAGGGCGTCCAGTTTCATCCAGAGAGTATTTTGACCCATGCTGGAAAATCGCTTTTGAGCAATTTTCTTAGAGAGTTAAGCCAACATCAGGTTGCAGCCTGAGGATCTGGCGTCAGATGGAATAGAGCAGGCTTCTCAGCCGGAGATTTTTCTGTCTCCCAAATCCTGTTCCGTCACCGAACCACTGTAAGCTAAAAGATTGCAACACCCAGAGCTATCGAGGGTGTAGTATTGCGTAGTCAATTCCTGTGATTGAGGAGTTTTATGAAGCGGCGTACGTTTGTTCAATATGCAGGGTTGAGTGCCCTATCTGCGGCGATCGCCAATCTCGCAGCCCCTACTGTTCTTCCTAGCTATGCCCAAGCGGGCGGCTCAGTCACGATCAAGTCATTGGGACACACCTGCTTTCTCTTCACCGGAAGCGGACGCAGCATTTTGGTAAATCCTTTTCGCTCGATTGGTTGCACTGCTGGTTATCGCGAGCCTAATGTAGCAGCCGATCTCGTCATGATCAGCAGTCGTTTGTTCGACGAGGGAGTCGTGAGTGGATTGCCAGGTGATCCTCGTGTCCTGGGAGATACAGGAATCTACGAATTCCAGAACATGCAGGTTCAAGGGATTGCTACCGACCACGATCGCTTTGGCGGACGTCGCTTTGGCACCAACGTCGTCTGGCGCTGGAATCAAGGGGGGCTCAATATTTTGCACATGGGCGGAGCTGCTGCCCCAGTCACGCTAGAGCAGCAAATTTTGATGGGTCGGCCTGATGTACTCCTGATTCCAGTAGGTGGTCGAGTCAAAGCCTACAACGCTCAAGAGGCCAAAGCCACTATTGAATTGCTCAATCCTAAAATTGTAATTCCGACTCACTATCGGACAGCAGCGGCTGATGCTGAGAGCTGCGACGTTTCAGGACTGGATGAGTTTTTAGCTCTGATGGGTGATGTTCCGATACGCCGTTCTACCGATTCCACCACATTGAGTCCTGCTTCTCTTCCGGGGGAAGGACTTAGAGTTGAGGTCATCGGTTACGCGTTCTAGGCGCTGATATTTCGTGCTTAGGACTGTCGCTTCAGGGCTCTCAATGTCTGATAGATCTCTGGCAAGCGATTGTAGACCGCAGAAATCTTCAGCCACAGCTTGTTTGGAATCGCAGGATAGCCCGACACGATTTCGCCGGGGGGGACATCTTTGTGAATGCCTGCTTTAGCTGTAGCGATCGCGCGATCGCCCATCGTGACGTCGTTCGAAAGACCAACTTGCCCCGCCAAAATCACCTGTTTACCCAAAGTGGCTCGTCCCGCCAGCCCAACTTGAGACGACAGGGCACAGTTTTCACCAATGGTGCAGCCGTGGGCAATTTGGACTAAATTGTCAATTTTGGTGTTGCGCATGATCCGGGTTTCGCCAACAGCAGGGCGATCGATAGCCGAGTTGCAGCCGACCTCCACGCCATCTTCTAGCACCACATAGCCCGACTGCTCCATCTTGAACCACCCTTGAGGTGTCGGCACAAAGCCAAATCCCTCTGAGCCAATGACCGCGCCGCTATGAATCACGCACTGTGCCCCAAGTTGAGTCCGTTCGTGGATGACACAATTGGCATGGAGCACGGTGTTGTTGCCTATTCTGACGTCGGGATACAGCACCACATTGGGATGAATGCAGACGCCATCCCCGATGACTGCGTTGGCCTGAACCACGACATGAGCCGCGATCGCCACATCTTTGCCCAAGGAGGCTGACGGATCGACGACCGCCGTGGGGTGAATTCCCGGCGCTTGATGAAACGGTTGATAGAAGAGCGCGATCGCCTCAGCAAACGTGAGGCGCGGGTGAGGCGACTCAATCCAAGCAATGTTGCGATTGGATGCCGCAGTTTGGAGATCGGAACTCGGAGGCAGAATCAGGGCAGATGCTTCGGTCGCTGTAATCTGAGAGGCATAGCGATCGCCTTCGATATAGCTGAGAGATTGAGGCATGGCGGCTGTGATCGCGGCAACACCTATGATATCTGGATCAAGGGTTGGATGAGCCTCCAAACTGCTCTGCCGCTTTGACTGAAGCTGTTCGACCAGCTTGCTAAACTTCATGATTAAACCCGCTCCAGAAACACTGCACATTCGATATGAGCAGTTTGAGGGAAAAAATCAATCGGTTGAACGCGACGTACTCGATATTGAGTCTGGGGCGGTTCCTCTTTCGCACCACACAATATCTTCAGATCGCGGGCAAGGGTTGCAGGATTGCAGCTTACATAAACAATTCGAGGGGGAGCGATTGCCAACAGTCCATTAATCACCGCTGCATCACACCCTTTACGAGGAGGGTCAAGCACTACCGCATCCACAGACTCCTCAATTTGAGGCAAAAGTTTCCCTACGTCTCCAACATGAAACGCCGCATTTTCTATCCCGTTGAGAGCAGCATTGGTCTGAGCTTGTTGCACGGCTTCGGCCTGAGACTCAATGGCGATCGCTTGCTTGACGTGTTTTGCCAAAGGCAGAGTTAAAGTTCCAATGCCGCAGTAGGCATCGACCAACACTTCGGTTCCTGAAAAATGTAGCTCATCTAAAATGAGCTGAAGCAACACTTCAGCCTGCTCTGTATTCACCTGAAAAAACGTGTTCGCGGTGATCTGAAAGGTCATTCCAGCAAATCGCTCTGTCAAAAAAGGCCGCCCCGCAATACAGCGAGTTTCGGTTCCAAAAATTGCGTTTGTACGAGCCGGATTAAGGTTAAGGCAAACGCCTACTAGACCCGGATAGCGGCTGATCCACTCTTGAGCCTGCTCCTCTAGACCGGCTAGATCTGCCTCAGTAGAAATCAGTGTCAACAGCAGTTCCCCCGTGCGTCGCCCGATTCGCAGTGAGAAATGGCGCAATCGCCCCTGATGACGCGACTCGCTGTAAATACTCCAACCTTGCTTTTGAATATCTTGTTTGACCCCTGCCAAGAGAGGATTGAGCCGCTCATCTTGAACCGGACATTGATTGAGATTCACCAGCTTATGGCTGCTTTTTTGGTAATAGCCTGCCTGCACCTGGCCTGTGGAGGGCGATCGCCTCAAAGGGTAAGTTGCTTTGTTGCGATAGCTAAACGGTTCTGACGGAAGCACTGGGTCAATCGTGATGCCCTTCAGCCCTCCAATCCGCTCCAACGCTTGTGCGACCTGCTCTCGCTTGGCACTAAGCTGCTGCGCATAGGCAACCGCTTGCCACTGACAGCCACCACATTTGTCAGCAACAATGCATCTCGGCCGAACTCGCTGAGGCGAAGCCTGAAGAATTTCGTGGAGTGTGGCATTAGCGTAAGACGGTTTGACGTGGGTTAGACGAACCTCAACGCGATCGCCCGGAATGGTATCAGGGACAAAAATGACGCGATCGCCCCAGCGACCGACTCCGTCGCCTCGGTTGCTGAGACTATCAATATCTAACGTAACCCTTGCTCCCTGTCGCCATGAATGCTCTGATGCTGAACTAGATGTAGCTGAAATAGGTTCGTCAATCGAGCTACTCACGATCGTCCTCGGTATGGTTTTGCAGGATTATCTAGAATAGCGTGAGATCAGAACAAACCTTCGATTCGTGGGAATTTGTCCCAAACTGAGTTAAGAACCGTTACGCTCAAACCGTCCTGTCTAGACAATGACATCAAATCACAAGGGCGATCTGACCCGTCGCTCTATAAACCACCGCGCAAGTGAATTCGGCGAGCAATGGCGGAGTTGACTGCGATAAACACATCATTAACCGCAGCGGTTGCAGGCAAAACATCGGTGGCCCAAGTTTTAAGGGTCGCTTCAATGTGAGTTAGGTCGAAATTGGAGTGATGAAACCGATTTGTCTCGCCCTCCGAGTGAGGTTCAAATCCTTCATCCAACCAAATCAAAACGGGCATGAGTGGATCGAGACGCACCAGCATTTCTAATTGCAACAGTAGCGAGTCTAGATTCGACTCAGACACTTGGCCGCAGAGCAGCAGCACGTCTACATTTTTTCGGCCAATCTGTTGGGTAATGTCTGAAAATCGAGCGTTCACAGAACTGCGTAGCCCTGCGGTTTGCAAATATTGTCTCGTTGCCTGCAAACGAGGCTTTACCGTAAGACGCTCCTTAAACTCAAATTCCGGATCATAGACTTGGGCGACATCGGGATGCAACAGATAGTCGCTGTGAGTCACGACAATATGAGGAACCCACTGAATTCCAGTGGCGATTTGAATGACCTGAAGCAGAGAGGATAGGCCAAACTCGTAGGTCGGATCTGATGCCGTTGGAACTTGCATCGGGTCAAAGCAGGGAAAGACTTTAAGACGCTTAGACTGATTAGCGGCTTGAGTCGTCGCTCGACTCAGAGTTACAATCGGCAGCTCGGCAAGGTTGAGGCGCTGGCTCAGACTCTTAAGCATCTCTTCTGGCTGAGGAAAGGGTTCTCCTAGCAGGATTACGTCAGGGTGCCACACCCGTGACAGCAGCTCGGCTTGATCTAAATCATCGACTTCAATGACGCGACACCGATAGGGCTGTAGCAGGGTATTGAGAGTTTGAGTATTAAGTGCGATCGCTTCTGGCTTTGGCACTATCGATGCATCGTGAGTCACATCATCGGGCAGCATTGGCTCCACAGCTGCAAAAGCCAGAGGTTCTGGATTGAGATAAAGCACCGTCAGCGAGTCGAGAGGTTTTGAACTCTCATTGGGTTCCAAAACTCGATGGATCTCTCGCTGAATCTCGTTTGGCTGAATTGGATGAGTCAGAATGCCATCTACGTTGTTTTCCTTCGCCTTTGCCGATTCGAGGGGCGAGGCCATCGCAACAACGGGAATATGACGCGTCAGGGCATCGGCTTTCAGTAGCGTCAGCACATCCCAGCCCGACAACAGCGGCAACACCGAGTTCAGCAAAACAATGCGGGGCTGC
>CAKZMO010000637.1 GCA_937128595.1 uncultured cyanobacterium | reverse complement strand
ATATTGATGGAGAAGCCGCGCACCGCGCGGCTTCTCCATCAACTATTGGTTTTATGTCAGCGCGTAGCACTATAAAAATAAAAAGAGGCGAAGCTAATGCCTCACCTCTTTAGTCGTTGTTTGGGAGATATCTCGAAGTAAGCCGAGATGGAGAGTCTCTAAAGATGCTTAATAGTTTTACTAAATCAACGGACCCGTCTGACCCCGAGTAAGCTGATTGAGCTTTCTTATTTATTTGTCATCTTAACTATTAACAAATGTAACAATTTCGTCACGAATTGTCAACTTCTGACGATTAGAAATTCTTATCTAATAAGCGGAGGCGTTTGTTTTGAGAGAAACGCTCTCTGAAGTTCCCAGCCTCTGCTGCTTTCACCTGCTTTTCACGTCGTCCTTTTATGAATAAATCTGGATGAGTTACTGCCTAACGTCGGCTTGTCCCAAGCCTTTTAACTCCGACAGCTTTAAGTTTTGTCAAGCCTGCGGCTCACGATTGCTGCTGGGCGATCGCTATCGGGCATTGCAGCCTATCGGCACCGGACAAGCCAGTCGCACATTTTTGGGAATAGACAGTCAGCGCATTGTGAACAACCGCTGCATTATCAAGGCGTTTTCGGCGCGGCGCGGGCTAGAAGCCTTTCGGGTAGAGGCTGAACGGTTAGAGCAGGTGCGTCAGCATTCTCAGTTTCCTGACTTGCTAGCTTACTTTGAGCGAGAAGAAAAGATTTATCTGGTTCAAGAGTTTGTGGATGGTGTGTCACTGCGGCAAGCCTTGCAGACTCAGGGAGCCTTCACTGAGGAACACATTCGTCAGGTGCTGGTCGAAGCGCTGCCCTTGCTCAAGTTTCTGCACGATCGCCAGATTATTCATCGCGACTTGAAGCCATCAAACCTCATGCGACGACGTTCTGACGACGTTCTGATGCTGGTGGATATTGGTTCCGCTAAGTATGCAACGGAAACGAATCTCAACAAGACTGGAACCTTGGTCGGCAGTGCAGAATATGCTCCTTTAGAACAGTTGATGGGACGAGCCATTTTCGCTAGCGATTTGTACAGCCTGGGAGTCACCTGTGTGCATCTGCTGACGGGATTGCCACCTTTCGAGCTGTTCAATTTCACTGATGGTCGTTGGCTTTGGCGTAGTGTGTCTGGCCCCGTCAGCCCTGCACTTGAGGCAATTTTGAATCGATTGGTCGAGCGAGACGTGCGCCAGCGCTATGGTTCGGTTGACGAGGTCTGGACGGATTTGAAGCGATATTTGGGCGATCGCGCCCCATCCTTAATCCCGATTTTGATTTCTCCACATTGCGAAACTTCTCAGCCTGAACCTATTGCTCCTACATGGATGCACGACCGCGAGCTGACTCACGAGGGTGGGATCAACGCTATGACTCTGACGCCCGATGGCCGCTTGTTGGCTACTGGCGGCAACGATGCTCGTATTTGTCTCTGGGATCTAGCAAGTGGCCTTTGTGTCTACACGTTGGAAGGACATGAACTAGCGATTTCGGCCTTGGCAATTTCGGCAGACGGGCGCACCCTTGCAAGCAGTAGTTGGGATCAAACGCTGCGCCTTTGGGACTTACGATCTGCTACTCCACGGCAGCAGTTGCAGGCTACTCAGCGAGAGGTGACCGCATTGGCGATCGCCCCTGATCCCCAGTCTCCGGAGCAGTCGATGCTCATCAGTGCGGGACGAGATGCGGTACTAAACCTGTGGAATATCGCCACAGGAAAGGCGATTGTGCAGTTCAAAGATCATGCAACAGCGATTGAGGCGATCGCGCTGTCTCCCCATCAGCCGTTTCTTGCCAGTGGTGATGCAGAAGGACGTGTCAATATCTGGCATTTGGGAACTCGTGAACGATTGAGAACGCTTTCGAAACATCAGGCCTCCGTGAATGCGATCGCCATTCTTGCAGACCGGGAGGCGATCGCCACGGGCAGTGCTGATACGACAGTTCGCCTACGACAGTTGAATACCGGGGGCGGGCTACAGGTGCTGAAAGGACATCTGCTGCCGATCGCAGATCTAGCTTTCGCTCCAAACCTTCCCTGTGTTGCTTCTGGCAGCTATGACGGTTCTGTACGGGTCTGGAGTCTTGAAACCGGAGACTGCATCCAGACTCTTCAACGTCATCAACATCCCATTGTGGCGATCGCCTTTACAACGCAAAACGCTCTCATCAGTACCAGTCGTGACGGCACCATTCACGTTTGGCGCTGTTCGTTTTAGGTGAACAGTCTCCTAGAAGAATCTTGATCTTGTGAGATAGCTGCTGGGAGCAGAGGCTGTGATGCTATAGTGCTAACCGCGTCAGGAATATTCTGGCTGAACCCTCCACTTCGTTGTCTGAATTCTATGGTACAGGCCGATTCTGAACATTCCCATCCGACAGGCTTGGCGCTCCATACGGCGAGCCCAGAACTAGGCTTGGCTCTCAGAGATGCGAATGGCAAAATCAAAACTCAGTGCTGGGATTTGGGGCGATCGCTCTCCTCGGAGCTGCATGGCTATTTGAGTCAGTTTGTGCAACCTCTCGCTTGGACGGATCTTGATTTCCTCGCTGTAGCCAAGGGCCCCGGCGGATTCACGGGAACTCGTATGGGAGTGGTAACAGCACGAACGCTGGCTCAACAGCTTGAAATTCCCCTATTCCCAGTCTCCACGCTCATGGCTCTCGCGTGGGCGGAGGTAGAGCAGATCTGTTCTGATTCTCTAGCCCAATTCACTGAAGCTGTTCCTGAAGCTGAAACCCAGTTGGATGTTGCGGTGGAAATGCCCGCTCGTCGAGGTGCAGTCTATGGTGCGATTTATCGTTTTACTTTGAAGTCTGTCCCTAAAGCAGAATTCAGCATGACAGTTTTCCACACGAGTCCACCTATGACTGTGGTGTCGGATGCAGCGATGCCCGAAGAGAAATGGCGACACGAACTAGAAACTTGGCCCAATCCCCATCGATTAGTCACCGGAGACGGAAATCGAGGTACGTCAGTGGGTCACGTTTTGACGTTAGCTGACCTCTATTGGCAGGAGGGCGATCGCCCCAACTGGTCAGAGGCATTACCTTTCTACGGTCAAAGTCCTGTTTAGCAGAAAATCGGGCGTTGCACATTCGAAGAATGATTTTGGTAGGGGCATCGCATTGCGATGCC
>CAKZMO010000636.1 GCA_937128595.1 uncultured cyanobacterium | reverse complement strand
TTCTCCATCAATATCTGTCCTAACCTATCTGCGCATTGCTATAAAAATCAAAACCTGATGATTAATCGTGGAAAACTTACTCAAAAATCGAGGACGTGATTCAAAAAAATCACATCCTCAATCACGCTTTCAATCGTTAGCTCAGCTAGCACACTGAGAATTGCTGAGGCTATTCAACTTACCAGGGACTGCCCACTAGGGTAAACCCTGCCCAGTTGTAAGGGGAGGTGAAGTCGATATAGCTTTGAGCCAATGTGTCTGGTAGAGAGAGGCGATCGCCAGAGCTGTAGAGCACTCCATCTTTGACATATACGCGCCCGTCCAACATCGAAAGCTGTGTGCGTTTGAGAGCCTGAGCTTTCGTCACAACATCATCTTGAGCCAATTGCCAATAGAATTCGCGCATGAGAGCAAGACTGCCAACATCGCTAACCTGCCACAAACTAGCCAACGTTGTCCGCACGCCTGAGTGAAACGACAATCCCGCAAATCCCATTTCGGCCTGAAGATCGCCCAAAGCAGTCTCACAGGCACTCAGCACTAACAGATCAATGGGGCGATCGCGCCATCCCAAACCGCTCATTTCATCTAGAGAAATGCGATCGTCTTGCCAGAGCTGAATGAAGGAATTATCAGGTGTCCCTGATTCAAAAGCAGCATGAGTCGCGAGATGGACGATTGCAAACTCGTCAGAGGCAAGCTGTTCCACAAGATTGAGCCTGGTGAAATCTTCATTGATAAACACCTCGCTCGTCCACTGGTCTTGGTCAATTTCCCTCAATTCGACAGGAACAGCCGGCAAAGCATTGAGTTCCTCAAACTCAGACGCTCCCATCGCCAAAATTCTGGCGCGATTCTCTGGATCTTGTCGCTTATCGATCAAGGAAAACGCTGGGATCACGCTGAGGTCATACTTTTCAACTAGATACTGCTGCCCGTCGTAAAGAGCGGCAAGGGGCGTTGAGCGAATACCTTCTCCAACACAAAGCACGAGCGTATCGATGCTCCATGCTTCTAAATCAGCTTCGACTGGAGCAATAATCCAGTCGTAAAGCTGCTGAGCTGCAGCTAAATTACGTCCCGATCGCACAGGATTGCTGGTCACGCCACGAAATTCGACGAGGGCTTCGTCTAAAATTTCTTCTGGTACATCTGTGAAGGAAAGCTGAATGGCCTGCTGATTCGGCGCAAGGAGCACCAGCTCTAAGTCGTCTGGATGAGGAAAGATGTAAAGCAAGGCAAATCGCGCCTGAGTATCCTGACTGATCCGCTCTAGCGTTGCTCGAATTTCTTCCGCCGCCATCGGCGGTTCAGCATTGGGAATACCAAAGTAATTATGGTATTGGGTTTGCCAAGTTTGTTCAATTTCAGCGACTCGGGGATCGTTGAGCGTGGAACCAGTCTGAGCGTGCAGACCCCAAAACCATGAACATAGCGTCGATAGGGCGATCGCCACTGCTGTGCCAAGTACGACTAACTGAATCTTGCGCAGTAACCGTTTCGTCGCCATGTTTTTCTGCTCCTTTCCGAATCAGTCGCCATCGTGCTTGAGGCACACATCAGTTCTAACTCAACAATGAGCCTATCGAAGAACACTTAAGCCTTCGACAAAGATTCGACTATTCACACGGCTGATCCGGAAAAGGAAGAAGACTTTTTACATTTCGAGACTCAGTGAAACCCTCTCGGTGATTAGTTTCTAAAGGGATCAATATCAGACAGATCGTCAGATGGATTGATGATCCGGTAACGATCAGAGATGTGATTTGGAACTCGCAATCGTTCCTCGTTACCCATTTCACTCGCAGGAGGACGATCGAGTGGCGACAACTGATGAAGTTTGGAGGGAGCAGCAGCACTCCACTGACGCCAAGAGATGGCACTTCGCAGCGCCAGCCACATCAGCAACAGCGCGATTAGTCCTCCTTGCTGAGGTGCATCAAATGCCATCAACAACAGCACAACACAGAGGAAATCTTGTAGGAAAATTGCCCAGATAGGTAGTCCTTTAAGCCGATAAAACCAGCCGACCTGAACAACCTGTAAGACTAAGGCTAATAGTCCTGAAATGATGCCAATTAGCCACAGTAGTTGAGGATTGAAGTTCGTGATATCAGCCACAGTCATGCCTGCGATCGCCCCAAAAAATGGGCTCAGCACAAGCTGCACCATATGAACGACACGCACACCTGTACGATCTTTTGAAATCATCAGCTCAATCAGAGCCCAGCTCACCAGTACCCCCACCACAAGAGACGGATGGAAGTTTGAAAGAACGGGGACATGACTCCACAATTGCTCTCCTTGAAAAATCCCAATGAGCAGTATAGGGAGAGCAATTCTGATGCCAGTTGCGGCAGAAGCTGACAAGGCAGCCAGTAGTTCGATCATGGTTTCAGCGCCCGGCTCGTAGACTAACCCGGATTACCCGACTCAGATGTTCGTGGATTCAAATGAGAACTAGAACTTATGCGCCTAGCTTTCTCGCACTTTGACTTGCGCATCGCACAAAACACCATCCATACACTGGTGTTTTGTGCTGAGGATGATGGAGTCGATGAACAGACGAGATCAATTTCAGTGGATTGCAGACTCAAAGTAGGCTCACCTAGATGATCGATGATCCCCTATTGCGAAATGCTTACTCTCAACTCCTTGATTGGGTAGGGGCGATCGCTTCACCCGCGTCATAGGCTTAAGAGACTGGCTCAGGGTAGAGTCTGATCGCTTGATGTAGCTTGATCCCTACTGGCAGGGCTAGGCAACATGAAGCATGGCTTCATCAGAGCACTCGATGGTCGGTCATATCACCCTAAGCGCCTTATCGGTTTTGTGAGTGCGTCTGAGATGCACTTTGGAGTACGTTTAGACTGAATCACACTGCTTAGTGAATATGGCTCTATGTGAGTTTTAACATCAAATTGCACAGATGATCAGAGGGGTAAGACACACTTTGATGATCGTTTGATGACTGTCCAATCTGGGGTTGGAAGCCATCGATCCGGAATTCTGACCAGAGGCGATCGCCCTAATTGCAGCATGGACTTGGCGATCGTTGATTCAGACAATCAGGCGAAGGATTTTAGCAAAAGTTTACAATCGCCTCAACAGATCAACGCTGTAGCTGCTGAACCACCTGTTGCACCATGTCAGAAGAAACCTGACTCGTGATTTTGACTGCACCGATCTGTGTGGGAAGAATGAATCGAACCTGCCCCGCTTTGACTTTTTTGTCCGTTTGCAGAGTCTCGACAATCTCATCAGAAGAAAGGTTTGGCGGAATTTGCGTTGGTAATTCCGTTGATTTGATCAGTGCAACTTGGCGCTGTTGTAAATCTGCATTCCACCAGTCCATGTCTACCGCAAGTTGACCAGCGGCAACCATTCCAATTGCCACAGCCTCTCCGTGGTTCACAGAGGTATATCCGGTTAGGCTTTCAACGGCATGACCCAATGTGTGACCGTAGTTGAGAATTGCTCGCAGTCCTGCTTCTCTCTCGTCCTGGCTCACAACGTCGGCCTTGGCCTGACAAGATCGCATCAGAATCGTTTGTAGCAAATCCGTAGAGACTTCAGCGTAGGATTTCAAGCTAGAAGCAGCCTCAAGCTGCTCAAACAAATCGCGATCCCAAATTACGCCATACTTGATGACCTCGGCCATGCCTGCCCGAAACTCCCTCGGCGGCAGCGTGCTCAACACTTCGGGATCGATTAGGACAAGTTGAGGCTGATAGAATGCGCCGATGAGGTTCTTGCCTTGGGGATGATTGACTCCCGTTTTGCCCCCAATCGACGCATCGACCATCGACAGAAGCGTGGTAGGAACTTGGACGAAGTGAATACCCCGGAGCCAGGTCGCCGCTGCAAACCCGGTCATATCTCCGATGACACCGCCCCCCAGAGACACCAAGGTTGACGATCGCTCTAGTCGATGCTCCAAGGCTGAGTCGTAGATTTTCTGAATAGAGTTCAGAGTTTTATATTCCTCTCCATCGGGGAGGATACAGTACTCTGCGTCAAATCCCGCATCCGTGAGAGAGGCGATCGCTCGCTGACCGTAGTACTCAAACACCGTGGGATTGGACACCAGCAGTATTTTGCGACCCAGGGTGGATTGTCCTGGTGAGGATTGGAGACGACCACTCGTGAGCCATAAACCTAATCGATCGAGACCTCCAGGAGCGATCGCCACATCATAGGCGCGATCGGAAAGCGGAACCGTGATGATCGATTTTTGTGCCAGGGTCATGGGAATACCTCAGTTCCAGCCTCATCTATAGATTTTTAGCATAGCGCCTTTGGGCACAGCGCTTTGGGTTACTCGACTGCGACCAGAGCCTCGACTAGAGACCCAGTGGATTCAACAGCCATCCTCGAACGAAGTAATAAATCGTGCCGAGATATTCTTCAATCACACGGGTAGACAGAGTCAGGGTTTCAGCATCTGGAACGATGTCGTTGATGCGCATCAGAATGTCATCGCCTTGAACCTGAAATCCATAAAAGTCAGTGGGTGCAGCTATTACCTCCTCGTCAATAATGTTGAGTCCGCGAGCAAAGGCAGCCCGTGCCCGCCGAATCTTACTCGCCGGAGCCACCAGCAAGACCTCATAACCTGTTTCTTGAAAATCGCGCTCGTTCAAAATCCTGCGAACGGCAAGCGCGCTACTGCGAATATCGCGGCCTCTGTCATCCACAATGATGTTGTCGGGTGGTACCCCGTTGCTCACCAAAATCGCTTCGATGTCTTCTTCAATATCTTTAGTCCGACGCTCAAGTTGAGATCCAGGACTAACGATGACTAAAGGACTGCCGCCCAGAACTCGTTGCTCGTTGTAGAGTCGCCCCACATATTGCAGCCGAGTCACAAACGTATTGTCAAAACCGTCGGCAGGACTGTTGAACTGGGTTCCAGCCCGATAGGACGGATCTGCTGGATTCGTGCCATCTCCTAGCACAGCAATGACTTCTACTACCTGATTTTCATTGGTAAGCGCAGCGAGCTGTTCTGCGGTTTGCTGCGTTTTTTGCATGAGCCAATAGGCAACCAGAGGCGTACTAAAAACCCACAGGATAATAAACGCCCATAGAACCAAACCACCATTAATCTCTTTAATGCCCTTTCTAAGTGCCAACCCCATCAGCAAAAGCGACAGACCTAAAGGTTTGAAGGGAAATGAGAGGATATCCCACACTGCCCCAAGAACGCGATCGCCCGGATCTTGAAACAGCAGCAGGAAAAATAGCACGACCATGATGCCGCCTAAGATCGTGAGGTATGGCTTGGGAATGAGCTGGTAAACGACATACCAAAGGAGCCAGACGAGCACGGCCAGAAGCAATAGGCGAGTGAGTAGTTCGGGCATAAACCAATTCCTTAGGGCAGCAATCTAGCTCCAGAGTCGCATGAGGAACAGAAAAACAGGGGCTGCCTGCTATTCTTGCTTTCCTATGCCTCACTGACCCCTTGAATTATGCCCTCGAATTGGCAAGAGGCGTATTCGCGATGACAATACCAAGACCATTCAATGCCGATTCATCGTCGGCAAAGGTTGTCTAGGATGGGTCTCGTGCGGATGTGCGGTTCTCACTCACCAAACAGCCAAGACACAAAGAGTGCGATCGCCCCGACGGTCATCCACCACGGCAGATGTATTGATGTGAGACTATGCAGCGGAAACTCCACCAGCACGTTCAAAGGCACGATAGAAAACAGAATCAGCGCGATCAGAACGAGGAACAGCATGGCATCAGCAATATCTACAGCATATTGAGCTAAGAACATTGAGCTATAGCAATCTCAAATGATTTGTGAGAGGAGGGGCGGGCTGCGCCCGCCCCTCCT
>CAKZMO010000635.1 GCA_937128595.1 uncultured cyanobacterium | reverse complement strand
CCAGTGACAGGCTACTATGGCTCTCTTACCGAAAGCGCAGTATACCGCTTTCAGCAGCTCAATGCAGTTGAACCCACTGGGGTTGCAGGCCCGGTGACTCAACAACTGATCGAGAGCAGTATTCAGCCCATTTAATTCCACTGAGCATAAGGGGTGGCGATCGCCTGATATCGATGGCAATGAACCGGGGCTGGGTTTACCGCGAACAAGTAGACAAAAAAGCCGCAGGCCAGCCCGTTCTGGACTACTACGTTGAGCGATATGATCATTCCTCCGTAGTCGAGTGGCGACAGCGGATTGAAGCCGGACAGGTGACTTTGAACGGAGATGTCATTGCCTCAGATACTCTGCTCGATAGAGGCCAGTGGTTGGCCTATCATCGTCCGCCGTGGAATGAGTTAGACGTTCCTCTAGACATTCCGATCCTCTACGAAGATGAGGAACTGTGGATTGTCGACAAACCTTCAGGTCTGCCCGTCTTGCCAGGATCGGGCTTTTTAGACCACACCTTGTTGCGGCAAATGCAGATTCGCTACCCCGACGAGAATCCAGTGCCCATTCATCGATTGGGACGAGGTACTTCAGGACTGATGTTGGTTGCCCGAACGTCCCTAGCTCGTTCTGCCCTTAGTCAGCAGTTGCGCGATCGCCAAATCCGCAAAATCTATCGTGCCCTAGTTGGAAGCTGGAATTTGGGCGATCGCCTCACCATCACGCAACCCATTGGGAAACTTCCCCACCCTACTCTCGGCTACCTGTATGGAGCCGCTAGGGAGGGACTCGATGCTCACAGCGAGTGCAACGCGCTAGAATACCGAGCTGAGACTACGCTGTTGGAAGTGGCGATCGCCACCGGACGTCCTCATCAAATCCGGATTCATCTTGCATCGGTCGGCTTTCCTCTGATTGGTGATCCGCTCTACGGGGCAGGAGGTAAGCTGCGCTCAGATGTGAGCAATAGTGGCGATCGGATACCTGTCCCTGGAGATTGCGGCTATTGTCTCCACGCCTATCAGCTCACCTTCAATCATCCTCGCACTAGCAACGTTGTAGAGTTGGCATGCGAACCTCCACCCCTCTTGAGAATGCAACTTTGAACTAGAAAGAAAAGGCGGTACGCAAGACACCCACGACTGCTGTATCGTTGCCGCTGTAGCCTTCAGGATTAAATACTGCGAACACCCCAGGGGTCACCGTGATATTGTCGTTTACCCGGAAACTAATATAGCCTTCTAGGTGGTAAGGGTCAGCATTTTCAGGATTGTACGCATCGCCACCAGTACTATCGCGATTGAGGGGTTGTCCAAAGACTAAACCCGCAGAGTTGCCTTCGCTGAACAGATCCTGGACATGAACTCCCACCATCCAGTTGATAAAGTTGGTGGAAGCATCCACATCAACCAAGTCCGCAAAGATGTAGGCTCCAGAAGCCACAAGGGATACATTGTCCACGAAGCGCCAATTCACCGTTGCCCCCAGCGAGTTGAGGCGAATTCCTTCGTTGGCGATCGCCAATACAGCATTGCCCCCTGTTGCCCCTAACTGATCAGCATCTGGATTAAACAAAATCGAACCAATATCAGAGCTGCTTAACCCCGTTCCCAAAATATTGATTTGGTGATAGCTATTGGCATAATTCAACCCGATATCCAGAGAATCCGACGGATTGAGGGTAAGCTGCGTGGCCCAAACATGGCTACCGTTGAATAACCCTGCTCCTAGGGGAGTACCTCCCAGCAGACCCCGGTTTTCGTTAATGGGAGCGTTCACACTGGCATAAAGTCCCGCCAAGCTGACCCAGTCAGCTACATTCCAGATAAACCCACCCGCAGCGGCCAGCCCCGTTCCTGAAGTTCCTCCAGACACCCGCATCGCAGCGTTGTAGGGAGCAAAGCGAGAAACGGCACCTTGGGTATCGCTAGCAAAGGGACTCACGGCAGGAAATGCATCCGTCACTTCTGCATTCGAACCCACAAAGAAGGTGACATCGTCAAACCCAGGAAAAACATACAACAGCTTGTACAGCCGAAAATCATCTGTATCACGGGGCGAAAAGTTTTGGGGATTGACGCCCGGAAACTGAGGTTCCATGCCAAGGCGTGTCGTGCTGGCATTGAGAGAAAGCGGATCGGAGTAGCCCAAAGCACCCTGAACGCTGTCTGGATCGCCTGAGAAGCTATAGGCTTGCAACCCGGTAATGAGGGCATCCCGTCCGGTGAAACTGGTGGTCAGATTGAGCCGTGCTCGGTAGTTGAACGTTATTTGGGCGGCGTCACCTTCTGCACCTCCAGTATTGCTAAGAATGCCTGGTGTTGCATCTGACTCAGTTCCTCCTGGATAAGCTCCAGTTGCACCAATAAGTCCAAAGATAATTTCTCCGTTGAGTTTGGTAGTCGTAGAAAACTGATTAGCCTCTATCTCTGCGGTGCGTGCTGCAAGGGCATCAACCCGACCTCGAAGTGCCGCTAGTTCCGCTGCAAATTCTTCCTGCAGCCGCTGTAGCACTAGCAGATCTTCCCGGCTGACTTTATCGGCTAAACCCGCAGCAATTAGCTCGTTCACACGATCCAGACAGGAATTTAATCCCGCCGCAAATTCATATCGTGTCAAGGCACGACTCCCTCGAAAGGTGCCATCTGGGTAGCCTGCAATGCAGCCATACCGCTCAACCAACGATTGCAAGGCTTGAAACGCCCAATCATTAGGCTGCACGTCCGATAGTTGCGATACGGAAGTGACTTGTGCCATCGGATCAGCAGCCATTGGATCAGCGCTTCCGGAGTCAATCTCTAGCTCATTAACTTCAACCAGATAGAAATCCGAAGCATCTGCACTTAGGTCAGCAAGATCATCTGCGCTGGCCGCAGTGGTGGATAAAGGATCATTGACATCGGTTTCTAAGGCTATGGCACGCGTTTGCCAAGCGGCACTGGTTAGCAAACACAACACTACAGTCTTAAAAACCCACTGAACTATAGGAAGACGAGAATACTGCAACACAATGAATCCTCACATAATCAGTCAACACAAAAGGGAAAAAAGCACGGGGGCAGAAATAAGTGCGGGTTCTGTTCACTTCAGCAAATCTGAAGTAACACAACGTGACTCATCCAATGAATGAGCGATCGCAAGCTGAAATAGAAATATAGGCACGGTCTGCTCAGAAAAACAGGACAATTCTGGCATAGAGCCAGATTCAATCTTTTCGATTGAAGTTATTTTTTAAATTCAACAGTTCTATTTCGTTTGCACATCATTCCCAGATCTAAATCAGGCAGTAGCTACTGTTTATAAACTTAGAAATGAGAACAATATTTTCTGGCGTGGAAAAGCATCAACAGACCACCAGACTTGGCATCGATGACTTCAGAAAAAGGAACAGAAGTCAATCGAAGCCGCTGGAGTCATGAAATTGACATGCCTTTAAAACAACCGATTCTTAAACAGTTTCAAAGCAAAGATTTGTTGTTCCAGTATCAACCTTTATCGCTGTTCTATAAAAATCGGAGCTTTTCGATAGACCCAAAATTCAATCATTGACTTCACTGTGCGTTTGATAGTAACACGCTCAGCTATCAGACTTATGTTAGATTGTTTAAAGGCAATGATTTAGTTTGCTAATTCTATAGAACATCGACTTTTGTGTACATTGACTTCTCTTTATACATCAATGAGATTAGTCGATATATTAGTAGCAATAACTAAACTAATAAGCTTAGCTGTTGCTTTAGAATAAACACGTTTAAAGCGAGACACGCGATGAGAATATTCCGTGTTTACAAACTTTTCGATGGTTGTAGTGTGAGTCCCGTTTCTCCTAATCGCTTCTCTTGATGTAGAAGCGTTGCCAACACGGGCATCTTGCCTACCCCGCCCATACAAAACTGGGATGCATACCACGCAGGGTGCGTGTCACCTCCTGAAGAGAAAAATTAAGGTAGAAGGGTCGTCATTTCCATCCCTCACTCATGCCCCCCGAAGACCAAGCTCAACTTCAGCAGTGCGTCGATACAATCGCTCAGATTTTCTACCGCAACAGCGACCCTAAGCAATTGCAGAGCCTAGAGGGCATCGAGCAGGCCGTTCGCGAGCAGGCTCAAGCCCACGTTCTGCCACAACTCGGGCTTTTTTTGTCGCCGCCACAACCCAAACCTCACACGGCTATCCCCGGCGATTCAAAAGCATCCTCGGAGAACTCCATCTGACCCGCGAGCAAGCCCAGTGCTTGGGGCTAAAGCCCAGAAGTCAGCTCAGTCCGATGTTAGAGCGCTGCTGCTTGCGGCTCAGCGCGTGTGTCTCGTTCGCACGAGCGGCTGAAGACCTGACCTTGATGACGGGAATGACGGTGAGTCACAAGACCCAGCACCGCTTGCAACAGCGTCAGGACTTTGCCGCACCGAGTGTGCCCGAGCCAGCGGAGCAAGCCAGTATTGACGGGGGGAACGTGCGCTTGGTGGCGGCCCCAGGAGAAGCATCGCAGTGGCGACAGGACAAAGCGGTTCACCTCGCCCCTCAGGATGTTCGTATGGCCTACTTTGATGACAATGAGGGGCTCATCGCGTGGCTGAACGCCCAGCCGATGGCCACGCCATTGACCTGCCTAGGAGATGGGCATGATGGGATCTGGAACGTGTTTGCTCGGCTCAGCGATGAGAGAGAACGGCGCGAGATTTTGGACTGGTTTCACCTCATGGAGAACCTGGAGAAAGTCGGCGGCTCTCTCCAGCGCTTGGCTGAGGCCAGGTCATTGTTGTGGCATGGCCAGATCGACCAGACGATTGCGCTGTTTGACTCCTGTCAGCAGCATCAAGCCCAGTGCTTCTGTGCCTATCTGCGTAAGCATCGAGCGCGCATCGTTCATTATGCGTATCTGCAAGCAGAGGGCGTCTGCTCCATTGGCTCAGGCGCAGTCGAGTCCACCGTTAAACAGATTGACCAACGGCTACAGATTTCAGGCGCGCGTTGGAAGCCACAGAATGTTCCAACGGCATTGGCTCATCGGTGCGCCTACCTCAATGGCCTGCTGTGATTTTTCTCTCTAGAAGGTGACACGCACCCGTCGCAATGTCTACCTTCACTTTTCTGCATCAGATTGGCGAAACCCTGTATCAGCCGATGGTGCTGGCGCGAACGGGGGGTGACGCGCAGATTTTGGGGCTGGTTGTGACCGCATCGGGGGTCGGCGGAGTGGTGGGGGCGATCGCCTTTAGCCTCTGGGGCGGCTTTCGCGATCGCCCCCTGGGGATGCTGGTGGGCTTTGTGGGCATCGGATTCAGCAAGCTGTTGTTAGGACTGGGGCATCTTCCTAGCTTGTGGATGGCGGCACGATTCGGCACCTCCTTTCACAGCCCGCTGATCATGAGTTCCTACATGGCGGTGTGGTACGCCAAAGTCAGCCCGGAATTGCAGGGGCGCGTCTTCTCTGCCGACTATCTGGTGGGAACCCTCGTTATGCTCTCAGCCAATCTAGTGGCAGGTCCCCTGGCTGACCGCGTCTTTGAACCCTGGATGCAACATCGAGTGACGCCTCTGACTGCACTATTCGGCGTGGGACCGGGCAGCGGCATGGCGTTGCTTCAGGGAGTACTCGCCGTGGGGATGCTCGCCATGGGGGTTGGGGGGTTAAGCATTTATCGCTTGAAGCAAGTCGCCAGAATTTGAGCCGTCTGCCCAACACCGCTGCTTTTAATGAGAATCAGTGCAGTTTGTCAATCCAGCTTTGATGACAGCAATTCATCATTAAAACCCGAAATGATAAAGGCTTGAGCTTTTCCCGTACAATCTTATCTAGCCACTATCGAAATTTACTCCTAATTAATGATGCTTGATGTTGCCACCCAAGTTGC
>CAKZMO010000634.1 GCA_937128595.1 uncultured cyanobacterium | reverse complement strand
AGCCGCGCACCGCGCGGCTTCTCCATCAACTATTGGTTTTATATCAGCGCGTAGCCCTATAAAAATGGCAACCGCTATTGAGCCATCGCCACAGGAGCCTCTGACTTCGGGCGACGAGCGACAGGCAAAGACCGCCCCACAGCCGCCGCAATCGGCTTGAGGCTGCGCACCAATGCATTCATATCCTCTAGGGACAGTGTTTGACGAGCATCAGACACCGATTCTTCAGGGACGGGATGGCACTCTAGCAGCAACCCATCAGCTCCACAGGCGATCGCCGCCCGTGCGAGGTCAGGCACCAGTTCCCGCTTACCCGTAGCATGGCTCGGATCGACCAACACAGGCAGATGAGTAATTTGCTTGAGTGCCACCACAGCTCCTAAATCAAGAACATTGCGAGTGTATGAGTCAAAGCTGCGAATGCCTCGCTCACACAAAATTATATTGGAGTTGCCATGAGCGAGAATGTACTCAGCCGCCATGACGAATTCTTCAATCGTCGCTGCGAGTCCTCGCTTCAGCACCACAGGTTTGTCAATTTCGCCCATCGCTTTTAGCAGATCGAAGTTTTGCATATTGCGGCTTCCGATCTGCAACACATCCGCGTGATCAGCAACTGCTTCAATCTGAGCGATCGCCATGACTTCTGTCACTACTGGAATATCGTAGCGATGGCGAATCGTATTGAGAATCTCCAAGCCATCTTGTCCCATGCCTTGGAAAGCGTAGGGAGAGGTGCGGGGCTTGTAGACTCCACCTCGCAGCGCTTGAACTGAACCGGAGAGTTGTTGAGCAACGGTTTCCATCTGATCCAGACTTTCGACGGAGCAAGGGCCACCTACAATCAGCAAATCTTCTCCGCCTACTGAAACTGAGTCCGTCAGTTGAAGGACAGAGTGCTTCTGAGATTCGACTTTAGCGGCGAGCTTCGCGTTCTGCATTGGAGTTCTCCTTAGGAATGTGAATTTAGGACGTAAATCGGGTCTGAAACAAATAGACAGGTGCTAAAACGTAGGCAGGAAGTAGATCAGTGTGGGAATGGCACTAAGGGTTAACTAAACTCCCATATAAAAAGCCCGAAACCAGCGGCTCCGGGCTTTTAAGAATGCGTGTGCAGCATCTTTTTACCCGGTGGCGGTTCGGGGCCAAAAAAAGAAAAATCCATAAAATGAATTGGGCATGGAAGATACGAGCATGATGGGTAATGACTGTCGAATTTTGACGATTGGGATGAAGTTTAGAATAGGCTGCGAAACAAAAGCTTCCTAAAACAAAAACCGCAGCCTTTCGGTCTGCGGTTCACCTGAGGTTCCATGCGATATCGCACTCACGCCAGGTGAACCTCCGTAAACCAAAATCCAAAGTAAAAGAATGCGCGAGCCATAAAATTTTTAGGGTAATGATGAAAGAAACAGCACCGCCTGTTCGTTGGGTGCATATTTAAGGTGATAACAAACTTTTCCGAGAGAGTCAACACCTCATCTGAGTGATTCTCAAAATTGAGAGGATTGCTAACTTAACAAGACAGGCTCCAAGACTGAAAGACATGCAATACTGATGTCTGGTTTACGAACTCTATTGATAATCGCTGATATTCTTCAAAAAGATTGAACGGGTGCGTTTTTTTAGACCCCGATATCAGCCTAAGTTTCACGGGAAATGTTAGCGGGGCCTAATCGCAACAAAGATGGGGATTTCAAAGCAGCCGTTCGTTCACTTGAACGACTCCCATATCGAGCGCATCTCGACCTCATCGCATCTCATGCTCTTGACTGTAGGCTTTGTATGTAGCCATGCGCGATCGCCTATTTCGCTCCCTTCCCTGGTTTGCCATGACTGTGGCCGTCTTAGCGTTGGCGAGCTGGGTTCACTCGACTCAGCAGCAACAGCAGACAGCCATTTCGTCGCTTTCACCTGATTCTACCTTCACCGAGCCACCTTCCGAAGCTTCAATCATGGAATTGACGAATACCGACCGTGCCGTGATCCGAACAACTATCGAACAGCAGCTCCAAGCTTTTCAGCAGGAGAATGCAGAGCTAGCATTTTCGTTCGCAAGCCCGAGCATTCAAGCTCAATTTGAGACCGCAGAAACCTTTATGGAAATGGTGGAGTCGTCGTACCCCGCTGTCTATCGCCCTCGATCCGTCATGTTTGAAGACATCGTACGCTCCGAAGGCAAGGTTGCTCAGCGCGTGGTGCTGATGGGGCCAGATGGGGCTTTGTTTAATGCCTTTTATCTGATGCAGATTCAACCCGACGAAAGCTGGCGAATTAATGGATGCTTCCTAACTCCTATTCAAGGACAAAGCGTGTAGCCTGTTGACTCTACGCGCTAAAGTCTGACTCTGATCAATCCTGGAGCAATCGCTGATAGGTTTCTGTCCAAAAACCAGAATAGTCACCGGTAGTCACTAGGCGAAAAAGCTCGTTCACTAAAGATTGATAGGGCGGAAAAAAAGCATCTCCCTCAATCTTTTGTTTAACTAGACTCAACTCTAGACTATCGGCGATCGCCAGTGTCTGAGCATAAATAGAAGCGCCACCAATAACAAAAGCCCGATCTGCCGATTGGACTTGAGCGATCGCATCATCTAACGATGAGACGATGCAGAGGGTTGTGTCGTCTCCTTGAGGCTGGGGATCGTGAGCTGGCAAAGACCGAGAAACGACGATGCTGTGACGCTGAGGGAGCGATCGCCCTTCCAGACAGGTTTCCCAAGTTCTACGTCCCATGATGATGGGATGTCCAGTCGTAAGTCGTCGAAATCGCTTCAAGTCTTCTGGCAAATACCAAGGAATTTTTCCGCTCTTGCCGATGACCCGACCAGAAGCGGTTAGCGCAGCAATGACGATGAGTTTTGTAGAGGACTGAGGAAACGATGACTCAGCAAAGAGAGTAGCCACTAATTAGAACTTGCTGCGCCCCGAAGCTCATCGTACTTGGCTCTCACTTCCTGAATGTCTTGCCACATCAGCCACTTGGGGCTGCCCTTCTGACGGGACTGGTTGCGAAGCAAGTACGCTGGGTGAAAAATCGGCATACAGAGACGATTTTCCCATTCCATCCAGGTTCCGCGAATTTTTGTGATGCCGCGCTTGTCTCCAATCAGTCCCTTTACGGAAGACGCACCTGTCAGCAAAATGATTTTGGGATCGACCATCCGAATCTGCTCAAGCAAATAGGGACGACAGGCATCCATTTCTTGGGTCGTCGGGGTTCGATTGTTGGGCGGGCGACACTTGACGATATTGCAAATGTAAACTTCTTGTTCGCTGTCCAGTTTGACTGACGCCAGAATTTTCTCCAGCAACTGGCCGGCCTTGCCGACAAAGGGAAGTCCCGTTTCGTCCTCATTTTGTCCTGGCCCTTCTCCCACAATCAGGATGTCGGCATTGGGATTACCGCGACTGACAACGGCTTTCGTGCGGGTTTCTCCTAACTCGCAGCGATGACAGCGATCGCAGTGGGCTTTGAGTCGATTGAGATCGTCATAAACGCCAGAAGGAATAGGAACGCTGGCGCTAGTTGGAATCTGTTCAGCGTCGAAATCCTCAGAAACCGTTGCTGACAAACCGTCGCCAAACATGTCAATTTGCTGATCGCTAGCCATAGATTTATCTGAGTCCTGCACCTCGTCACTTGCACTGAAACCACGACAAATCTGGAGCAGCGCGAGTTCATAAGATTCTAAACCGATTTCATCCGATCTGCAGCGGCAAGGGTCAGCACAAGAGAATGTCGAAGCAAACCCTGTTGAAACTGTGAGCCATCGAAGACAAAATAAAGCACAAATCGGTTATTTGGCAGACAAATTTAGGAATATAAATTGCTATCTTGTCAATAGGCAGGTGTAAACTTATGTGAATAACTTGTCGCCTCTTTGCCCTCATAGCAGGGATTTACCCTGCAGAGCAAAAGCACATTGCAGCACAAAGGATTTATTCATGGTCTTATCCACAGAACGACTCAAACCACTCGATGATGTCATCGGCAGTCTGTCTCCTACAGAACAGGGTTCTCTGCGATCGGGCAAAGCCATTGTCAATGTGGTGAGCGATCGCTACGTCAGCTACATGTTAGTTCGTGCCGATATTGATCCGATTTGGTCGGTATTGACTGACTATGACCACTTTGCCGACTTTTTGCCATCGGTACAGTCCAGTGAAGTACTGGAATCCGAAGGCGATCGCGCTGTTGTTGAGCAGATTGCAAAGCTGAAAGTCATGCTTGCTGAGATGGAGTCGCGCGTTCGTACCGAAAACATTCGAACTCCTAAGAAACGCATCGATTTTCGGCTGATCGAAGGGGACTTAGAGATTATGGAAGGGGACTGGCAGCTTATTCCAGTTCAAGTATCTGAAGGCAAAGATCAGTCTCAGCCTCTGACTCTCGTCAAGCAGAGCGTCCATGCAAAAATTGGTAATCCTTTACTCGAAGGGGCTTTCGAAGCGGTTTACACGAAGAACATCAAGCGAAATCTGAAAGCGATCGCCCAAGAGGTCTACAAGCGCCAAGACGCCGAAACGGAATAAATTTTGGATCTTGAGTATTGAATGTTGAGTTCTCGATTCATCACCCGGAGTCGAGAACTCTGGGGGAACATGTCAGGTTTGCAACGATCTCAAAATTCCCTCATCCCCCAGCCCCTACTGCTACGCACGGTCTTAGACTTACGCACGCCCTCCGGTCTACTCCCAGCAGTGCGAGAAGGGGAGCAAGAGATTCAAAGTCCTTCTCTTCGCTGGAAGAGGGATTTAGGGTGAGGGCGACAAAAGCGACTTGCTCCCAGAACTCTGTGATGCATTTTTCCAACAATGAGCGCTGAGGAAGCCTAGCCTTCAGCCCCAACGATCGTGAGTCCCTCGAATACCGCCCTGGGCAATGGGCGAGTTTCTAAAGCGTTGTATTTCAAGTCACCCCAGACTTGCCCCGTTTTGACATGGTATTGAACCAGCCGCTCGACCATTTGTGACTCCACGACGACCTTAACCGGAGCGAGTTGTTCCAAGAGGCGAGCATGGTGATAGTGATGAGCCTGACACAAAGCAGTCTCCAGAGCCGTGGCGATCGCACTTGCGGAATTTCCTGCCTCGCCTTCGGTGCCACCGAGCAGCAACACATAGCCCGGTTGTGGCTCCAAGATCGGCACTAGACTCATGAAACTGGCAGGCTTCAGAACCCCAGATGCTTCAAGCTTTCGAAAAGGCGCAGCCACAAACTCTTCATGTAGCTTTTCCCCAACCAGATCGCTGACGGCATGGGTGCGCCCCAGAAATTCCAAACACGGGGTCTGGCGGTAATGATGCGTAACTCGGACGCGATCGCCCATTCGGTAGCGATAGAGTCCGCCAAACTGCGACACAATTACGCTGTACTCTGCACCGCATTTCAGTTCGTGGAGACGATAGAGAACTCCGTCATTCCCCTCAAATTCAACAAAGACTTCGTCCAACAGAGGTACCTGTCCCTGAGCTGCAACAAGCGGAACCGTGATAGGCGCTTCTGTAGCAAGCAGTCCCTTGCCTTGCACGAGCACGCTAGGAAAGAGCGATCGCACGGTGTCTGCCGTATCCGCCGCACTCACACTGTCCCAACAGGAAATCAGTTTCAGTTGAGGCCACACGTCCATCCAGAGAGGCGGCGATGCAGATAAGGCAGAGCGACGGCACCAAGAAAGGCGATCGCCCAGTTGTTGCATCAGCGGCTCTCGATGGAGCTGAATAAAATCGAGCAATACGGTCAAGAAACTGGGACTCCAGACCGAGATAATCTCTAGTCGAGGCTCTGACAAAAGCTTCAGAGCCAGCGCATATTTGAACTCTTCAGCCGTGCGCAGGTGGTCAATCTGCGGCAGCGAAACCAAAAAAGGACTCAGAAACGCTTGCAACCACGGATCGAGATAGTCAGAATCATCTTGCAGTGATTCAAGCATCGAACTGCTAGAAGAAAACCCGTGCATCTCAGCTAGTTTAGGCGAGACGCAAAAGTAGATCTTTCCGGTAGAAAAACAAGGGCCATGGCAAATCAAGTCGTGCGCCCAGATGCAAAAGAGATGGCTGAAGGATTGTCTGAGCGATCGCGTATAGGGAATAGACTTTGCCGCTCCCCGGCTACCGGACGTTTTTTCCCGGAAAAGAACAGGTTCTGGCGTCAAGACTGAAGCTTGGGGCTGGCGAATCTGACGATCAACCCACGACCGAATCTCTTCGTAGTCAACAATGGGCAGATTCTCCCAATCTTTTGGAGCCGAAATCCCGTAGGTTCGACCATAGTCGGTCTGTCGGAGGCGATCGCACAATCTCGCTTGCACTCTCTGCTGTGTCCCGAGAGGATCATCAAGCGCTCGATAAAATCGCTGAACTTTCAGACTCAAGAGAGCGCCAAAACTTCGGATAATGGGTCGCATAGTCAGTAATTTAATATGCGTTTAATACGCGCTCAAAACTTCTTGAGCACAGACACAACTCGTTTGGGAGAGCGATCGCCTTGGCCTAATCTGTTGACCAGTAGCTTCACAAGTACAAAGATCAACATTGCGAGAGATGACGCCTTTAGCTGTGCATTCATCGCTTTCCCGCGTATCCTACTGTATGAGACAGAACACAAACGTCAGGCTTCTCTCGGCGTAAATTCTGTCTTCAGCTATGAGCAAACTTACTACTTTTTGTATGAGGCCTTCTTGGGATGATACTTGACACTTTTCAAACTCTCCAAACCCTTGTGCCAAACGTTTCTGATCTAGCATCACTCTCTGACTGGGCACAGCATTCTGTTGAGCTATTTCCTCTAGACTGGAATCTTCTGGCTCAAGGCGAACAGTTTGACACCGATGTGTTCGCAGGGTTCCGCAACTTCTTTCAGAACTTTATTGAATCAGGGCAAGTTTGGGCGCTAATTATTGGTATCGTAATTGGCTACGTGATGCGCAGTATGACCTCTTACGGTTAACGCCTGCATCCTTCACTAAAACAGAACCATCAGTTTTTGGTCAGTCATTAAGGTCGATTTTCATTGAGACGGGGTGAATCTTTTGAGTAACGACGCACAGCAAACTTGGAGCCAGCGATTTGAGTCGGCTCTTCATCCGGCGATCGCCCACTTTAATGCCAGCATCGGCTTTGATATCGAACTCATTGAGTATGATCTGACGGGCTCCCAGGCTCATGCCAAAATGCTGGCGAAGACGGGAATTCTTTCGACCGAAGAAGGAGAGGCCATCGTTTCGGGGTTGGAGCAGATTCGACAGGAATATCACGACGGTCAGTTTCAACCGGGCATCGATGCAGAAGATATCCACTTTGCTGTGGAGCGGCGGCTAACCGACATCATTGGTGCGACAGGAAAAAAGCTCCACACCGGGCGATCGCGCAACGACCAAGTCGGTACAGACACTCGCCTTTACCTACGAGATCAGATTCGACAAATTCAGCAGCAGTTGGTCAAGTTTCAATCGGTGCTGTTTCAAAAAGCCGAACAGCATGTAGAAACGCTGATCCCTGGCTACACGCACTTACAGCGAGCTCAGCCCCTCAGCCTTGCCCACCATCTCCTCGCCTATGTAGAGATGTCAAATCGAGACTGGGAGCGCCTAGACGATGTTTACCAGCGAGTCAATATCTCGCCTTTGGGTAGTGGGGCCTTAGCTGGCACAACGTTTCCCATCGATCGCCACTATGCAGCGGAGTTGCTGGGGTTTGACCAGATCTATGAAAACAGTCTTGACGGAGTGAGCGATCGCGACTTTGCCATTGAGTTTCTCTGTGCGGCCAGCCTGATCATGGTTCATCTGTCGCGATTGTCTGAAGAGGTGATTTTGTGGGCGTCTGAAGAGTTTGGCTTTGTCACCCTAAAAGATAGCTGCTCAACCGGATCGAGCATCATGCCACAAAAGAAAAATCCGGATGTGCCCGAGCTGGTGCGAGGCAAGACGGGGCGCGTGTTTGGGCATCTCAACGCCATGCTGGTGTTGATGAAGGGTTTGCCTCTCGCTTACAACAAAGACCTCCAGGAAGATAAAGAAGCGCTTTTCGACGGCGTCAAAACGGTGCAGGCTTGTCTAGAAGCCATGACTATTTTGATGAATGAAGGACTAGAGTTTCGTCCGGCACGGCTCAATCAGGCTGTGGCTGAAGATTTTTCCAATGCGACAGATGTGGCAGACTATTTGGCGTCGAAGGGTGTTCCTTTCCGTGAAGCCTATAACCTAGTTGGCAAGGTGGTGAAGACCAGTCTTGCGGCGGGCAAGCTGCTGAAGGATTTGACCTTGGAAGAATGGCAGTCGCTTCATCCTGCATTCGAGTCAGATATCTATGAGGCGATCGCCCCTCAGCAGGTGGTGTCTGCTCGCAACAGCTACGGCGGCACGGGCTTCCAGCAGGTAAAACGGGCACTAGACGAAGTGCGATCGCGGCTTCAGACCCTCTCTCAGTAAATTCGCTCAAGGGCTTGATGCTGTTGAAGCGTAACATATAGCTTGAGGCATTCACGCCTCATGTCGTTGGTGCATTTTCTTGTGCCCAACAGCTTTTCAGCAGGTTTTTGAGTTAAGCCAAACGAGTGATATGCGTGTGCTGGTTGTAGAAGATGATGACGGCATTTCCCGGTTTATTCATCAGGGATTGAACGAAGCCGGATATGCTGTCGATGTTGCCCAAGATGGTCGTCAGGGGGTGGACTACGCGATCGCCGCTGATTACGATGCAATCGTGTTAGATATATTGCTGCCCCAACTGGATGGACTGACTGTGCTGAAGGATTTGCGCCAGCGAGGACTCCAGACCCCAGTGCTGCTGCTAACCGCTCGTGACACCGTGCAAGACCGCGTGCTGGGGCTAGATGCCGGAGCCGATGACTATCTGACCAAGCCCTTCGATTTTACAGAGCTGCTAGCCCGGTTGCGAGCCTTAATGAGGCGTCCTCCCCTTCAAGTGGATGTGCTCTTGCAGGTCGGCAATCTAGAGATGGATACCGCTCAGCGATTTGTGAAGCGGGGCGATCGCTCCATTGACCTCAGCCCTCGCGAGTTTTCGCTATTGGAATACCTGATGCGAAACTCCCACCAGGTTCTCAGTCGTACTCAGATTGCCCAGCATGTTTGGAGCTTTGATTTCTATGGTGACTTCAAAGTGATTGATGTATACATCGGCTATCTGCGCCGAAAAATTGATCGAGATGAGCCTGACTCTCTCATTCACACGATTCGAGGCGTAGGCTATCGGATGAGTGCTGAAAACAAACCTTCTGCCCCCGATTCGTAGATTTTCATATTCACAGATCAACCATGAAGCAGCGAAAGCCATGGCAAAATTTGCGGTTGCGGCTAGTCGCCTGGTATAGCCTGCTAGCAGGGCTTTCGATGCTCATTTCTGATGGATTTATGTACGTTGAGTTTCGTCGAACCTTGCTTGAGCAGGTCGATGGCGCTCTGGAAGTGACTGCCATTCAGGCATTGAAAAATATTGATGATGAAGTAGATGTTCTGACCTTTGATCCGCGAGAAGATTCCCCCGTGTTGACTTCATTGCTTGATGAAGCGGGGGTTTCGGTTGACTTGTTAGACCAAGATGGCGGGATCAATCAGCGATTTGGGGACTCACTGACTTTTCCTTCGCAAGCTCAACCCAGTCCTGGATTCAAGACCGTTGTGGACGCTGATGAACGGTGGCGCGTCTACATTCTGGAAATCTTGCCTCGGGATAATCGACCAGCAGGATGGCTAAGGGTTGCCCATTCGTTGGAGTCTGTGGACACCACATTAAGGGAGCTGCTAAAGCACCATTTATTTGAAATTCCTTTAATTCTCGGCATGGTTGGGCTGGGGGGCTTGTTTTTAGCAAATCGTGCCCTGAAGCCGATTGGTCAAATTACCCGCATGGCAGAGCGCGTCAGAGTCAGCGGTGATTTGACGCAGCGGATTCGCTATCAGGGGGTTGCCGATGAGTTGGAACGATTGGCGAATATGTTTGACACAATGCTGGACTCATTGCAAGCCACGTTTGAACGTGAAAAGCGGTTTACAGCAGATGCTTCCCATGAGCTGCGGACGCCGCTCACCGTGATTAAGGGACGGCTGCATGTCACCCTGAGTCAGCAACGTACAGCGGAAAACTATGAAGAAACGCTGCAAGCCATTGAGCAAGAAGTGGATCGTCTGAT
>CAKZMO010000633.1 GCA_937128595.1 uncultured cyanobacterium | reverse complement strand
AATCCCCGTCGCCTCCGTGAAAGGGAGGTGTCCTAGGCCTCTAGACGATGGGGGCCTGTTCGCGACATCTCCTAATGTAATGAAGAACGTCATCTTCTGTCAACAGTTGAAGAACTTTTTTTTGAAAATCTCTAAATGATTGACAATTCTAGCTTTCAAGTGTTCACCTAGCATCGATCTCACCCTCAGGCGATCGCTTCTGTGCCCAGCCGATATACATCACCGACAAGTCATCATCAATGCCGATTTGAAAGGCTCGGCGGGTCTGGTAGTGCCACAGGGTTTGTACATAGCCCCAAGGCGATCGCCCGAACAGGTCAAAGCCATTCATTGTTACCGAGGAAAATCCTGTCTGAGCAAGACATTCACTCAGCTCATCAGGGGAGACGAACTGATTCCAGTCATGAACTCCAGCAGGAATCTTCCGCAGAATGTTTTCTAGGAGAGTAATTAGAATCAAACGCGAGGTCGCGGTTTTGTTGATGGTGTCGAAGCAAAAAATGCCGCCCGGCTTGAGTACCCGAAAAATTTCCCTGACAGTCTGCTGCCAGTCGCTGACATGCTCCAGCACATCGACACACACCACCACATCAAATCGATCGTCGGCAAAAGGCAGATGCTCAGCGTAACCTTGCTGATAAGTGATCGGCAAATCCATCTGTATGGCATGATGTTGAGCCGCTTCGATACAGGCGTGGGACTGGTCGATCCCGGTGGCGATCGCCCCCTGCTTGGCTATATTCTCGCAAGAGTACCCACCACCGCACCCCACATCTAGCACCCGCAATCCCGTCCAGTCTTTAATCACCCGCTCGAAGTAGTGGAATCGGGCCGGATTCAATTTACTGAGAGCATAGATATCAGCCGCCTCATCCCACCATTCAGAGGCAGTGCGATCGTAGAATTCGAGATCGTTCTTCACAGAGCTGCGGTGAGTTATCTGACGAATGAAAGGGTTGATCATCCACACAGGGCGTTGACATAGAGATCTCTAATTGGCAGGCTGAGGTTCGGGAGGCGCAACAGGAGCGGCCTCCTCTGCTGGAGGTGCAGCCTCGGGCGCAGGAGGTGCCGGAAATGTATCTTGAGCAGGTTCGGCGGGTGGGTCAGTCACTTCAGCGTCGGGATCTGGTGATTCCTCAGTCGCTGGAGCTTCAGGCACAACTTCGGTCTCTCCTTCTGTCGGTACAGGTTCAGAAAGTTCCTCCAGGACTGGAGCCGTTTCCTCTACGGCATCTTCAGAAATGCCTAGGATGCCTGGAGTTCCGTCGTCAAACACACCTGCTACGCAGGAAATCATCAACGTTGCCAACGTGCCAACAAACAGAGCTTTCCAGCCTAGTTCCGAAATATCTTTGCGCCGGGAGGGAATAAGGGCAGCAGTGCCTCCCACAAAAATACCGACAGATGCTAGATGGGCAAAGCCGGAAAGAGCGTAGCTGACAATGAGAATCGCGCGATCGCTCACCAGTCCTTCTTGTCCAAGCTGCCCCAACATGCCATAAGACGGAATCGCGGTTTCAAACAAACGCCGCCCAATCAACACCGAAGCAGTCCACAGTTCTTGCCACTCCAGGGAAACTCCTGTCAGCGCGGTCAGCGGCAGAAACAGCGCTCCCATAAGATTTTGTAGCGTAAGGGATTCCAAAACGAGCTTAACCATTGCAGGAACGACAATGGAGGTGTTTTCTTCCAACATCGTTGGAATCAAGGCAAAGACTCCAAAAAGCAGGTCAATCAGATAAACAAAGCCAAGGATCAGAATCAACACGGCTGCAATGCCAACTGCCATCTTGACCCCATCCAGCGCTCCGGCGATCGCCGCATCCAATGGACTCACTTTTTGAATTGTTTCTCCCGACACCGAGTCTTCGACCACGTCATGGTCAGAATCGTCAGCAATCTCTAGAGCAGACTCTTCTGGAAGTCCCCCTGCCGTCAACGGCACTTCCGTCTCAGGCACCAAAATTTTCGACAAAACAAAGCACGCCGGAATGCCAATAATCGAAGCCGAAATCAAGTGAACCAGAATATTGGGAAAAACAGGGCGAAGGAAGCCAACGTAAATCGCCAATACCGATGAGGCCGATGTTCCAAAGCAACAAGACAAAATCGCGCACAGCTCACTGCGCGTCATCCTGGCGAGAAACGGCTTGACCACAATAGCCGCTTCAATCCCCACAAAAATATTGGCGGCTCCACTCAGTGACTCTGCTCCACTCAAGCGCATGGTGCTGTAAAACAGCTTGGCAAAAACGTTTGTGATGAGCTGAATCACCCCGACGTTGTAGAGCAGCGCCATCAATCCCCCAAAGAAAACCACGGTTGGCAACGCTCTAAAAGCAAAGATGTAGCCGAGTTCAACCGTTGCAGGTCTATCCGCCAAGGGAACTATATTAGAGCCAAAAACAAAGTTGGCTCCGTAGTCAGCCGCGTCAAATAAGAAATTGAGTAAGTTGCTAAAAACTTGTAGGGCATCGCGAGACCCCGGAACCCGAAAGACCAACGCTCCGATGATGAGCTGGAGCAAAATGCCGCCGACCATGACGCGCCAAGGGAAATATTTGAGGCGTCGATTTTCTGAAAAGACCCAGGCGACTGCACATAGCCCGAAAATACCCCCAAGTGAAATGAGGTTCAAGATAGATCCGTTGGCAAACACGTTCATAACGCCCCCATAACCTAATTTCCCCCTGGGATATCTCGCTAAAATGAACTAAAGCAAACTATAGAGGCAGATCCAAAATTCAACAATCTTGCTTGCAAGTGATTTTGCGCCTAAAAATCCAACGGACAGCGAAGTCCGAACAAGATCGAGCTACATCAAATTGAGCTAAATTGGGTTCGCCCCCCGATCATTCACGAATGCGCCTACATCCTAACTCGCAAAGCCCCTATCTTCCTCAAGGCGTTATGCTCCGCAACGATTGTCTGCAACGTCAGTTGAGTCGAAAACACAAAATATTACGCTGTATCAGGATGTCTTGAAAATTTCGGCGCTACTCACGAGGTCTTCGACCGTTTATTCTGAACATTGCCTCGCGTTAACATCACCAATGGATAGGTAAGATATGGATGCGTTTGCTCTCACTCCGCCACCTTGGACTGAACCTGCGCTACACGCCTTTGAGTTTCGCTGTCCCAAATGTGGCGAAACGTCTCAAGAAGCTGAAGCGGTTTGGATCAATCGACGATCGCCCGTCTTTACCCTTGACCATCGTCGCAAGTGGCAAGAGTTTTACAAATGCAACTGTGGCGCGGCATGGTGGGCTTGGAGTAGCGATCGCCCCCCCAACCCATTTGAGTCTCCTGAGTCAGATTCTGAAAATGAAGGCGATGACGCAAGCCCAGATTCTGATCTGTTGTTTTAGGTCTGAGGTAAAAGTTTAGAATTGCGCTTCACTTTATCCTCAGACATCATTCTGAAACGTTAAAGTTCTACTTCTGATCGCTTGAGATTGAGCGATCGCTGAAGCTCTGAAAGCTCATCTCGATGGCCTTTGACCCAAATGCTCGTCTGCGGCGAGTGAGAGGAAGCGGTTCCGTCAGGTTGAGCCATCTTGTCTTCGTCCGTTACTGACTCAGCATTCCCATCTAACGTATCGACCCGCAGCGACACTTGCTCAGGACGCGCCGAACGCTTCCAGTAAAACACACCTGCCGCCGGAGAAAGCACGACGATCGCCAACAGCGCAGGCGACGTACTGGGAAAAAGAAACGTCAGGATCAGCCCAAGGCACAAGAGCCCCGTCGCTGCTAAAAAAGTCAGAAAAATAGCTAGAAACAGACTCGGGCTGACAAACCCTTCAAATGTCACAACGTCGCGTTCGGCATCGACATTGGTGAGTCGATAGGCACGCTGAGAAAAGTAGCGCTGGAGCCGTTCGAGCACCTGCTCTCGCTGCTGTTGAGTCGTAAGCTGAGCCACTTCGATTCGATCTTTTGTAGAAGCTCGAATAAAGAACATCAGCCCAATCAACATGAGCACGGTGAGAAAGAATGTAGAAGATAAGACAGGAGTTTGCATCGATTCTGGATGATTTAGGCGCAGGCGGGGCTAAAGCTTTTGTCCGTAATCGCTAGATTCTATAGCTAAACCGATTAGGCGATCGCCATTTCAGTCCCTATTCCGACAGTAGCGCAGATATTAACAAATTGTAACACTCAACCTTGAGCATTTCAGTTGAGCAGTCGGTATCCACAACGGTGCTTCCACCAAACAGCTTTTATAGAGTTCTGTAAGCCTTTATCATAGGAATGGCTCACAGAACCGCTCAGGTGTCTTCCGCACCTATGAGACACTGATGGGTAGACAACGTAATTTCAGGTTTAGTCAACGGTTATGAAGCATTCGATATGGCGATCGCTCCTCTCTTGTCTTCAGTCGCGAAGACGATGGACAAATAGATTTTGGAACAAGAGCGATCCTCACAGCGATCGGGGTTCTCGATTTTTCTCCTGCTTGGTTCTATGCTTCTTGTCCGCGACGCTGCTGAGTCCGATGCTCTTTGGAGGACAAGCTGAAGCCGCTATCCTAGACGACGTTGATTTGCTTCTCGAAACCAAAGACTGTCCTGTATGTATCTTGACGGATGCAGATTTGAGTGGAGAAGATCTAGCTGGAGCCAATCTCAAAGTTTCGGATCTGAGCGGCGCAAACTTGCAGGGAACAAACCTATCCGAAGCCGACTTTACGTCAGCTAACTTGTTTCGAGCCAATCTAGATGGTGCCAATCTCTCCGATGCCAATCTGTCTCGGGTTGACCTCAGTAGTGCAACATTGCGAAATGCAGATTTGAGCGGGGCAAACCTGGCTAGCTCTGTCTTTGTGAAAACTGACCTGACGGGCGCTAACCTCGAAAATGTCTATTGGGCTGGCGCGGATTTCAAGGGTACTAATCTATCCCAAGCCAACTTGACCGGAGTAGAACTACGTGGAGTTGACCTGGCAAAGGCTGTGTTGTGCCAAACCACAATGCCGAGAGGCGATATCGCTAACCGCAACTGCGATTAATCCAGAGCGTCAATCAGCCAACGGCCAAGAACTTGACGGTAGGCTCACTGGGAGCTTCTCTAAAATTTGACTTTATACGAATGGAAAAGCTCTCCAGACTGCTGCTTGATGATGCGCCCACCCTTCTCTTTGATCAGGGCTTTCCAAGTCGTCAGCGGTTCTAGAAACACTTCCGCTCCGAGATAGGTTTCCAAAATAGCCCAGTTCTCAGCTAGCTCAGCATCCGGGTCAATCACGTCAAACACAAACACCCCATCTGGCTTCAGCACACGCTGCACCTCATCGAGAACGATGCTCCAATAGTCAACTGGGTAATAGCAGCTCACCCCAGTGGCGATCGCCAAATCGAAATGGTTGGCTTCATAGGAGAGTTGATGGGCTGGAGCCAACTGCACCCCCTTAAACAACTTGGAGTTTAGCTGCGGGGCACGAGCAACCAGCGCATCTCTGGCTACAGCACTAATGTCCTGGCCGTAAAAAAAAGCTCCCCATTCTCGCCACGGGTAAATTAAGAAGCTGACTCCGCAGCCAAGATCCAAGCAATGTTGCTGTTTTTTCGGCTTAGCAATTTCCCAAAAGGGAGAAGCAATCCGAGACGTTAGCAATCCCGATGCCCAATCTCGAAAGATTGGCATGGCCTCCACTTCTTCCGGCAACGAAAACGTCTCTCCGCGATACTCCTGATTGAAACGAGCAGCAACCGCCACCAATGGATCATGCCACTGGTCAGACGATTGGCTCAACACACTAGCTAAGCCGGAATGGTTCGAAGCCTGAGAATTTTTCTTTGCCATAGTTCTCGAGTCGGCATTGCCTGCGAAACAACCTACAGAGATGTAATCCTCCATAGGCACAGCATATCTATCGCAACCGAGGCTTAAGGACAATCTCTAGGTTTTCTGAGGATTTCTTATTCCCGCAGAGAGGTGACCGGACAAGTCACAAAGATTACAATTTAGCCCTTAAGAGCGCGATTAAAGTTTTGCCGATAGGCTCGGTTGGTCAATAACAAAACAGGCCACAAAAACGCTAATGGCAAACGACCGCTTTCGAAGTTTGTTTTATTAAATCCAGAGATAAATTTCCAAACGCCGCCGGCGTATACCGCAACAAGGACAATCGTAAGCAACTGAAGCATTGAACACCTCCCAGATGAGTCAATATCCTACGTCAATTATGACTGCAACCACAGCGATTGTGGGAATCCCTAATGTATTTCTCTAGCGAAACGACATTAAGCACCTTAATTTATCGGTAAAAGCAATCTTTCAGCACATCAAGCGATTCGCTATCCCGCTGCCTAGAAAATAGAAAACAGGAAGGATGCCAAAACCGCTCAAGAGAACAACAGCTACTTGCGTTGCTGTAAATAGTGTTGAACTGCACAGCATGACACGACTCAACTGCGTCACAGTGATATGGCTGAACTGAAAGCATGGGAGAATACAGAATTAAGTCGAGCTGTTGAAAAAATACTTCATTTTTTAGTCGTTATTTAGAGAAAAGTTCATTTTTTAGAGGCGGTGTAGCAGGCGCATCACGTTGACGGGGTGCGGGTGCTTCAAAATATAGCAGCAGCTCACTAATTTACTCATAAGAGCTACCGCTAAATGACAAGCAGTGACAAACCCCAAAAATTTGATTCGAAGCTCAATTCAGCAACAAATTTTGTTGTCTGAGTTCACCATCCCTTGGAGGTGACGATAGCAAATGTTGCTTGACGCAAATAAGAAGGAGGATTTATGCGAGCTGTGTTGATGGCCGGAGGTTCAGGGACACGATTACGACCCCTGACCTGCGATTTGCCCAAACCAATGGTACCTATCCTCAATCGCCCCATTTCTGAACATATTATTAATCTGCTCAAACGTCACAATGTCAATGAAGTCATCGCGACGCTGTATTATCTTCCAGATGTCATGCGGGACTACTTTCAGGATGGTCAAGAGTTCGGCGTACAGATGACATACGCCGTCGAGGAAGATCAACCCCTCGGAACGGCTGGCTGTGTCCGCAATGTGGCTGAACTGTTAGACGACACCTTCATTGTGATCAGCGGAGACAGCATTACTGACTTTGACCTGACAGCAGCAATTCAATTTCACAAAGAGCGAGGTTCAAAAGCGACTCTAGTCTTGACCCACGTGCCCAATCCAGTGGAATTTGGCGTGGTCATTACCGATGCAGAACAGCGGATCGTCCGCTTTTTAGAAAAACCGTCTACAAGCGAAATTTTTTCAGACACCGTCAACACAGGCACCTACATTCTGGAACCAGAAGTGCTGGGATATCTGCCAGAAAACCAGGAGTCCGACTTTTCCAAAGATTTGTTTCCCATGTTGCTTGAAAAAGGAGAGCCGATGTACGGCTATATTGCCGATGGATACTGGTGCGACGTGGGAAATCTCAACGCCTATCGAGAGGCTCAGTATGACGCGCTAGAACGTAAGGTGAAGCTTGATTTAGACTACTACGAAGAGCGATCGCCCGGTCTGTGGATTGGTCAAAACACAGCCATTGACCCTTCAGCAACCATCGAACCCCCTGTCATGATTGGCAACAACTGCCGCATCGGAGCAAGGGCAACCCTCAGCGCCGGAACAGTGATTGGCGACAACGTGAATATAGGCTCTGATGCAGACTTAAAACGGCCTATCGTTTGGAATGGTTGTGTGGTGGGTGACGAGTCTCATTTGAGAGCCTGTGTGACCTCAAGGGGCACACGGGTCGATCGACGCGCTCACATTCTCGAAGGAGCCGTTGTTGGTTCTCTCTCGACTGTGGGAGAAGAGGCGCAGATTTGTCCAGAGGTGAGAGTGTGGCCCAGCAAAAAAATTGAACCCGGTGCAACACTCAATATGAACTTAATCTGGGGGCAGGTCGCGCGACGCAACTTGTTTGGGCAGCGGGGCGTTTCAGGCTTGGCAAACATTGACATTACTCCTGAGTTTGCGGTGCGTTTGGGCGCGGCATTTGGCTCAACGCTAAAACCTGCCTCTCAAGTAACGGTATCTCGTGACCAACGCAGCATTTCTCGGATGGTGTCGCGATCGCTCATTGCTGGATTGATGTCGGTGGGTATTGATGTCCAAAACTTAGAAGCAACAGCCATTCCCGTCGCGCGGGTCATGGTTCCGACCCTGCCAGTCGTGGCAGGCATTCATGTACGGATTCATCCCGATCGCTCTGATCATATTCTGATTGAATTTTTTAACAAAAATGGCATTGATTTCTCCAAAAGTCGTGAGAAAAAGATCGAGGGTGCTTTCTTCAAAGAAGACTTTCGGCGCGTTCCGATTCAAGAGATCGGCAGTATGGTCTACGCAACTCAAACGGTAGACACATACGGAACCACCTTTGAACAGCATCTCAACGTCGGAGCAATTCGCAATAGCAATTCGAGAGTCGTGATTGACTATGTCTATGCCGTCTCAGGAGCGGTGTTACCTCTATTGCTCAACAAGTTTGGCTGCGACGCCGTTGTGCTCAACGCTAGCCTCAGTCAAGTCATGCCGTCTGTGGAAGAACGGGAAGTGATGTTGGGTCAGCTGGGCAGTGTAGTAGAAGCCCTAAAAGCAAGTCTTGGGGTACAGGTTTCTGCAAATGGAGAACAGCTCATCCTAGTAGACGAAGCGGGTAGCGCTATTCGGGGGGAACAGCTCACCGCCCTCATGACCAACATGCTTTTGACCGCGCACCCTCGCGGTACGGTAGTGGTTCCTGTCAATGCATCGAGTGCAGTCGAACAAATTGCTTATCGCCACGATGCCCAGGTTATTCGAACCAAAGCAAATCCTACTGCACTGATGGAAGCATGCCACACCAACTCCAATGTGGTGTTGGGTGGAAGTGGAGAAATGGGATTTATCTTTCCTCAGCTTCATCCTGGATTTGATGCGATGTTCTGCATTGCCAAGCTCATCGAAATGCTCACGATTCAAGAGCGATCGCTCGTTCAAATGCGCTCAGAGCTACCTCGCATCTGCCACCGAGCCGTGACAGTTCGCTGCCCGTGGATTGTGAAAGGGGCATTGATGCGGTATATGGTGGAAACGCATCCCAGTGAACTTCTTGACCTGACCGATGGAGTCAAAGTCTACCGACAGGGAACGTCTGATAGTTGGATTCTAGTTTTGCCTGATGCAGGCGAACCCCTCGTTCATCTTTATGTCAATAGCAAAAACCGGGCATGGGTTGAAAGAACGTTGCGAGAATATCGCAGCCGAGTTCAAGAATTTGTAGAGCAAGAGCAGGGCATCACCGAAAACGGTGATCTCAGTTTTGAGTCGCTTTTGTCTGAGGGCTCTACAAACACTTAGAGAATTGGAGATAGCACAACCGACATCCCGAAGAAGGTCAGCTGTAAATCATGCAGTTGTTTCCCTCTCTTTGGGGAATCGTTTAGACAAAGTCTGCTCTGGACAAATCGGTAGCATCAACATTTCTGAGAACAGCCAACGTTTGATTGCGCAGCTCTATTTCCGTAGAGCGTCCAACTTGATTGGTCTCTAGAGCCCCCAGCCGGACAGTATCTGGTAATTCGATGCGATCGCGTCCGTCTTGGTAATCTCGAATAATGCTAGTGCCGCGACGATGAAGGCTAAAAACATCGCGTCCTGCCCTACCTATTACAACATTTTCACCTTTGCCGCCCTCTAGCCTATCGTTGCCGCGACCGCCAAGCAGTCTATCGTCACCGTTTTGACCCAGCAGATGATCATCTCCTCTACCGCCCTTGAGCTTATCCGCTCCGGCTGCACCCTTAAGCAGATCATCACCATTGGCACCGATCGCCCGATCGTTTCCACGCCCGCAAACCAGCAGATCATCGCCAGCAAGCCCCAAGAGCTTGTCATTTCCCCCTTGTCCTCGAATCTGATCTGCTGATGCTGTACCCGAGAGGCGATCGCCCGAAGAGCTGCCTACAATGGGATACGTCAAGTCTGACTCAGGCTGCGGACGAACCACGACGTAATCTGGCTCTACTGGATGAATAAGAACTGGGTCATTGCCTATCAGATTAGGATCAGGTTGTGCCGGATGCCCAAGTCTTGTAGGCCTAGAATCAGGCTGTATTGTGTGCTCAGGATCGATGAGCAGAGTAGGTTCAATCACTGTAGATGATGGTGTGATGTAAAGCTGCGGCACGCTAGATACATAGATTAGAGTCATGGATTGACCCCCAAGCGAAACAAAATTTCTAGAACGGCTATTCAAATTGAAAAGAATAACTTCTTAAACCACGATGTGCTCAATAAAAACTTTCAACAAAAGCCCTGCGACTTTTCTAAATTTAAGGAAACATTACTTGTGTCTATAAAACATCATTTATGAAAAAGATAAGACCGTAAAAGCCGCATACCTCAGTAAATAGAAATTCGTGTCAACTGATATAGCGTAACGGACAGACACTCACCAATAGACTGGGATGACTAGCTCTGAACACCACTCACACAAAAGATTTAGAGATGCTAATGCCAAATGAATATGAAGCTGCGCAAAATCAATGCGACGAAATACCTGATATTAAAAGATTTCGACTTTTGAATTGTGCCTGTCCTCATAGAAAATTGGTATAAGTTCACAATAAAATGGATAAATCTCAGCAAAATTACTGACATACAAAAAACTGACATACAAAAATCAATTTTTCTGGAATTCAATACCTCGAAGCCCAGAAAGACGCGTCTTGCGTCCTACTAAATAATTCAGAAACAATTATTGCTCTCTTAAGCCCAATTGTTCAGCGGAAAAACCTGTAGATGCAGTTATGTGAAGTAGCACCCTGAAAATTGTTCTTCTTAATACAAAGTATCGAAGATTTACTGATTTTGCAGGGGCTTCGGGTAGTCCTTCACTGTTACTTTGTCGTAAGCTTCGGAGACTTCATGAAAACAACACAATGCGGTTTCTGTATATTTACTCCATCATCAGAATTGATTTGACCCTCGCCTAATTTGCATATTGGTTCGTTTCGGGCGCTTTTCTTCCCAACCTAAACTCTGCTTGCACCCACAGTTCACGATGCCAAGTCCATTGACCCAAAAATTTGGAGGCAAAAACCGAAACCATGTCTTACCGACTAACTTCCGTCAAAATATCAGTCTCAGCTCATCGATTTCTGCCTGCCACAGGTGTTGGAACATCCATTTTGGGATTCATGGTCGGATTCCTTTGCTTTAGCTCGCAAGAGGCGATCGCCGCATCCTATGCCGTTGAAGAAACGACTTCGGCAGGCGTTGTTCGAGCTGAGTATTCGGATGAAGAAGACGAATTTTGCGGCGTCAATCCTCGCTTGCGCATCACCCGCGACGGAGAGGTTGTCTTTGATCAAGAGTTAATGACAGAAGTTGGCTTTTGCAAGCAAGACCCAGAAAAATTCGAAATTCGAGATTTGGACGGCGATAATGAGCCTGAAGTGATTCTGGACTTCTATAGCGGAGGTGCTCACTGCTGTTGGTTCAGCCAAATCTTCGCTTACGATCCAGAACAAGGGCAATATTCCAGCATCGAACATTTCTGGGGGAATGTGGGGGGTTTTCGGCTAGACGATCTAGACAGCGACGGTGTCCCAGAATTCATCAGCAACGACGATCGCTTTGCCTATGCATTCACCAGTTTTGCGGACTCGGCGTTTCCACCTCAATTTTGGCAATATCGTGACGGCGAAATGGTGGATGTCACAAGGGAGTTTCCCTCCGAGGTCTATGCAGAGGCTGTCCGCCTATGGAACCGCTACACCGCGATTCGAGATGGGGACAGCGATCGCGACATGAAAGGGGTGCTGGCAGCCTATCTCGCCACCAAATATCTCCTGGATCAGTCGGCTGAAGGCTGGGATCTGGTAAGGCAAATTTACCAAGAGAGCGATCGCGCTCAATATTTTGCAACCTTGCAAGAGTTTTTGCAGACGAACGGATATGCCCTAGCCCAGCAGGTTCCAGCTTTTTCTCCCGCCATCGGTTCAACCTCAGTTCTCTTCGAAACAGCAGGTGTGCTTGAGTCTGGCGATTCTGTGTTGCCCAGCGATAGCAGCCTGTATGATGAACACCCCTTCGAAGGACGCCAAGGACAGCCCGTGTTGATTACGTTGGAAAGTGCAGAGTTTGACACTTATCTGGTGCTGGTGGGCCCTGACGGTAGCCTGATTAGCCAGAACGACGATATTAGTGACAACAACCGCAACTCTTCAATGACGGTGATTTTGCCTGAAACAGGGACTTATCTGGCGATCGCCAATGCCTATGATGCAACAGGTCGGGGCAGCTATCAGCTCACTATCCGAGAAATTATCGAGGCCGCCCAACAGGCCACGCCATAACTCGCGCTCGATGTTGAGAGAAGTTTGGTCGAGCCGCTAAGAGGAGTTGGCAAAGCACCTCTGAAAAATTTCCTCAAATTACTCTGTGCTGAGACGGGCGATCGCCCCGCCATCAACAACAATATGCTGTCCGGTCATGAATGCCGAGCGCTGATTGTCGGCTAAGAACAAAATGGTTTCAGCAATCTCGTGGGGCTGTCCGACTCGTCCCATGACCGTTTTGCGCCCTAGCTCAGACAACAGTTCTTCGGTGCGATCGCCCGCCAGATGACCACGTTGCAAACCGTCTCGCAGCATGGTCGTATCGACAGCTCCCGGCAACACCGCATTGACACGAATTTGATCGGCAGCAAATTCGATCGCCAAGGCACGGGTCATCGCTAACAGCGCTCCTTTGCTGGTTGCGTAAGCCGCAATATTAGCAGAGGTAGCGATCGCATGAACAGAACTAACATTCACGATGCTGCCCTGAGCCGCTTTTAGTGCAGGATGCAGTCCTTGAACCAGAAAAAAGGCAGCTCGCACATTTACTGCCATGACTTTGTCCCATTCAGCCCAAGCCATCTCTACCGCAGGCTGACAAACTTGATAGGCGGCATTGTTGACGAGAGTGTGAATTTCAGAATGGGTCTGCTGGATTTGGGCGATCGCCTGCTGAACTGCCGCTGCATCTGCTAAATCTACTTGTAAGTAGTGATCCACTCCGTCTAGTTCGATTTCAGAATGACAGTCGAGACCGACAACTTTCCAGCCAGCTTGCTGAAACATCAAAGCCGCCGCGTGACCAATGCCTCCTGCCACACCCGTAATCACAGCCACTCGGCTCATGGCGTTTCTCCCGCCGCTGCCCGATTGAGATCGCGCACAAGATTATCGACGGCGAGCTGGTTCACTCGCAACACCGCCTCTCGGGTATTAGAACTGTTGTGACTACCGCAAATGACCTGCTCAAACTGGGTTAAAGGATGTCCGACGGCTAAAGGTTCGTGCTCAAACACATCGAGAGCCGCAGCCCCTACTTTGCCGGAAGTGAGCGCTTCTACCAAAGCGGATTCATCAATAATTGGCCCCCGCGCCACATTCACAATCCACACTCCATCCTTCATTTGACCAAAGGCATCAGGGTTGAGTAAATGGTGATTCTCCGGAGTGAGATTGCAAGCTAATGTGATGCAATCTGAGTTTTGAAATACGGTTTGCAAGTCCACGGACTGTACCCCCGTCTCTTCACAGAAGGCAGAGTCAATTGGAAACACGTCATAGCCCAAAACCTCCATGCCTAAGACTCGATAGCGGCGAGCGATCGCTTTACCAATGCTTCCCACGCCGATAACTCCAGCGGTCTTTCCTCGTAGAGACGTTCCCTGAATCTTGAGCCACTGCCCATGACGCACAGCAGCATCCATCCGATGAAGCTGACGGGCAATCAGAATCGTATAGCCCAAGGCAACGTCTGCAACTTCATCGCCAAAGACATTAGGAGTGTTTGAGGTAAAGATGCCCAGTTCTTTTGCTGCATCTAGGGCGATCGCATCCACGCCAATTCCCCATTTTGCTAAGGCTTTTAGCTTTCCTTGCCGTCCAATCTTCAAAACCTTGGCAGAAAAAGGATCATCTCCGGCAATGACTCCATCAAAATCAGCAATTAGGTTGCACAAGTCGGCCTCACTCATCTGCTGTTCAAACTGAGGCACATGCACATCGAAGCCCTCTTGTTGGAAACGCTCCTGGCACTCATCCAAGGTCATGATCATGGGAGGACAGGTGACCAAAACTCGCCAATTCATAGATTCACCGAAAGGTATTCATCGAAGAACTTCAAAAACATAGCACTTAAAACAGTCACTGTGCGCAAATTATTTGATCAACTGAGTTCTTCACAGGCAGGTGCAACAAGCCATTGCAAAGATATTAAGAAATAAAGAAGTTTTGAGTCACCTCAATATCTATCAAACGCTTGCACCTGTTAAAACGCTTGCACCTGTTAATGAGCGATCGTTTTTTTCCCAGGCTCGGGAATTCTAGCCTTAGAGTCTTTTCGTGACGAAGGATTTAAAGATATGCCTCGCGATCGCGCCGGAAATAGCAGAGCTAATGCTCGCAAAATTAACTTTAAATCAGGGAAAGGAACGCTCAGAGATTGGGTTGGACAAGCAGATACCGAAGACTTCTATTCGTTTCGGGTCAAGAGTAGTAGCAAAGTCAAACTGAAGCTGAAGGGATTAAAAGCAAATGCAGATCTAGAATTTCTCGACCGCAGAGGCAACGTCATAGCGAGTTCGAGTCGGCTAGGACGTCGTAGAGAAAAAGTGAAGCTGAACAATCTAGATGCAGGCAAGTATTTTGTCCGCGTTCATCAAAAGCAAGGCAACACCCAATACAAGCTTCGATTTGTTTCTAAATCTCGCCCAGATAGCAATCCAATCGACGATACGTCTATTAATAACGATGGCGCGAATCCGTTTATCCAAGAAGTTCTTGCTCTGACCAACCAAGAACGTGCTGGAGCTGGTCTTCAACCCTTGACCCTCAATCTTCGACTCATCCGAGCAGCCCAAGGTCATTCTGAAAGTATGGCTGTCGATGATTTCTTCGGACACACTGGAGCTGACGGCTCAACCATGGCCGAGCGCGTTAGTTCAGAAGGCTATGTCTATCGGTTTGCCGCAGAAAACGTCGGAGCCGGATACTCATCTCCAGCAGCAGTCGTTGAAGGTTGGATGAACAGCCCAGGGCATCGAGCCAATATTCTCAGCAGCAATCCCACAGAGTTAGGCATCGGATATTACTACCTCGCCAATGACACGGGCAGCATCAATTACAATCACTATTGGACTCAAGTCTTTGGTGCACCCTTAAGTTAAAGAACGCCTTTGACTGATTCTAAACCGAAGGCTCTTATGCTATTTGGCGATCGCGTCAGAGTTATAGGAGTCTTCTTGATTGGTTTCGTCACTGCGATTTAAACGACCATGAATTTGAGAAAGTCGATCGCGGCTGTTGATGGGCGATCGCGGCTGAGGAATCTCATTGTTGGGCCACGTCGGCAGATCGTTACAGGGACACCCCAGAGAACTAACACCAAGCGCAACTATTGGAATCGGCATTTCACATCGAGCGCAGGGTGTGATGTCCCAACGAGGGGAAAGCAATTCGTGAACCGTTTGGTCAGTTCCTTCAAGAAAACAATCGCCTGAGTTTTCACTCAACAGATACGTCCAGCACCTTTGAAATTCATCACTGTAGCGATCGCCTTGAATGACACAAGATGGGCGATAAGCTTCTTGCCCGCCGTTCAGCATGACGTGCTTTCCAGCCTGGAACCAATATGCTAAGTATTTCTGAACCTCTTTCGTTTCAGCCATAAAGCCTTATCAAAACCAAATAATTAGCCGTTGACCTGAGTCTTAATGCTGATTAGATAGCGACAATTCAATGTCGCAACTTTCTATCGTCTCTACACCCACTACATCGACTGTATCGCCCCAGAGAAGCTAGAGACCTCTACGTTTATGAACTCTTAAGCTCAACAGTGTCGAAAAGAAACAAATCGCAAGAGTGACAGCGAGCGAGAATACTGATGTCTAGCATTCTGTGAATCGCTCACGAATATTGCTGATCCGCGAAAATATTCGGAGTGCAATTTGCTGCTTGTTGTTGCTTTGGGGCTACTCACCAAGAGCCACAAAGTGATAAGGCGGCAGCGCATCGCTAAGGCTCAGCTCCCAACACGTGCATTCTTTGCTCCAAGATTGATAGTGGCTTTGCAAAAGGGATTCCTCTTGGCGATCGCACAATAAATTAATTCTACGCACGTCTGAATCAAGACTGTTGCCAGACTGAAAGGTATATTTCTCGTCAATGTGACACAGCAACTGGTCAAACTCATCTTGTTGCCGTTGCTGATAAGAGGTCTGAGCCTGATACTGCTTCTTTTTCTGGAGCAAATAGTCTTTTCCTTTCGCCTGTGTCGCTGAAGGTTCCGCTGAAAGTTCAAGGGGAGAAGCTTTGAGCGTGTATTCTGCTTTGCCTGCGAAATCAGAGAGAAATTGTTGGTAAACGGGCGATCGCTGCTTCAGATGCTCCAGCAAGCGCTCTTGACTCGTAAAGCATGTTCCAAACCGTAAGGGTAAAACAACCGTCTGCTCAAAGATATTCTGGATCGCTCGGTCATGCGCAAAGACAGCCTGCATGAGATGTTCATCATCCGCCTGCAATCGTTCTATATCCAAGTCTGGCTCTACTAAAGCAGACAATTCGTCTGTTTTGAAAAGCTGAGTTTGCTGCTGAATACCCATCGGTAGGACAAAAGGCTGCTCAGACTGACGAACAAACGCGTAGGTGTAGAGTGTCATAGAAAGAAATCATAAGTAACAAGTGACAATGCACCTGTTTAACCCTAGCGCACAATCCTCGACACTGGCTCAATCACAGTGACACGGCGGAACGGTGCCGCCAACAACTGACCAGCTGTCCAGCGTTGCGAAATTGACGAATGATATAGAATCTACCAACCTATCAATTGCCTGCTGTACGGGCATGGCAATGCCATGCTCCTCCCAAACATCATTCGCCAGTTGGCAATTTCGCTGTTCCATAAACAAATTGCCGAATATGGATACTATCCACATCCGACAATTTGCTCGTGCTATCTGAAATTTGAGTGAAGTTAAACTGAGTCTGGAACGCTTGAATGGCAAGCACTTCTCATACTCTAAGCTTCAATATATTCTGAAGAGTGAGAATGGTCATGCTGAGCCATTTCTCCTAGCTTTCCGTTCACGTGACCGTTGCCATTGCGAGGTTGGATGACTCCAAACCCACCATGATTTCGCTCATAGATGACGTTGATTTCTCCCGTGTCGGCGTTACGGAACATATAGAAATCATGATCGACCAGTTCAAGTTGTTCTAATGCCTCCTCTATGCTCATCGCAGGCATTGCAAAATACTTGGTGCGAACAACCTCTTTGGGCAGTTCCGGTGTCCGGTTCTGTATCAAGTCATCAGCGATCGCGCTTGGCTTCAAAAAGTCGGAGGTCTTCGCATGCGAATGCTTGTGATTACGCTGCTTTTCTTTGTACTTACGCAGTTGGCGAGCAATTTTATTGGCAACGAGGTCAATGCTAGCGTAGAGGTTTTCGCTACTCTCCTCAGCTCGAACAACAGAGCCATTCGTAAAAATCGTAACCTCAGCAATCTGCTTTGGATTTATCCGGGGGTTGCGAGCCACCGAAAGGGTGATATCGACTTCGGTCGTAAAGCTCTCGAAATGGCTCACTGCTTTTTCAATCTTTTGATGCGTGTACTCATGGATTGCATCAGTGATTTCAATGTTTTTACCCTGGATAACGAGCTTCATAAAGCTGCCTCCCATATGAGAATCTGGCTTATACGTACACCCTATCACTTTGTTTTCTGCATAACTTTCCCCTTTAGAATGCTTTGCATCCCTTGATAATTCTTGACTACGATTATGAATAGATATGAGGAAATTCGGTTGACAGCAATTTATATTTTATTAAGTTTCATCTCAGAATAAGCACAAACACGATAGCGCCACGAGCAAAAATAACTTTCAATGCAGCAACCAGAGCAGCAACGACTATGCCAGGTCTATTGTCCAGGGCAGGTGGAGTATAAAACGGCGTGGCAATGGCAGCGATCGCTCGTTGCTGCTCGTCGCACTTGTCCGCAGTTAGATGATGTTTTGCTCTTGCTAGAACATCCTCCGGTTTACACCCTTGGTCAAGGGGCAAGTTTAGAATTTCTAAAGTTTTCTCCGCAAGAGTCTGATGTGTCGGTACACCGCATCGAGCGAGGAGGAGAAGTGACGTATCACGCTCCAGGACAGATTGTTGGCTATCCGATCTTGAACCTGCGGCACTATCGCCAAGATTTGCACTGGTACTTGCGTCAGCTTGAAGAGGTGATCATTCGGGTTCTGGCTCGATATGGCCTGCGTGGAGAACGGATTGAAGGACTGACTGGCGTATGGGTGAAAGGGTGCAAAGTTGCAGCAATCGGCATCAAAGTTAGTCGCTGGATTACCATGCATGGGTTTTCGCTCAACGTATGTCCTGAGATGGCAGGATTCCAAAACATTGTGCCCTGCGGCATTGGCGATCGCCCCGTAGGTCGCCTCATCGATTTTGAGCCAGAGATTGATATCCTCAACGTGCGAGCAGACCTTCTAAATGTCTTTGCAGAAATTTTTGACGTGGACTTGACTCTAGTAACACATCTCGACATGCAGCCTGATAAACATACTGGAATTCAGTAAATTCAAAAGTTCTAACGTTTGAATTTTGAGCCCCCAAAAAATTTTGAGTCCCCAAAAAGAGTCATGGAGTATCACTTTTCTTCAAAATGCCTGTGGCTTTGTGGTGCAACGTTAGCCACGACTTTGTTGTTGACTATCTTGCTTCCCAGTCGCGTTGATTTTTACACGTGGAGACTGAGAGGATGTTTGAAAAGTATTAGACAACACGCTGGAACAAGACTGATCCCCC
>CAKZMO010000632.1 GCA_937128595.1 uncultured cyanobacterium | reverse complement strand
TAATCCGAATCGTCTGCACCCCAGATTCAACCGAGATATCGAGGACTTGAACCGTTGAATGATTGACTTGGGAAGAGTGAATCTTTTCAGAAGAGTCGTTCTCTTTCATCTTGATGCTAATTTTTCCGTTGGTTTCTAGGGCAGCATGTTCGATCTGTGAAAAATCGACAGGATGTCCTTTCAACCTGAGGGCAGCACCTAAATCCCGCAAAGTAATGTGGCTGTGACGGAGCTTGTCGTTGTTGATTTGCCCCTCGCTGATCAATGGTTTGGCATGTCCTTTGATGATTTTTTCCAAACGGCGAACGTGGAATGTCAGAGCCGCAAAAAGCCAGTGCAAGCCAACAAGTACAACCCCAACCCCAAGGGTATTAAAAAACGGGGCTGATCCGTTGATGGCTCGGCTGAGAGTTGCACCCAGCATAATACTCAGCACGACATCAATCGCTGCATGTTGTCCACTAAAGCGGCGATCGCCCACCAGTCGCAGTAGCGTCAACAGCATTCCGTAGACAACGGCAGCCCGACAGGTCATATTGCCAAGGGACAATGAATCTGTATTGAGACCAAGAATCTCTTGAATAAACGTCCAAAGTGTCATCAATTAATCTGAGTCCGTTCGGTGTAACTGAAGCAAAATTTGTCTTCTATCCGTAGTTTTTGCGTGTTTTTCCAATGGGAAAGATCACGAGTTCCGCAGCCGCAATTTAGATAGAGCTTTTCGTTCAAACGTCATCAAAGCAATCAAACGATTTTGCGATGTGATTTTTGACATTGTTCAGCGATTGACAAGTCGTGATCCCGGCGTTGATACGACTGCTTCTGCACGTACCAACGCGACCAACACAATAACGAGCCATAGCCCGCCAATGCCAATGCCCACGAGGACATCTGTCGGCCAATGAGCACCTAAAACCAGACGTGAACTGACAATAAGGCCGATCCAGATGATGGCCAAAACCAGAATCAATAGTTGCTCAAGCCAATTTCGACTCGATCGCCACCATAGGAAGGCCAAAAATCCATACACAGTGAGGGCGACTACCGTGTGTCCTGAGGGGAATGAATGAAGCCCTGAAGCAGCGACTCCATCTGAAATGAGAATGGGGCGATCGCGATTCCAGTAGCCCCAACCGATCCAGACAAGGGCAAACTGCAACCCATAGGCCATTGCCATCGTAGCGGCGAGTAGGGGTTGCGAACGGCGAATCGTAATGACCAGAAAAACCACAACAACAGGCAACATTCCGACTAAGTTACCAGGTGATTCCCACGTAATCGCTTTTGCAAAGCTGAGAGGAATCGCATTAGCCCACGGAATGAGCATGTTTTCATCCCACGTTTGCAAATTTCCCTGATCCACCGCTCGCTTGACGATCAAAGTGGAGACAAACATGACAACGGCACTGAATCCTAAACCAATCGCCAGCGTTCCAAACCACCGCTGCCATGCTTTTTTGGGTAACTGCCTACAGTCATGCCAGAACTGATACCAAGTGTGTTTAATCCCTTGAATCGTTACCCAATTTTTCATATTCGTTCCTGTTCACCGACCGAGCGTTGGGTTAGTTGGGTGCCGCAGATCGATCGAGATTACTCACGCTGTATTTTCTGGAGTGTAAGTCCTCACGGAAGATATATTGCTATCTCCAAAGGAAGAAACGATCCATCGCCAAAAGATATGGATTGATACGGATTGAATCTTCGCAACCGCGCGGTGAGTTTTTCAAGCCCTATTCTTTTGAGCCAAATTTCGCTTTCGCTTGCTCATAAATCTCTTCAGTAATCTCTGTGAAACCAGCGTCTTTGGCAAACTTTTCAATTTTCTTACGGGCAGCCGGACGGACAAAGAAGGGAATTTCTTTGAGCCGAGCTTGGGCAGCTTCCGTCCATTCCACAGCATTTCCCATTACTGGTTTCCCCATTTATGATTCATATCGCACTCCTCCCTGTTCTTTCCCTAGGCGACTATACTGCATCTCAGACAATGTAGGCATAAATCGAGGATGTGAAACAATGGCACTCAAACGACTCATTATCGAAATGGGCATGGGCGTTGACCAACACGGTCAAGACCCGACGGTTGCAGCGGCTCGTGCAGTACGCAATGCGATCGCCCACAATGCTTTACCGGGTGTGTGGGAAGTGGCAAGTCTCAGTCACCCTAACGAAATGATAGTTGAGGTACAAGTGAGTGTTCCATATCCTGACCAAGTTGAACATGATCCGGTGTTGAGCGTGCTTCCGTTTGGGAAGAAAATGCTCACAGTGGAGTCTGGAGGCATGATCGTGCAAGGACGTGCTATCGAAGACTTAGACGACAAAAACGATGAAATGCTAGTGGCGATCGCTGCTGTCACTGTCCTCATTGACAAGGAGTAGAGCGCGATCGTTGATGCAAAGTTTAATCGCACAGTAAGCCTAGGACAATCTTTAGAAGAAAAACGGCAACATTCCCGGTGGGGGAGTGTAGAGGCCAATTTCAAAGATATCTCGTGTTCCTGTAAACCCTTGACCGATAAATAAAAGCGTCGCAAACAGGTTGAGAACGGCATGGGCACGTCGCCATCGTTTTTGCTTGTCTTGATAAATATCAGGTACCACCGCGAGCGAAAGAACCATCAACAAACAAGCCGTCATACCGTAGTAGTAGTGAGAGGTATACCACTCGAACCCACGACGGAAAATCTCGGGTTGACAACCGATAATCACAAGTCCCATTCCTGTCAGAGTCGCAAATACCGCTCGCCAGACCTTTGTGCGTGTCTGATAGAGCAACGCCAGACTCGCTAGCGTCAATCCAAACAGCGTAGCGATGAAGATGACGCGGCCGCTCTCCTCAGCCCAAAGGTTGTTTTCTATCCCCTTTGTAATAATGGGATGGGCCATACCAATCAAAGTAACCACAACAACGAAGGTCGCCAACCATTTGCCCAACTGAAGATGCTCAGAGCCAGCTTTGGGATTAATTTTGCTTTTTTGCCCGTCAGCCATCTGAAGTCGCCGTATTCGTGTTTGTAGGGAAAGGTATACAACCATTCCAATCAACGGAAAAACAACTGCGACAGCAAGAGCTGGATGAATCAATCCGGTAAATTCTTTGATACCCATGAATGCCTCTGTAGCTTGAGTCTATCTATAGCAATCTCAAATGATTTGTGAGAGGAGGGGCGCAGCCCGCTCCTCTCACTTAGCAGTTCACAAGCGATTTAGTATCGCTATAGAACTTTTCTAGAGGATAAACCGAAGAAAATAAGTCCTTACGGAACACAACATACAACTTAGCCTCCTAAGATGAATGATTTTTTGATGAGAGACTCCTGAAAGGAGTTTAAGGTATCGGGCGTTGCACATTCGAAGAATGATTTTGG
>CAKZMO010000631.1 GCA_937128595.1 uncultured cyanobacterium | reverse complement strand
TACACACCAAAACAAATCCTGACTTGTTGGTAGAGCTGAAAGGGCGGGATATTAATTTGTCGCTTGATAGTGCGAAATATACAAGTACTGCGAAACAGCTTCGAGGTTATTTACTAGGTGGATATTGTAAAAGTGCTCGCTGGGGATTAATGACAAATGCTAATCATATTCAACTTTTCCGAAAACACGGAAAGGTGGTTCATCCCGCAACACCCTGTTGGCCGACAAACTTAGATAATATCGACGAGATAGTATCTCGAATCAAGAAAAAAATTGAAAATCCTCTTAGAGCTTTAATAGTTGCTGTCTATAACAATAAGGGAGGAGTTGGTAAAACAACAACTACAGTCAATCTTGCGGCAGTGCTGACCTTACTTAACAAAAAGGTATTGGTGGTCGATTTTGATCCCAACCAGCAAGATTTGACAAGCTCCCTAGGAATTCCTTTGTCTAATGGCAAGGTATATGAAGCACTGAAGAATCGAGATATAGATTTTTCTGAAGTAGTTGTCCCCTACAAGCTAACAGATAAGAGAACACAAAAAAGCGTACAGTTTGACGTTATTCCAGCAGACAAAATGCTTGCTTATGAAGTAGACGAAGTCAAACTAAGACAAGACTTAAAGCCATCAGCGCTATTTAAAGGTCTAGACAAACTTAGATCGCAGTATGATTACATCTTGATTGACTCTCCTCCAAACTGGCGCATTTTTAGTCAGAGAGCTTTGTATGCCGCTGACGCAATATTGGTGCCGACAAAACACAACAATCTGTTTTCATTGGAAAATGCAGCAATGGCAATTCAGAAGTTCATTCCAGAAACGCAAGAGCTAAAAGGTGATGGAACGCCTATTGCGCTGCCTGTCTTTTTTAATGGTGAGAAAACGACCCACGCCCAGGTCAGGTCTGCTCACGAGGCTATCCATTCCATCATTAAGTCAGCAAAAAAGCAAGGTTGTGATTTGACGGCTTGTTTTTATCCTAAGTCAGTTAAGTCAAGGCAGGATCTTCATATCTTTGAAGTACCTGCTTATGCAAATATTGCAAATGCAGCGTTTTCTCGCATTCCTGCGGTCTACAGAGACAAAACAGCTCGTGAGTATTACAAAAATTTAGCTAAGGAGTATTTTGTGCAATGAGTAGCTTGAGTGACGTTGGCAACCTCATGCATTTGTATTTGGATGAAATCGATCCAGGTAAAGGTACAGATGCTCCTGAGTTCTTGATTCTAGCCTCAGCGCAACTGCTTCTTCAGAAAGGAGAACGCAATTGGATTCCAGTCATCATTAAAGAGATCGGTGAAGATAAATATGAAGTCATCGGAAACTCATTTATCTATGCTGTAGCTGAAGAAGCCGGACTTGAAAAAATTTGGTGTATCATTGCTGAGGATGATGAGGATACAGCTAAGATTTCTAGAGTTTTGGCTGGAGAAGAGATCCCAAAAATCAATCTTTCAAAAGCCTCACGTGACGAAATTGCGTCTGCACTTCAGTACCTTGTAGAACGACCAGGAAGTGCTCTGAAAGGTATCAAACTCTCTGTTGCCACAAATCGAATTGACGAAGCTCCTCGTCAATACTGGAAGAGCCTTAACGAAATCACAAAGCTTAAGTGCGCTATCTCCAGAGGTAAGAAACTTGACATGCTTAAACAAGTCTTTTATCTAACGCCTCAGCCGTTACCTGATGTCATTACTGACCCAGCATTGCTAAATTCAATGACTGCGGCAGAACTCAAAAAAATGGCGAAAAAACGTGATATCACAGGCTACAGTAAGTTGAAAAAGCCTGAATTGGTAGATCTTTTGAGGCAGTCACCTGACTGATTCTCAAAGGAGCAGGGCGATCGCCCTCTGATTCTAACCAAGCGATCGCATCCATGATTGGAGCCTAATGTGCTGTCGCACTTCAAGTTAGAGTCGAGCGATACTGAGTTCCCTGGGCGTCAACTTAGCCACAGTCGATAGGCTGTAGCCGACTATCAAGGAATCCAAGCCGGTAGACATATGCTCCAGCTTCAGATCCTTGATGTTTTACAGGACTTATTCAACTAGTTGATATTCGAAAACCGCTCAACTAGCGTCACTCTATTGAAATTGGGGCTAACAACACAGGTTGCGCCGACAGGAGCGGTTACTCAATGGGAGCTGACTCAACCATAGAATTTGCGACCTTCAGAAGATCATCCCGTGAAATTCCATCCGCTACTGCCGCCACTATGTAGCCAGTACGATCCTGCTGCCAAGCGACGTAGCGGATTGCGCCTTCTCCATAGTCGATTGTGAGGTAGCGCCCTGTGATGTTGTTAGATAACTCCATTGGCGTCAGATCGTCCTGATGTCGCTGCTGCCAGTCGGCAAAGGCATCTGGATGCATGACTGCTGCACCACCTACTGTCATGCAATCTGGCTGTACGCTGCGGTCACATTCAGGGTCGGGTGATAGATACACCGTGAGTCCGGTGTCGCCAACATCAACAGAAGGGTAAAGGGGATCTGGCATCTCCGGCAAATAGCTAGGTAGCCGCATCTGTAAGTTAGGCGGTAGCTGCTGCTGGATGTCAGGCAAGATGGAATTGAATAGGGGCGCGGGCACCGCCTGCGCGGCGAGTGGTTGTGATAGGGTTGCCAAAAAGAGTAAATTACGCAGTGACACTGTCCAAAACGTTCGCTTCATAAAAGCAATCTCGAAATGAGGTTAACGCCTATCACTTTAGGGAGGCCGTTGCCATAGAACGACTGCCTCGGGTCATCCAATTGCCATGACTCTAGTCATCACTGCTGCAGCCACAGTCACAGTATTGTACAAATAGCTGCTTTCTATCCCGTTGTGTGCGATGACCGTATCCGCCTGCTCATCTCAATTGCGCCGCACCATCCGCTGGGTGGAATGGTTTCTTTTGGGGGTGAGTCTGACTCAAAATTGGCTCTCTTCTCACCTCGAAACGCAATCGCCTCCCCTGTTGTGGGCCTATCTTTTTGGTGGCGTTTTTTGGGTTTTCAGCCTGAGCTTTCCGATCGCGCGATCGCTCTGGCAGCGGCGCATCTACGTCTTCCTAGAGTTATTTTTAATCCTTACGGCCTTCGCTTGGGAAGTGTGGTTTGAGCTGTTGCTCTATTTTGTTTTGGTGAAAAGCTGCTTCCTGCTGCCTCGGCGCGAAGTTATCCTCGCGACCCTACTGGCAGGTATCGCTGAAATCGTCATCATTGCTCAGTGGATTCCGGGGCGGATAGACGATATTGTTACTCAGATTCAAGCCGGACAAGTCGAATCCATCTACAACTTTCAAGTCATCCTCTTCAGCAACATCGTGAGTTACCTAGGTATCAGCTTTTTCGCGGTTTGCTTTGGGTTCATCATGGTGGCTGAACGCCAGAGTCGGCTGCGAGCCGAGGCTCTCTCTAAACAGGTGGAAGCCCAGGCCATCGCGCTAGAACGCGCTCGCATTGCGCGCGATATTCATGATGGGTTGGGCCATTCCCTCACTACCCTAAACGTACAGCTCGAACTGATCCAGCGGTTAACCCAGCAAGAGCCAGTCGCAGCAGCGGGGGCTTTGACCACAGCGCAACAGCTCACGCATCAATGTTTGCAGGATGTACGGCTTTCCGTTCAAACCATGCGACAAAGCAATTTTGATCTCAATCAGGCCATCCGCGAATTGATTGAACAAGTTCACGCGCTCCATACCCTCAAGATCGACTACCAGATCCAACTCCCGATCCTGCCGCCTACGGTTGCCCATCAGCTCTACTGCATCTTGCAAGAGGGACTGACTAATATTCAAAAACATGCCCAGGCGCATCAGGTCCATTTGCGAGGATATGCTACCAGCAACGATATTTGGCTAGAACTGCAAGATGATGGCGTGGGATTTGAATTGGATGGCGTGTTGTCGGGGTTTGGGTTGCGGGGCATGCACGAGCGGATTCAACTCCTCAGAGGACAGCTCAAGGTGCAGAGCCGAGCAGGAGAAGGAACATTTATTCAGGTGTGTATTCCTCGATGATTCGTTTGATGTTGGCTGATGATCAAGCGATGTTTCGCCGGGGGCTAGCGCGCCTCTTGGCCTTAGAACCGGATATGGAGGTGTTGGCTGAAGCAATAGACGGTCGAGCGGCGATCGCCTTAGCAGAGCAACATCAGCCTGATGTCATCTTGATGGATATGCGGATGCCGCAAGTCGATGGCGTGGAAGCCACCCGCGAGATTCATCAGCGGCTACCCTGGATTCGCATTCTGGTGCTATCTACCTTTGACGAAGATGACTATATCCAGGCGTCGTTGAGAGCTGGTGCATTAGGCTATCTACTCAAGAGTACGCCTTCGCAACAGTTAGCGGCAGCCATTCGCACGGTTTACCAAGGTTACGGACACCTCGGCCCAACCATTGCGCCTAAGGTGTTTACTCAGCAGCATCCAACCTCTTCTTCCACGGACTATCAGCATCTATTTACCAATCGTGAGCTGGAAATTTTGCACTTGCTGCGGCAGGGCTACACAAATCGTGAGATGGCCACTGCCCTCCATCTGAGCATTGGTACCGTCAAAAACCACTTAACCCGCATCCTCTCACAGTTGGGATTTCGCGATCGCACTCAAGCAGCTCTGTGGGCATATACTCGTCTCAATTCTCCTAAGCACCAGGCTGATGATGAATGCTAATGACCATCGCCATGCTAAGCAATGACCTTAGTCCCGGACGGCCAACCCTTTGTCTTCCTTATGATGACAACGTCACATCGGTTAGCAGAGCCAGTACCCCCATTACTGCGACTGGGCTGACTGACGGTTCGTAAACTTTGTAGAAGGAGAACGGGTCATGCGAATCTTATCAATCTCTCTAGCGCTAGGGATAAGTAGTCTGTGCGTATTAAGTGGAACTCATGCACATGCGGGTCAAGTGCGATTACGTGATTGCCCAGAGCCAACTTGGGATGATCATTTTAACAACTGTAAAGTTGTAGACTTTCATCCAGCTCAGCCAGATATAGAAGCCTTTGAAGTTAGCTTAAAGCTGTCATTGCCAGTAGCGATCGCTCAATATAGGACTGACTTTGCAATTGCTAACGCAGCTCCGGGGCGCGTAGGTTTACTCGTATTGCAATACGAAATAGATACCCCCCCAGCTTCGCAATTGACGAGTATTCAGGTGAGTCAAGTACCATAGCTACCGCTGAAACCATTATTGTTACAGCAAATCGCAGTTAGGTTGTGGCAATCTGAGCGGTTAAGCCTTTTGTTCAGCAAGCATTCCATCCTGAATCCCGAATACTGAATTCTGCCTCTTGCTATATGGTTTTGAGCAGAATGGGAATAGCTTTTATTGCGTCAGCCCTAATATTTGAACACTGAACTTTGAGGTGTAACAAAGGCGATCGCCTGCTGGAGTGGCTGATTCTACTCAATTTTAGGAAAACGTTTCGCCTAAAACTCCATCAATCGTAGAAACGCTAAAGTCAAATTCGCCAAATACCCGCCGCGATATCGGCCAGTCGTTTTTGCCGAGCCTCGATGGGTGACAAGTTAGCCTGCATGTCAATTTGTCAAGAAGGAGCTGGGGCAGC
>CAKZMO010000630.1 GCA_937128595.1 uncultured cyanobacterium | reverse complement strand
GTGAGCAACTGCTGGAAGTAGCAGAAGGCAACGGCCCCGTTTCGGCTCTGGATGCGGCGTTGAGAAAAGCGCTGAGCAATTTCTACCCTGAGATTGCTGAGTTTCAGCTCGCAGATTATAAAGTGCGAATTTTGGACGGCACGGCTGGAACATCTGCCAAGACGAGAGTTTTGGTGGAGTCGAGCGATGGATACACCCGCTGGACAACGGTGGGTGTATCAACCAATATTCTCGATGCGTCCTATCAGGCGGTGCAAGAAGGCATCGAATACGGCCTAATGCTACATCACATGCATCACAGTTGTTCTGTACAACTTTCTTCTGAGCCGTCTAGTTCTGAGCCGTCTAGTTCTGCATCCAGCACAGCCCCCCGCTCTACCACTCCGTTCTCTTTCCCGACAAACTTATGACTCAAACATTAATCAAAAACGGGCGCATCGTCACGGCCACAGACGACTACACTGCTGATATTTTGGTACGCGATGGGCGCATTCACACCATCGGCAAAGATCTGGATATTCCCTCGGTGCCGCAACATGACGCATCGGGCAAGCTCATTTTTCCCGGCGGCGTCGATGTCCATGTCCATATGGAAACTCCCATGGGGGGCGATGTTTACACCTGCGATACTTTTGAGACAGGGACTCGCTCTGCAGCCTTTGGGGGCACCACAACCATCATCGACTTTGCCCAGCAAAACTATGGCGAAACTCCCAAAAAAGCACTCGATCGCCGTCTTGCTGCTGCGGAACCCCAGTGCTGCATTGACTATGGGTTTCACTCGATCTTGGTTGAGGCAACTCCTGAGGCACTATCCGAAATTCCTGACCTGATCAACCAGGACGGGGTCAGCAGCTTCAAGATGTATATGGCCTATCCTGGCGTCTTGATGGTGGATGATGCTGCGATTTTCAAAACGATGCGAAAGGCCGGAATTCACGGTGGCATGGTGAATTTACATGCTGAAAATGGCACCGTGATTCAAGTGCTGATTGAGGAAGCGCTGGAACAGGGCAACCCCTCGCCCAAACACCATGCCCTCCCCCGTCCCAGTATTTTGGAAGGGGAAGCGACTCACCGGGTGATTCGGCTGGCGGAACTGGCGGAAGTTCCGGTTTACATGGTTCACCTGTCAGCCAAAGAAGCGCTGGATGCGGTGGTCGAAGCGCGCGATCGCGGCATTCCTGCGTTTGCTGAAACCTGTCCCCATTACCTGTTTCTCACCAAAGAAGAGTACGATCGCCCCGATTTCGATCCGGCAAAGTTCGTAATGACACCGCCTCTGCGCAACCACGAGTGCCAACATGCGCTCTGGCGCGGCCTTCGGTTTGACGATCTGCAAATCGTTGCCACCGATCACTGTCCCTTCTGCTTCAACGAAAATCTCTACGGCATCAACAAGTCGAAGCAGCTTGGCAAAGATGATTTCTCCAAAATTCCCAATGGAGCACCAGGGGTGGAATTGCGCCTGACGCTGCTCTATGACGGAGGAGTGAAAGCTGGAAAGATTAACCTCAACCGCTTTGTCCAGGTGGTTTCTACCGCTCCGGCCAAAATGTTTGGCTTGTTTCCGCGCAAGGGCACGATCGCCGTGGGTAGCGATGCGGATCTGGTGATTTTTGACCCCGATACTCGCCATACCATCAGCGCCGAGGCGCATCATTCCAACGTGGACTATTCCCTGTTTGAGGGACGTGAAGTCACGGGTAAGGTCGAGAAAGTCTTTCTGCGTGGGCAACTGATTGTAGAGGGCGATCGCTGGCTTGGCTCCGCAGGCATGGGGCAATATCAGAAGCGCTCAGCCTCAGGCCGGATTATGTCATAGGCATGAACTGAGTGTAGGGCGATACGGACTACGTCCAGGCAAGCCAACGCCCTACACTAAAAGCAGATGGCATGTCAGGAGGTTTCGTCGCCATGCCCCTATCAACGCCACAACGAGCCGATCGAGTCTTGCTGCACTGCATTAGCTGGGTGCAGTTTGAAAACATTTTGCGCGATTTGGGCGATCGCCATTCTGCTCGCGTTGCTTACTACGACGGAACTCTGGAAATTATCACTCCCCTGCCAGAACACGAATATTTCAAGCAGGCCATTAGCATCGCAGTGGAAGATATTGCCGAGATGCTGGAGCAAGAGTACGAAAGCTACGGCTCCACGACTTGGCGGAGTCAGGTCAAACAGGCAGGGCTAGAGCCAGACAACTGTTTCTATTTTCAAAATGAAGCTCTTGTGCGCGGCAAGCTAGAGTTTGACCTCAATGTTGACCCACCCCCTGACCTGGCGCTAGAAATCGACCTCACCAGCAAATCTCTTGATCGCTTCCCAATTTATCAGCGGTTGGGTGTGCCTGATCTGGGGTGCTATGAAGAAGGCGCTCTCAAGATTTTTCAGCTTCAAGCCAATGGCTACGTAGAAACTGAGCGCAGCGCTATTTTCCCGATGCTCAATATTCGTGAGCTGCCTCAATTGATCGAAACTCACCGCTTAGAAGGACGGTTGGCGCTAAGGCGATCGATTCGCACTTGGGTGAGAGCGCAGGTTGAGAGCGACTAACTTTATCGCGGAGTTCAGCGTCCACGGTTTAGCTTGTGGAGCGCCATCTGGTTTTCATTGGCTGGATGGGCGATCGCCAACCCTAAATTCCGGCCAACCCTAAATTCCGGCCAACCCTAATTTGGGCTAACCGTGGGGCAAATATTTGACCAAGGCTTTCATCACCTCCCCCGAACGCAGATGAAACCCCTGATGATCGGGTGGTGCAGTCAAAAAGTCTGTCCATTCAAAAATTTCGGCAAAGCGGAGATGGTGGAGGGTGTGGACGGTGGTGGTGACGGCCTCGCGGGAACCGATGACAAGAATTTTGACGGGAGTGCGGTCGCCTTTTGGCGCACTGTGCAGCGTTAGGGACAGCTCAAGACCCAGAGATTCTGAAGCTTCAGACGAATGAGAAAGAAACGATTGAGTATGCATAACAAACATCCAAGAATGTCATCAAATTAGTTGACGTTATCGTAGTCTACAAATATGTTGTCGTCAACAAATTTGTTGTTTGTCTTGAGAATGCCCCTCTGAGACGATGAGGGCATGGGAAAAGCAGGACGCGCTCTTAAGCAGGTGCTTGAGACATACGAAGTCAGTCAGTATAGCCTTGCAGTGGCTC
>CAKZMO010000629.1 GCA_937128595.1 uncultured cyanobacterium | reverse complement strand
AAAATCAAATCGGCATCTTGCTCAACGGAGCCACTCTCCCGCAAGTCGCTCATCATAGGACGCTTGTTTGTGCGCGCCTCGACGCCTCGACTCAACTGCGACAGCGCCATCACCGGAACGTTGAGTTCACGGGCTAACCCTTTGAGCGATCGCGTCACTTTAGAAAGTTCTTGAACACGATTGTCGCTACCGCTGCCCTCCATTAGCTGAAGGTAGTCAATCAGAATTAGACCTAGTGCTCCGCCTTGTTCAGCTTGGAGGCGTCGAGCCTTGGAGCGCATTTCATTCACGGAAATGTTCGGCGTATCGTCAATGAAAACGGGAAGCTGAGACAAACTATTGATGGCATGTCCCAACGGCCCCCACTCTTGCTGGCTAATCCGCCCGCTTCGCAGTCTGCCGCTTTCAATTTTGGCTTCGCTGGATAGTAACCGATAGACAAGCTGTTCCTTCGACATCTCAAGGCTAAAAATGGCGAGGGGCAGTTTTTCGCGCCCCCCGGCAATATTGCGAGCGATATTCAAGACCAATGCGGTCTTCCCCATAGACGGCCGGCCTGCGGTGATGATCAAGTCCGATCGCTGAAATCCCTGTGTCATGGCGTCCAAATCGTAAAACCCACAAGGAATACCAGGGAGAACCGTTCCCTCTGCTCGATTCTCAATGTCGGCAAAGGTGGAGATAAGAATGTCTGATGTTGCAGAAAGTCCTTGCTTGGGACGATCTTGAGTAATAGCAAAGACCGTTTGCTCAGCTCGGTCGAGCGTGGTTTCCAGGGGACTACTGGTTTCGTAGCCCATCTGAGCAATTTCTGTCCCTGCTTGAATCAGCTTGCGCCGCAGGTATTTGTCCATGACCAGATGGGCATACTGATCAACGTTTACCGCTGTAACGGTGCGATCGACAAGCTGAGCTAGACGGTTTTGCCCTCCAATCTTTTGCAGCAAGCCGCGATCGCCCAACCAAGCCGTGACGCTCATCAAATCAGTGGGCTGACCTTGACTGTAAAGAGTCAGAGCAGCTCGATAGATATCTTGATGAGCGCTGATGTAAAACGCTTCGCTTTGAAGGACTTCAGCAACTCGGCCAATGGCTTCGGGATCAAGCAAAATGCCGCCAAGAATCGCCTCTTCTGCGTCAATATTTTGGGGAGGGAGGCGATCGCCATAGGTTTGAAAGACCGGATTTTGAACCATGCACGGACACCTCGAACATTGATGAAGGCAAGCAATAATGCCGTTAACAATACTTACATATTGTTTTTAACCTATGATTATGCCGACTTAAGTAAAGCTGCCCCCTTCTCATCACTGTTTCTGTGACGAAACGAGACCCTACGGAGAAATCGCTAGATTCAGAGGCAAGCATTAGGCATTGCCACTGAATGTAGCGTAGATATCGATGAAATTCACGATCTGAGTTGAGGATTGATACGAGCATTAACAAAACGTCCTGTGACAATTTCGTGCTTCGCTGCACAAATTGTTCACCCTGATAGAGTCAATTCTGTAAATTTTATCGTCGAATAAAGATAGAGTCTGATTGACGGGTGCTGTTCTATAACTCTGTACTGTCTTCTGTAGCATCCTCATCTGGCCTTGGCGGCGGCCAGACCTTCCCCAGTGCGCTTAGACTCATTCGACTCATTTGATAGGGATAAGAGTCGTGGCCGAGCCGCATAACGCTCCGATTGCCCATTGGATAGTCTCAATTTATGGATTTTGACCACGTTCATTTTCAGGTTGACAATGTTGAATACTGGCGCAAATGGTTCGCTGACACACTCAAGTTTCAGTTCCAAAATGCGCTGTCTTCAGAGAGTGGGCGCTCTTCTACGGTTGAAATGACAACGCGAGGCGGAGTGAAAATCCGACTTTCCTCGCTTCCCAGTTCTAATTCACTTGCACTGCCCCGCAAAACTCAAAGCAACAAACGGCCAAACCTCAGAGCGACTCGTTGCCCAGGGGTAAAAGATGTAGCGTTTCGAGTGGCTCGTCTCAATCAGGCGATCGCCCAAGTGTTGGATGCAGGTGGAACATTAGTGCATCCTGTGCGATCGCTCTCGACCTCATCAGGGACGCAAAATCAGGCCACCGTACTAGGCTGGGGAGGGCTGCATCATACTCTGATTGAGAGTGATGATTTCAGCTCCACCGACACTTCTCCAGAGCAGATGACCCGAACCCAAGCGCTATCCCAGGCGAAACTACAGCAAGAAGTACTTTTCTCTGAACTCGAATGTTCAGATCTAAAATATTCGACCCGATCCTACGCTAATTCAGCGGTTGAGCCCCACTCTAGGACTAAAACAACAGCACCTAGCTCGACTCTGTTGCGTCCCCAGCATCTAGAGATACCAACTGCACAAACTCCTCTCATTTCTGCCATAGACCACGTGGTTCTCAATGTTCCAGTAGGGGAGATAGAGCCCGCCGTAGCCTGGTATGAAAAAGCGTTTGGCATGGAGCGGCAGCAGCGCTTTTCGATTCAAACCAATCGCTCAGCACTCCACAGTCAGGTATTAAAGCATCCTGAGGGCAATGTTCAGTTTCCAATCAATGAACCCGCCTCTCCTCACTCTCAAATCCAAGAGTTTTTAGACGCCTATGGAGGCGCTGGAATTCAACACATCGCCTTGAGAACAGAGAACATCCTAGAGGCGATCGCCCATATGCGCGACCAAGGCGTATTATTTTTGGATGTACCGCCGACTTATTACGAGCAGATCCAAAAACGCAACGAATTCTCATCCGACTTAGAAAACTTTGAGGCAATTGCCCGCCTCAAGATTCTCGTCGATTGGCCGACACACAATCCCGACGCTCTGTTGCTGCAAACATTTACACAACCGCTGTTTGGGCAGCCCACTTTCTTCTTTGAGGTTATTCAGCGACAGCTTTATGACACCCCTCAAGGGCAGCAGCACGTTCAAGGGTTTGGCGAAGGAAATTTCCAAGCGCTGTTTGAAGCCGTAGAGCGCGAGCAAATGAGGCGCGGACAACTGTAGTACCAATGTAGTACCGAGCAATTGCGCTTAGGGTCGTATCAGCTTATTCGTAATCAGGGTTATCGTCCACTAACTCGTCGTACAGCAAATCGAGTCCAATCAGGACTTTTTCTCGATCCGAAAGATCACCGATAATCTTGCGAACTGGAGGTGGCAAAATCTTTGACAATGTCGGTGTTGCTAAAATTTTGTCTTCTTCTGCAAGTTGCGGATTTTTTAGGACATCAATGACCTTTAGCGCATAAACTCCCTGAAATTCTCGTTCCAAAATGCTGTTGAGAGTTTTGAGGGCACGGATAGAGTTGGGTGTATTGCCAGCAACGTAAAGTTTCAGTATATAAGTCTTGTTTGACGAACTCATGGGACAGGTCTCACTACATTAAGTGAATAATTCAGAGCAATGCTCATAAACAGCAAAGCTAAATAACAAAACTCACGAGAATTGAAAAAACGAATTATAAAGATTGACTAAGTACAGATCAAGGTTCTCTCGGAACTGACCGACGATACATTTCACAGAGATTGGCAAGAGTATCGATAAGAGTAAGGCGATAATCTAACAAAATTTCTTCACTGCGGCCCTCTAGTTTAAGCTGTTTTGAAAAAGCATCCATCAACTCCATATGAATTTCAACAACTTGTGAAACAGACACGTCCGCAAAAAAAATTTCACTAATATAATTATCAATTTTTTGGTTTAAACCTGTATCACCTGAAAAATAATTTAAGACAATTTTTCGATAATTAAGCCTGAGTCGAGTCAAAAATACTTTGCGATCTTCCGGCTTCATCCGACGTAGAAAAGAAGCTGGATTTCTTTTGTAGTAGACACTCCAGTCCCCTAGCCGCTCTTTTAACTTTTCAGCAAGTCGTTTTTGCTGTAAGAGAAACGAAACCTGAATCTTTTCATCCGTTACGGAACTAGCTGATTGAGAATTGTTCTTCAGTATGCAGCTTGGAGGTAATTTGAGAAATCGATTGATTACTTGGTCAATCGATGTCGTCAGCTGATCTAACTGCTCGTCTAATAAGTATATGACTGCTGAATTATAGACGCCTTCAATGCGATCGCGATCGCTAGAGCTATGAGACGGTGGAGAGTATTCTGAAGGAGTGAAACCTGAAGCGTTTGCACTCGGTGGATTATCTTTATTCTGTTGATCTAAAGATAGCTCAGCACCAGGTTTGGCTGCTGACAAAACAATGCTAGGAAGAAAAACGTCAGCATCTTGAAGATTGCTGAAGACATTTCTAGAATCTATTGTTTCTTCAAGGATTAGGCAGTCTATTTTCTGCCGATAACGAGTCACATAACCAACAAAGCTATCTGTTTCATCTATATGTACAAGATCATAGGCATCGCTCTGCAATACCTCTTTGATTGGATCGTGCAGTTTTGTATTAGATAAGAAAATACAGACTGAAAGTTTTAAGGTCAACGGTTTTGTGTGACGAATACCTGCAAAACGGAAATCAGAAGTTAGGTGGAAAGCCTGAAAATCAATATCTGATAAATCAAGTTAGCGAGTTCTTTGAAGGGTTTTATATTCTTAGCATAATTCAAAACTGTGTCTCTGAACGATCTGGAGACGTCAGAAGAGGGCATCGAACAAACACGGGAGAATGTAACTTTTTGCAGTGAGAGCAATCACCGAATTATCCGATGACAAACACCGAAGCTGATGGGAGATAGGCGCGATCGCCCCTGAAGTTTAATCCAGCACATCACAATCGTTCTGCAATTGTGATGTGCTACTCTCTCACGTTTGTCAACTCTCGATGTTCGTCATGACATCGAGAGTTTTTTGGTCATAGACACTGCAGTTACGTGCCTGGTTGACGAGCGATCGCCATCATCGAGACACCATCAAGATTGAGGGTCTTTGACGAGGAGGGTAACTGCATAAGCAGCGATGCCCTCTTCTCGACCGACTGGCCCCATCTTCTCATTGGTAGTCGCTTTGACGCCTACCTGCTGAGGCGAAAGCTGGAGCGCTTTGGAAAGGCGATCGCGCATGGCATTGATGTGGGGCTTGATTTTAGGTCGCTCAGCCACCACCACAGAATCAAGATTGCTGATGTGCCAACCTTGGTCGAGAATTAGCTGATTCACTTGAGTCAAAAGTTCAATACTGTCAGCTCCTTTCCACTGAGGATCGGTGGGTGGAAAATAATGTCCAATGTCACCCAGACTAAGCGCTCCTAACATGGCATCCATGATGGCATGGGTAAGCGCATCGGCATCGCTGTGCCCCAGCAGACCCAGTTCATGCTCAATCTTGACGCCTCCCAAGATTAGAGGGCGTCCTGAGACCAATTTGTGGATATCGTATCCGTTACCAATTCTCACATTCATCGCATTCTCACCGCCCGATTGCTCCGCTTATTGTATCTTGCAGAGCATAAGCACAGGCTTCAACCATATCTCTTATCCATGAGCCGCTGTAGCCCATGGACAAGAGATAAGCATCACTCTGCGCTAGTCAATTTGGATGGGGGTTGGAGTTGAGCCTTCAGCCGTAGATCCAGGAGCTGAAATATTTACTTTGCGGATATCGGCATAGAGGCGATCGCGCCATTCGAAAAAGCGCGCATAGGCTGGATTGTCTGCCAATCCAGGGACGCCTTTACCCTTCAACGTATTGGGAATATCGAGATAGTTGCCGCTTGGAAACTTGATATACATCGTCATGCCAGCCACTGCGAAATCGGCAAGGGTTGGCTGATCTCCAGTTAGGTAGGGACTCTCATTCAACAGTAAACAGAGCGCTTCCAAATCTTGTTTTAAAGCAGTGTGGGCAGATTTGATAGCATCAGGGCCGAGACCCACTCCCATGCCCAGCACATCAAACGCCTCGTGGGGTACGGAGCCTACTAAAGTTTTGAGAAAGTCGGGTGCAGTGGAGGGTAATACCGCCATACGAAACGCAGGGTCATTCCCAAACGCTCCCAACATGGCTTTTCGACCGTTAAGTCCGATGGATTCGTCTGCCCACTCTTCCATCATCAAACACAGACCACGCTGCTTAGCATCTGTTGGAATCAGAGGACTGTCGGGATATTTTTTATCCAGATAAAAGGCGATCGCCGTGGAGTCTGCAATCACCTCAACTCCATCTTTTAGCACAGGAACTTGACGCTGTCCTGAAAGCTGAAAAACCTCAATTTGACCAACGCCAGGGGTCACTTCAACCTTGCGATAGTCTAAGCCTTTGTAATCTAAAATTAGTCGCACTTTTTCAGAGTAGTGCGACATCTCAAACTGATACAGATCCAACATACTGCCTTGTTCTTTGGTGTTTTCTTTGAGGGTAGCAGGAAGATTGACTCTGTGCCGAGAATGGCTTGAATTTAGAGACACGGGACGTAGAACAGTTCAATTAGGGAGGTATGAGCACCAATCGCTCCAACTTCCTGTATAGAGTTTTCCGGTCGAAATTCCTGCCAACTCTAACGCCAAAAGGTTGACGCAAGCTGTCACTCCCGAGCCACAGTAGACAAGAATTGTATCGGTATTGGCGATCGCCTCCCATCGTTTTGCCTGGGCTTCAGGAGAGAGTAGAGTTCCCGTCTCATCGACAATCTCTTTCCAAAAATAATTCACTGCTCCTGGAATATGACCTGCAACAGGGTCAATGGGCTCTCGTTCGCCGCGATAGCGATCGCCTTCCCGCGAGTCAACTAACACCACTCTGGGTTGCTCTTTGAGAGCTTTAACTTGGTCAATATCCACACACCAGTGCGATCGCACCTGATGAGAGAATTCTGTAGGCACGGGGCTAGACGGTTCGGATGTGACAGGCAGCGCGGCCTGTTTCCACCCACTCCATCCCCCTTCTAGCACAGAGACTCGATCATGACCGAGATAGCGCAGTAGCCACCACAGTCTTGCAGCGAAGGCATAGCAAGAATCATCGTAAGCAATCACATGGGTTGCAGCTGAAATTCCAGCTAAGCCAAGCCGATGCGATAGGGTGTCAATATCAGGCAAGGGATGGCGGCCTCCGTGAGCCTGAACCGGACTCGACAGATCGTGGTTTAAGTCAAAATAGACAGCCCCCGGAATATGCTCCGTGGCGTATTGTTGTGCTCCTAGCCCAGGTTCCATCAGGGAAAAGCGACAGTCGGCGATCGCCACCAATGGGTCATCTAGACGCTCAGCTAACCAAGCTGAAGAAACGACAGGAGAAACACCACTCATCAGCCGAACCCTTACTGCTTCTGTTTTTTATGAATTGATTGTTTGATAGAACTTAAAAGCCAATTCGTTCTCAATGTTGCTGGTCGAATCGAATCATTGAGGCAGATCTTTCAGATCTCAAGTCGAAAAACTCGCTCCTCATCTCCGTCTCTTTGCCTTGAGGCTAGAAATACTCAACCCGCGCATCAAGTCCAGCAGCCCGAAGCCGCAACACATCGCTGCGAGCGGCTCGATAAGTACTATAACCACCTGGCGTCAGAAAAGAACCACGGCCAGAACGGGTGCGGTATGCGGTTCGCCCTAATTCACGCTCAATCGTAGTCAGTTTTGTACCTTCATTGCCAGGAACGACAACGACATAGCGCCCCTGCCTCAAAACCACGTCGAGAGAAACGTCACGACCAGATGGAGGAGGAGTCCCTCCCCCGATGACCCCAAGAGCACGCCAAGTTGAAGATCCAACCACGCCGTCAACCGCTAAACCATTTGCTTGCTGAAAAGCACGAACAGCGGTTTGAGTCGCTGTTCCAAACACGCCATCCAGGGGGCCAGGGTTGTAGCCTCGATTTCTCAACAACCTCTGGAGTTCTTCTACATCATCGCCTTGGTCAAAAAGGCTCAACGTCCGGCTACCAGCAACATCGGAGGAAGGAGCCGGGGAGGGAGAAACGTTGAAGACTTGAGAGGGTGGTGCAGGAGAATACCCAAACAAAGCAGCCTCTGTTGCGGGCCCGTAAACTCCATCGGCGGCAACGAAAGGATTATCTTGCTGAAACCGTCTTACGGCACTTTCAGTAATCAGCCCATAAGTTCCAGTAATTGGGCCGTTAAAGTATCCTCTCCGGCTCAAGGCTTCCTGCAACTGAGTGACTTGAGGCCCCCCATCGCCGGGTCGCAAAACCTGATCCTGACGTAGGATTTGGGCGATCGCCCCTTCTCCTACACCGACAATACCCAACGTCAGTACAGACGAGAATAGGTATTTCCATACCAAGCGTTTGCGTTTCAATAGCGAATGTTGAAATAAAATTTTCAGTAAAAAAAGTGGCCGAGTCACGACCTTTGTCTTTTGAATATTCTTTTCTAGATCGGTCTTGCCAAATTGCTGTGGCGATCGCTCTTCCTTATGATGAATACAAGCACCGCTCTCCTCATGCAAGACCGCACTGTCTACGCCTGCGTCCAGCTCAATCCGCGTTTCCATAACCCTAGTCCAACGGAATGTCACATCGCTACTTTAGCCTACTTTCTCTACAGGTACTAAATTAAGTGGGTTCTTCGCTGTCGATTGGCCTCGTAGAGAATAAGAGAAACGGCGATCGCCACATTCAACGACTCTACCGAAGGCGCTAGCGGAATGTTGACATGAACATCGGCGAGATCGACCAAGTCAGGAGATAGTCCTGCCCCTTCGTTGCCCGCTAATACTAAGGTTGGGCGAGTCAGGTCAATGTCCCAATAGGTCAGAGGTGCCTGAGGCAGTGTCGCGACCACTTGAACGCCAGATTGCTTCGATGTCTGGATCTCATTCGCCAGGTTGGAGCTGACAGTCATCGGCAAGCGGAACCATTGCCCCGCAGAAGCTCGCAACACCTTGGGATGATCAAGATCGACACTATTGTGACTGAGCCAGAGGCGATCAATACCTGCGGCTGCAGAAGTACGAATCATTGTTCCAAGATTGCCCGGATCTTGAACAGTTTCGAGGGCGAGACCCAGGTGAAATGGCTCAGACGATGGAAAAGAGTGACTACGCTGACGGGGGGCGATCGCCACAACTCCATCTGGATGAATAGTGGTCGTAAGAGTTGCAACCACCTCTTCACTCACCAATTCAAGACGAGAAGATGACTCCGACAGTCGCTGCCACAGTTCTTCATAGCGCTGCTTCCAGGCATCGGTATAGCAAATAGCCGTAAGTGGCCACTGCATGCTCAACGCTTCCTCAATCAGATGCGTTCCTTCCAACAGAAATAGCTTCTGCCTGTGGCGCTCTTTCGTTTTCTGAAGTTTTCTGATCTGCTTGACTAGTGGATTCTGTAAGCTAGTTAGCATCACCTGTAGTGGAGTGGCGGGGGTCAGTGAGTGCCCGTAGCCAGTGCAAGTTTTGTTGGATTGTTTCTATTGTTTATGGAAGGAGCATTGAGAAGAGCCGCCTTTCTAACAACGAAAGCGTCAGTCTCTCAGCACCATCTCTCAGCACCATTTTATGCGGAACCCGGGACTTGAACCCGGATGTCTTTATCAGACACTAGAACCTGAATCTAGCGCGTCTACCAATTCCGCCAGTTCCGCTCATCACATATTGTGTTTGAAGGCACACAGCATTCGCTTGCCACGGCTTATTATCATCGCTCAAGCCAGATCGTTCGTCAACTTTTTCCTGAAATCACCGCGTTTGCCAAGTAGATTTCTGGACATCTAGAAGCTTTCCGGTAAGATTAGTCACGAATCCCTTGTGTTTTTTATCAATTTGTAACGTCCATCTGTACTTCATCGGAGGATAGACCTATCAACCCGTCGTCCCATTCGTCACCATCTTCAAGCCCTCCTTCCACAAATTCTGAAGTGCTTAAGATTCAGGGGGGTCATCCTCTGGAAGGGCATGTCCACATTAGTGGTGCCAAGAATTCAGCCCTTGCTATCATGGCGGCTGCCTTGCTTTGCAGCGGAGACTGCCGCATTCGCAATATCCCGTCGCTTGCAGACATCAAGCGAATGAGTGATGTTTTGATGTCTGTTGGAGTGTCGCTTAGCCATCACGAAGACTGCCTCGATATCAATGCTGGAAGCATCCGACAGTCTGCTCCTCCCTATGAGCTAGTGAGCAAGCTCCGGGCAAGTTTCTTTGTGATTGGGCCTCTACTGGCTCGGCTCGGTGTTGCGCGAGTACCGTTGCCAGGAGGATGCGCGATCGGAGCACGCCCTGTGAACTTGCATGTGCGCGGCTTGCAAGCAATGGGAGCGTCGGTTCACATTGAGCATGGAACTGTAAACGCTTACGTTGCCGGAAGCGGCAAGCGTCTTAAGGGAGCCAAGATTTGCTTGGACTATCCCAGCGTTGGGGCAACTGAAACCTTGATGATGGCGGCGACCTTAGCGGAAGGCGAAACCATTCTTGAGAATGCCGCACAAGAGCCCGAAGTCGTTGATCTCGCTGGTTTCTGTCGAGCCATGGGAGCAAGGATTCGAGGAGCAGGCACGAAAACAATCGTGATTTCGGGCGTCCCCAATCTTCATTCTGTTGACTATGGCATCATTCCTGATCGGGTGGAAGTCGGAACATTCTTGGTGGCTTCGGCTATTACGGGCTCGGAGCTGTCATTGGCTCCAGTCATTCCTGACCATCTGACAGCAGCCTTGTCAAAACTGCGAGCCATTGGAACAGAGATGCGAATGGAGAGTCCGAACCGGATGCGAGTTATTCCTTCACGGGTCAGAAAGGCATGCGACATTGAAACCTTGCCATTTCCAGGATTTCCAACGGACATGCAGGCACAGTTTATGGCGTTGTTGACTTTGGCAGAAGGCAGCAGTGTGATAACGGAAACGGTATTTGAAAATCGCTTGCGTCATGTGGCTGAGCTCAACCGCATGGGAGCAGACATTCGTGTGAAAGGAAATATTGCTGTCGTCCAAGGAGTTCCAAAACTCTCGGGAGCCCCTGTCGTTGCGACAGATCTCCGAGCGTCAGCAGCTTTAGTCGTCGCAGGGCTGGCTGCTGACGGCACCACCACCATTCAAGGTCTGCATCACCTCGATCGAGGCTATGACGATCTAGAAGGAAAGCTCACCAAAATTGGGGCAAAAGTGACTCGATGTTCCGATGACAGCGTAGTCGTTCCAGCTTCTGAAGCCCGTGCTTCCTCTAAGACACCGTCTCCCGTGTCGGCTGAATAGAGCAATCGCGAATGGCGCTCCTTATCAGTCAGTCGGGAATTAGAGCAGCTAATGCTTAATGAAAACAAGCAGGTTGGCACTGAACCAAACAAACCAAACACCCTAGAGAAGTGTCGAGTTTGTTCAAAGGCTCAGTGCCAATCATTTTTTCTGCTTGGCGTTGCCGTGAAGCCCAAAACCAACCTTAAATTTCTGCAGTTTCGAACCAACGCCCTAGATCCCTGAGCCGTCTAAAAACTGCTCAATAGCCTTATCGCTCAATCGGCAGGTTGATACTACTCCGCTGGGAGAAGTGGAATGAGACGTGAGGCGATCGCCAACCACAACTGCATACTGAGGTGCATACTGAGGTTCTTGGACGTGATGTGTCCGGTCGCGCAGCGTTTGCACTTCTTGTTCGAGAGCATCAATGCGATCGACTAACGCTCGAATCACCTGCGCTTCGGAGTCAGGTAAACTGCCATGCTCAAGGGGATCGACCCGTTCTCCTGAACGGTAGACAATACGACCGGGGACTCCTACGACTGTGCAATCAGATGGCACATCTCGCAACACGACAGATCCCGCACCAATTCGAACATTGTTGCCAATTTGCAAATTTCCCAGTACTTTCGCACCAGCACCGACCACAGCATTGTTGCCCAAGGTGGGATGCCGCTTTCCTGTTTCTTTTCCGGTTCCGCCCAAGGTGACACCTTGATAAATCAGGCAGTAGTCACCAATAATTGTCGTTTCACCGATGACAATGCCCATACCGTGGTCGATACAGAGGCCACGACCGATCTGAGCACCTGGATGGATTTCGATGCCTGTCATAAACCGAGATAGATGCGAAACCAGCCGAGGAATCAATGGCAAACGTAATTGGTAGAGCAGGTGGGCAAATCTATGGAGCGCGATCGCCTGCAAACCTGGATAACACAGCAAAACTTCGAGCCAATTTCGAGCTGCTGGATCTCGTTCAAAAATGATGCGAAAGTCGGCAACAAGAGTAGACAGCACAGTGATATTTCCCCGCTTCGCCTGTAAATCAAACTCTATACTAGCGTTCAATAGTTTGCAAAACATTAACAATCGGTGAGAAATGTTATTTTCGTAAG
>CAKZMO010000628.1 GCA_937128595.1 uncultured cyanobacterium | reverse complement strand
CCAACTTGGGCCGCTTTTTCAAGTCTCGTTCAACTTTCGTGAACTACTGAAATTGCACAATGGATGTGAGCGTTTGATAAGGCTAATTGCCCATCTGCGGTACGACTTTGGTGATACCACGGATAAACTCATCAATGCCGACGGGTTTACTGAGGAATACATCAACCCCCGCTTCAATGGCCTGCCCCATTTGGTAGCCACCCGCCACACCACTGACGACGATCAACGGCACGTCTTCGCCGTCTTCACGATTACGGATGTACTCGACCAATTCCAGGCCGCTACGGTCCGGTAGCATCAGCTCCATGACGATGGCACCCGGCATGTTCTCCTCGACCATACTCAGCGCATCAGTTACCGTGCTTGCGGAGACAACCGTGAACCCGGCTTTTTCCAGCACATAGCTGATCGTCTGGGAGACGCGCTCGTCGTCTTCCAGCAATAACACCTGCTGGCCGGAGCCAATCTCCGGAATGGTAACATCGGCATAAGGGTGAGCGTGCTTCTCGTAGCTGCTGGGCATGACTACGAACGATACCTGCATCTCCAATTTGCCCAGTGTAAGGAAATCCCCGTGCCGCAGCCGATAGTCTTTATCCGGTTCCAGGCGGCCACCGTTCAGGTACGTGCCATTGGAACTGCCTAAATCACGGATCGTCACGCGGCTGTTGCGGGCGGTGAGGTTGGCATGATGGCGTGAGACACCCAGGTAGTGGGCGTTGTAATCACTGAGGTCAACATCGGGTTTGTTCGTCTGGTTTTTATCGCTGCGCCCAATACTCATGAGTTCTTCAACTTGGACTTGCAAAACCTGTGCCGTCCCGGTGATACGCAACTCAATCACCCAGGGGACCAGGAAATCCAGAGGCCCAGTGCCCCGCTGTGGGGTGGCGGTTTCAGTTTTGCCGATGTTGAGATGGCGAGTGTCACTCTTATTGCCAGCCATTCAGTTCATCCTTACATTAATGATGTTACCAGACGGTGTGCTGTATTTACGCAAAATTCATAAATCTATTGTAACTCTTGAACATAAAGATTTGAATGAAGGTTACAATAGAAATGCGCAACCCTGGGACCAATTTACCAGGGTTGCTTGTTAGTCTACCACATGATTCCATCGAACCGATATAATCGTGACCCTATCGGAATAGCTCACGCACGATGATATTACGCTGGATCTCGCTGGTGCCCTCGTAAATCTGGAAGATTTTGACATCACGCAGTAATTTTTCTACCGGGTATTCCTTCATGAAGCCATACCCACCGAAGACCTGTACGGCATCCACAGCGGCTTTGGTGGCCATATCGGCGGCAAAGGCCTTGGAATATGCGGCGATTTTCGGATCAATGGTGCCGGCTTCGACCTGCCATGCGGCCTGCCACGTCAGCAGACGTGATGCCTGG
>CAKZMO010000627.1 GCA_937128595.1 uncultured cyanobacterium | reverse complement strand
TTGCAATCGAGCAACTTCGGTTTCAGGTGCTACTTCTTTTGGGTTGGCGGTCTGCTCGTCTTCATCAGGCGAATCGACAGAGGGGCGATCGAGACTCCGGTCAAACAAGATCAAATAACAATATCCCTGAGCCACACTAAAGGGAATGATCTCCACCGAGATACTTTGCTCTTGCATCTCTTCTACCAGCAGACCGTGCCATCTGACTGCGATTTTTTGCTGTTTTGCCTGTTCAATAGTGGTTCGCACATCAACCAATAAGGCAGGATGCAGCATCTTCAGCAGGTTAAAGCTTGGCTCTCCCAATGGCGGCTTGAGATAGTCGCTAGTGTCACCCCGAAACTGCAAGATCCGCAGGTTTTCATCGACCACAACGCCAACCGGAGCATAGCGGTTGATCACGATTTGATCAGCCCACTGCTGCACATTAGAACGGTTGGGTGTCGTTGCGAAGCTTTGTAGATCGTTATCTCTGAGCTGGTGAGGATAGTGACTCGCGAGAAAATCAAAGCTGAGTGGAGTGGGAACCGCTTTTCGGAGAAAGATCTTGGTCGGAGAATCATAGACCTCGAATAGATCAGAGGTATCGCCGACGCTTTCAGAATTTCCCAAGACGAGAAAACCTGTGGGTTTGAGGCTGTAGTGAAAAATCGACAATACCCGCTGCTGCAAAGGAGGGTTGAAGTAGATTAAAACGTTGCGACAACTGACGATGTCGATGTCTGAAAAGGGTGGATCGCTACTTAAGTCATGTTGTGCGAAGATACAAATTTCGCGCACGGATTGATTGATGTAGTAGCTGCCGTTGCTCTCTGTAAAAAAGCGGTGACGACGCTCTGGCGACACGCCTTCCATCTGCGCATCTTGGTAGTTGCCGCTGCGGGCAATCTCGACAGTGCGCTCGTTCACATCCGTCCCAAAGATCTGAATGGTTGGGTTGATCATCATAGAGTCGAGCTTTTCCAACAGACAGATGGCAATGGAGTAGACTTCTTCTCCAGTACCGCATCCCGCCACCCAAATGCGAATGGAAGAGGCTGCCCAATCTTGTTCCAAAAGCTCAGAAAAGACTCGCTCTTGTAGGACGCTAAAGGTTTCGATATCTCGAAAAAAGCTCGTGACGGTAATCAAGACATCGTGATAGAGGGTTTGAATTTCTGACGGAGTTTCTCGCAGATATTGAACATAATCTGTCAGTTGAGCAAGCTTTTGTAAAGCCATGCGTCGTCGCAGTCGCCGCACAAAGGTGGTTTGCTTGTATTGTGTAAAATCGACTCCCATTTGCCTTTGCAAGAGTTGATACACCGTTCGCAGCTCATCGTCCTGAGATAGGGGTGTGTCGGGCTGGTCTTGCAGAGGTAAGGGCTCGCACAGATAGGTCTGCTGGCTGATTTTGATTAGCTCTTCTGCCATCTGAGCTGGGGGCAAGACAAAATCAACCTGTCCAGTGGCAACGGCTGCATTGGGCAATTCTGCAAATTCGGCGGTTGAGCGATCTTGAGCAAAGGTAATGCCCCCTGCGGCTCGGATCTCTTGAATGCCGATCGCCCCGTCGTTGTTGCTGCCTGACAAGACGATGGCGATCGCTCTATTTTTCTGGTCTTCTGCCAGGGACTGAAAAAACAAGTCGATAGTTTTAGCTCCCGGAGTGCGATCGCGAGAGGAAAGGTGAAGCACTCCCTGGGCGATCGTCATTTGAGTCCCTGGTGGGATCACGTAGACGTGATCGGCCTCTACCTCCATGCCGTCTTTTGCAGTGCTGACAATCATAGGGGTTGTGTTGTCGAGCAGTTCGCCCAGCATACTTTCTTGCTCAGGGTCGAGATGCTGCACCAACACAAAGGCCATGCCTGGGTTCGCAGGGAGCTGCCTTAGCAATTCTGAAAAAGCAGCCAATCCACCCGCAGATGCACCGATTCCAACGATGAGCAGCGCCTTGTCATTATCCGGCGATAGTGTTGTCATGTTAGGCGATCGCCCCTCGGTTTCGTTTTTCTAAAATGCTTCTAATCACCTCTCTTTCTCTCTCTCCTTTCTCTCCTCTCTCTCCATACTTTGGAGAGCAGCAATACCAGGCCACAACGTTGGGCTGACGGCAGCAGGCACACCTCCAGATAGCATCGTTTTATAGCTACCTGTTTTATAGCTACCTGTTTTATAGCTACCTATTCACACACAACCCTATCATCATCATCTGTTGTGTTCATCATCTGTTCTGTATAGACAACCTTCGCCCTAAATTGCGACTACCCTCCTTCTCGCTGCACCAAAAAAGAGACTCCAACTGCGCCCACAAATCGACTCAGATCGAGAGACCCTTCTGGCGTATCCGCGACTTCCCCCTGACCCTCAAACAAGCGCGTCATCCGAAAGCGATGATAGTTCCAGACCAGTTGAGGCAAAGTGACATATTGGCGATAGCTGCGATCGTAGAGTTCGGCGTCGAGCTGAGGCAGCAGATACCAGGGACAGCGCACCACCCGATGGTGGGCATTGTGATAGCCAAAGTTGAGAAAAATCAGGTTTAGCAAGGGATGACGCTGGGACAGAATGTTGGAGAAAGTATTGACTTCCTCATGGTGCAAATCGTAGTTGGGCAGCGGCTCATCCCAACGAAACACCGTGTAGGTATGCTGAAAGCAATCTAAAAACCTGAGAATGTTGATAAAGCTGACATAGGCTATAAAGTAGAGCACCAAGGCTTTGGGTGAGACTAGCCCCAGCAGTATAAATAGCGATCCCCGCACAAACAGCAACAATCCATTTTTCACGCGCTCATCTTTCCGAGTGTTGCTAAAAAACGGCGAGAGCGTGGCTGTCCATCGCTGGATAAAATTTACCGCTGGTAGATAGAGCCATTCCAGCACCATGATCAGCTTCAAAACTGGTTTAGGGAGCGATCGCAAAAATTCAGGCAAGGAAAAAGGCGCAAAATCAGCTCGATTTTTGTGATGAGCCAAGTGAACTTTTGCCAAGGTCTTGTAGCGGCAATAGCACGACCCCGTGAGAAACAAGAGCGCTTGCCCCAACACCTCATTCCATCGCAGCTTGTGAAACACTGTGCCGTGGATGCAGTCGTGCACAAAATAGGCTGCCCACACGAGGGTATGAGTCAGCAGCACCACGCCCAGACCATTCAGAATCCATGAAGGAGACAGCAGTAGGGCGATCGCCACTCCATAGCCACCAAAGGTATAGATCAGCGCAGCCGAGTTAATAAAAAGGTTGCGATCGGTAGTGTAGTTTTTATGATCGGCAAAGGTTGTCGTGGTGGTCATAACAAGGGTGTGGTGTCTAATGCGTTCCTAGTCTATTGGTTTTTTAATTTAGCGGATCTGATGGAGCGAATCCGTCAAGTGGAAAACGGTATGCAGCCAGAATCAGCAATTTTCAAAATCGCTAGCTGGGAGCCATCCTGAGAATTGCGGCCAGAGACCGTGACGGCTATTCCGTCATGAGATATCATTGTAAGCTGTGCCGTCTCGTGTCAAAAAACGGAGCCTAACTATGTCTCGCAAATGTGCTCTAACTGGGAAAAAGGCAAACAATGCTTATGCCGTATCCCACTCCCATCGTCGAACCAAAAAGCTTCAAGAAGTCAACTTGCAGTCAAAGCGCATATGGTGGCCTCAAGGTAACCGTTGGGTCAGACTCAATCTTTCCACCAAAGCTATTAAAGCTCTCAAGACCAGAGGTATTGAAGCTATGGCAAAAGAAGCTGGCATCAACCTCAATAAGTGCTAGACCGAGAATAAGGGTTTGAATACAACCGTAATGGCCGTGATGGCTTTGCCACGATTTAATTCTAAGAGCACGGTGGCGCGCTTGAATTGTCTCGCTCTCGTTGGCCCCTTGTGCAAGAGGGCTTTCGGATAACACTGGTCACGTTGAGTCAACGTAAACGGTTCTTTTGGCATCGCTCATTTGAAGGTGACTTATGCCAGATATACGCCGTGAGCTTGAATCGCGAATGCCTTTTAACTTAATTTACAAAGTACTCAGCCACAAAGTTAGAAAAAACGACAGTATGTAGACAAGTCTGTATATTGTCGTTTTTGATGTGTCTCGTACAAAATCGCCTTCAAAACCATCTGCGCGCGATCGCATCATGCAAGCTGCATCCACTTTGTTTTATCAAGAAGGTATAGCAATGCGCAGATTGGTTAGAGATACTAACACCTCACCAATCCGCTATACCTATGATTAGTCTAGAAGATCTTTGTCTTTAAGGCTTATCCCGAACTCAGGTTATGCTATTGCCCCCAGAGCTTCTGAAACTGTTTTTGCTCGTTTTCCAGGAAGTATAGAAATTCATCTGACTCAGGGGAGCTGTCAGGAAAAATCGTCAAGAACTCGAAGAATGCAGGGGTTTGGCGAGGTTTCTTTTTACCTGTTTCAGGATCTTTCTTGACGTTCACGTCAGGGTACATGCGGTGCCAAATTTGTCCAACATTACCAACTGATCCCGTGAGAGAAGACTGATAAATTGAGCCTTCCGGGATTCGAGCCTCACGAAAGGCAGTTTGACATCTCGCAGGAGCGATCGCCTGCCTGACCATTGCCAGTGGCAGCCGATTAGGGGCTTATAGCCTCGATCGCAATGTTTAGGGAAAAAAAGACGATGATCGGCGCGACGCCAAGACTTACCAAAACCTCCAAATATCATGCTAAAGCGCGTCAAGGCTTCGATGAGTTTTGATAGGGCTTCTCCATCAACTATTGGTTTTATATCAGCGCGTAGCACTATAGTACTCACAGTGCCAGCCAGCTAAAAATTTGTTTGGCGGTCAGTGTCACGTCGATTTCTGAAAGAACAGGTAATCTCGTATCACCTTCAAGAATTCGGACTCGCTGCTCTGGCAAAACAATCACAACGCTTTCTGTGTCAGGATCAAGCAGCCACCCCAGTTCGGTGCCTTGCTCAGAGCAAAACAGCAAGTTGTTTAAGACTTTAGTTTGACTTTGCCCCGGAGAAAGAATCTCTATTGCCCAATCGGGATGAACAAAAAAACGATTGGCAATTCGCCCTGAATCTGTGACGGGAATGCGAGACCAGCGAAATACCGAAATATCTGGAACTAGAGACGCGCCGCCAAACGTACACCGTAGTTCTGGAAAAGCGTATGCAAGTTTTGAGGCTTCAGTAATCTCGTTGATGGCAGCACAAAGCTTGAACTGCAATCGACTATGTTCTCCTTGTGGCATCGGTTTTTGCATGACTGTGTTGTGGATGAACTCTGAAGCAGGTTTTGTCTCAGGTTGTTCCAGAAATGCTTCTAGCGTTAAAGGGGCGATCGCGCGACTCATGGTTGGCCTCAAGTCTCAAGGTTTCCTTTAGTGTAGTCAGCAGCAGACGAAGAATAGAACGAAAATCTCTACGTTGGCTTCTTTCCCCATGTGAGCGTTAAAGATAGCGCTCGAACCCACCCTCAAACCCATCCGCTCCGTATGAGACCGTTCGCGATATCTCAACGACTTTTTGTTCGCGTGATCTTCATTTGCTTCAGCGCATCGTGAATAGCGCTCGGCCTCACCCCAAACTGCGCGGCATAGTCGGATAGTTTGGCCTCCGGATTGGCCTCAACCGCTTGCCGCAGGGCCACCCAGTCGAGCTTTCGCTGGCGACGTTTGACTGGGGTGGGGCGAAGGTCGTCTCGATTGAGCCATTTGTAGATTGTGGCTCGTCCTACTTTGAATAACCGGGTGGCGTTGGTGACGCCCCCCCGGATTCGACAAACTCAATGACTCGCTCTCTGAGATCTAGACGATAGGCCATCGTCCAAATCTGGTTGTTGCTCTAAAGTGACACCATTACTCTAAACGAAAACGTCTATTATTTATCTGAAATGACTATATATCAGCGCGTAGCACTATAGAATGTCGCTTCATACCGTTGAAGGTTGGACAGGAAAGCGCTGCTTCTCAGGTGAGAAGAGCTTCATCTAGCGCCAATTTGGTCAACTGATTTCTCTCATTTGGCGGGCGCGTCGAGGACGGCAGGGTGACCCATGGCAGACTTGTCCAGCTGGCATATCGCTGATTACACAGCTGCGAGCACCGATCACTGCATTTGCGCCGATGTGAACCCCTGAGGCAACAAAGCAGTCTGTCGCGACCCAAGCTCCGTTACCAATAGCGATAGGAGCGACTTGCAATTTAAACTGCGGGTCGTGGATGTCGTGACTGCCCGTGCACAGATAGCATTCTTGAGACACAATGCAGTGACACCCTAAGGAAATAGGCGCAAGGCTGTAGAACACAACATCGTCCCCAATCCAGCTATAGTCTCCGATCGCCACCTTCCAAGGGTAGGTGAACCGAGCCGTCGGGCGAATGACGACTCCCTTACCAACAGTGGCTCCGAATAGTCGCAACAGTCCAGTTCGAACAGAGTTCATGTTGTGTAGGCTGAGGGGAAAAACAATAGCCTGCACGAGCCACCACAGGATGACCATCCATCCTGGTTGGCCTCGATCAAAGTCGGATTGGTCGTAACGTCTCAAGTCAACCCAAGGCTGATCGTCGAGAGAAGGGCGATCGCCTTTTTTCTCCAACTCTGAAGCCTGGCCTACGGGATCTCTGGATTCGTCACCTCTGGGATCAATAGTGAAATCCTGAGTAGGCGAGTCAGTCAGTGATTTGGAGAAGGGCGAATCAGTCATAGGGCAGTTGATAAACTCGGACTTATGATGTTTTACAACGGCTGAACGGAAGGCACAGAGGTGGGTTCTGTTGAGAGTGGCGATCGCTCAACCTCTTGTCTTTTCAGAGTCAACACCGTTAGCTCAGGAGGACAGAAGCATCGACCGGGAAAGTATGTTCCCAGTCCCCGATTGACATAGAGCTGAGTCCCTTCAACATTGTGTAGTCCTTGAGCCCACTCCCAATGCTTGACAACCTTAGAGCAATCTTCGCGCATGTAAGGAAACCATCGACGAAGTGACGACGGTACGTAGCGCCGCACTTTTTGATACCAAGCCGGAAATGGCCCCAGTCCTGGGATCACAATTTGTCCACCGTGAGTGTGCCCAGAAATTTGTAGATCGACACGCCAAGGATGGAGGTATATGGCGCTATCGGGGTTGTGGGCAAGAACAATGCATGGAAGGTTAGATGGAACGGAGTCCATGACTGGAGCAGGATCAAATTCTCGTGACCACAAATCAGCCAAGCCAACAAGTGCCAAGCAGTCACCCCAAGGGTAGGCAACTTGATTCCATAACACATGGATGCCAACTGAGGTGAGCGCTTCTGTAATCACGGTTCGGGCATGGCGGGGCACGATGTCGTGATTTCCGAGAATGGCATAGACGCCAACGTTGCTTTGCAGATGCTGTAATCGCTGCGCAAGCTGGGTAATGGGTGTCGGATCATCAGTGACATGATCCCCCGTTAACACGACAAGATCCGGTTCAACTGCATTGCTGGCGGCGATCGCCTGGTCAAGCAACTGATTCGAAAGGCGTTTCCCGTCATAGTGAAGATCAGAAAGCTGAGTAATCTTAAGTCCTGCTAGGTGGATCGGCAAATCCGAAATCGGAATCGTCAACTGGTCAATGCTGAGTGAACCGGACAGAAGTTTATGCATGAGACTGTTAGCTCCACCACGAATCTATAGCCTATCAAGCCTCTTCTTAAACCAACGTGATGACGAGAACCTACAAAACCATCCGTCGCTTTTCAAGTTCGCTATGATGGATAGCCATATGAGGCTATGTGAAATGGCGTCAGTTTTTACGTCACCACTGCGGCCAATCTAGCATTCGATACTTAGCTCTAAGTTGGAGCAAAAGGGAGCCTCAGCTCGTCTAGATTCAAACGTCTGGCTTTATAGCTGGGCATCTACTGCCGTTATATACTGCAAGGGGTAACAAGCATGAAACGGTTTCGGTCAGACTGGCATCGAACGCTTGTTCATCCCATTTCCAAAATTTTTGTGAGCGCAGTCGGCGAACTGAGCGGTCGAGGAAGACGACGGCGAGCGCAGGTCAGAGAGGGAAACCTTTCATCAGTTGTCGCAGAGCGCGATCGCCTTTATAAAGATATGCAAGACTTGGTGCAATACACGGATGCTGAAATCGAGCAGCTTAAGCAGACGATTGAGAATCTTCGCTACGAACGAGATGCTTTACAAATGCAAGTTTGGTATCTAGAGGAGCAACTCGAACAAGCCGTTTTGGTTAAAGAGAGTGCAGAATCTGAGCGATCGCCACTTGAGTCGGATGCAGCTTCCTCAGCTCCAACGCCAAGTCTAGATACGTCTGCTGCTGCTGAAGCTACCCCAGATCCTTCTGTTCAAGAGATTCAAATTTTAGTCGTACAAGACGAATCGAGCAGCGAAGAGGAGGAGGACACCCCCCTAATTTCGATCCCAACTCTCGATCTATCAGGGCTGCGGCTGGCGCTGATTGGAGGCCATCCGTCTACTCGCCGAGGCGTAATTCAAGAACTCCAGCTCAACTATGGTTTGCGGCATGTGGTCGAGATTCCTCGGATGACTGAATCGAATACGAATCGCTCAAAAGTTAAGTCTAAAATTGGGCGCTGTACCCTAGTTGTGCTGATCACGGGATACATGAGTCACCGCCTCACTGAAATCGTTTACAGTCTCAAAGATGCAGGATCGCTCGCAGGTGACGTGCTCCAGCTCAATTGTCGAGGCAAAAGTGGTGTTGTCCGCGAAATCTTGAACCATGTTGCTCAAGCAGGAGGATAGAGGCGATCGCCCTCCAGCATCATCCCTCACAAAAAATTCCCTGAACTCCTCCAGGCGGAGATATCCGCTATCAATGAAGAATCAAGACATTGAACGTCAGGATTGTATACAGACCAGACGTGTTCCCCAAATTTCCTGTTTTATGCGCTTTCTCAAGACGGGGAATTACGTTACATTCCTTAATAGGTAAACATGGCAGTGCAGGGTCAGATGTGGATCGTGCCATAGTGACACCCAGACCACGAACGCTAGCAATACGGTCATCACACCCACCGACGTAAGGAGATGAAAAGATTGGACAGGCTGCCAGAACAGCGGATTTCGATTTCGATTTCGACTCTTCTGCTGATCCCTGCTGTGATTATGGCAGTGATCGTTTTGTGGCAACTGCGAGGATTAGTAGTGCTGGTGATGATCTCACTGGTCTTGGCGGCGGCGATCGCTCCCGTCATCGATGCAGCCGAACGCTGGCGCATTCCTCGCTGGCTCTCTGTCATTTTGGTCTATCTCACCTTGATTGCAGGGCTAACCGGAGCTGGACTACTCATCGGGCCGACAGTATTCGAGCAGATTCAACGATTAATTCGACAGGTTCCAATTTCCCTCACCAACTTTATCTCGACTCTCGAAACCTGGGCCATCAGTCAAAGCGACACTCGGCCTGAGTTGGTGAATGACTTGTTCAGTCAAGTTATCAACGTGCAGGGTATTACAAGCTGGGCAGTGCGATCGAGTCAAAAGCTGCTGGTGCGTTCTGTTGGTCTAACGACGGAAATTGCAGGAGGGGTCTTTAGCTTAGTGCTGTCGCTGTTCCTTTCGGGCTATATGTTGACAGACAACGAAAAGCTAACGCGCAGCCTAACTCGCCTACTGCCAAAGCCGTGGGACGCTCGGCTAGCGGCTCAATTTGCACCCATCGGCAAGCGAATCGGCACCTATATCCGAGGCCGGATTCTCGTATCGGCTATCTTGGGTATTGCGATTACAACGGCTTTAAGTTTTATCGGGCTTTCTGATTTTGCCTTGGGTTTAGGGGCGATCGCCGCTGTCACAAACCTGATTCCATTTATCGGCCCGGTACTAGGGTCAATTCCGGCGCTGGTCGTGGCTGTGTCTCAGGGCTGGTGGGTGTTTCTGTGGGTATTTATTCTCTTCATCATCGTCCAGAATGTGGAGACATACGTGCTTGACCCATTGTTGGTAGGTTCATCGGTCGGTATTCACCCGATGTATCAGCTTCTAGCCGTGATTGGAGGAACCCAGGTTTTAGGAATCCTTGGCGCGGTGATTGTGCCGCCGTGGGTTGCAGGTGCAGCGGTACTGGTTGAAAATCTGTATTTGCAGCCGAAGCTGATTGCTGAACGAAAAGCCTCAAGCAAAGGAAAAACGTCTGATCTTTCAATGTCGAAAAGTTCAGAGAACCCTGAGTCTTTAACAGTGAGTTGATTGGCATCGTCACTCAAAGGAACCCAATTTCTGCTTAATCAAGCCTGTCTGGATACTCTCTGTCTGGACACTCTATTGGTTTGAGTCAGCTGCCAGTATTCTATAGGGCTACGCGCTGATATAAAACCAATAGTTGATGGAGAAGCCGCACGGTGCGCGGCTTCTCCATCAATTCTGTCCTAACCTATCTGCGCATTGCTATACAGCAGCGCTGACCTCAGCAAAGACTGTTCACTCACGAATCCAAACTAGCTCGCATCTGGAGTTTTTAATTGTCGTCTGTGTTAGGGACAATCACAGTGAGCGATCGCGGATAACAACGCACCGTTACAGGAGTTTCCCCCGCAGGTTCGCCATCGACGTAGACTCGCTGAGGCGGGTCGGTCGTCACCGTCATCTGTGAAGCTTTGTGAGAATGCACCGTTTCATCATTGACCGACCGCTGTTGTAGTCCAGAAAGAAACAGGTTTGCTGCGGATGTGAGTGCGTCCCATCGATGATCAGGAGTCACCACAGTAATGCTCAAATGCCCATCATCAGGCTGAATATCAGCAGGCCCTTGGGCAAGCACCATCCCCATCGTGGCGGTGTTCGCAATCGTGACGGCAGTAGCCGGCTCTTGCCAGCGCCCGTCTGGATTATCGGCCTCTGGATCTTCCAAAGTTGTGTCGAACTGTTCTACGTTCTTCAACTGCTTGAGCCCATTTGTCACGATCGCCAATCGACCTAACCGACTCTTTTCTTCCCTATTCATGTCGGTCAGAAGATTGGCCTCGAAACCAATACAAGTCGCTAGCAGCATTAGATGACCATTGGAACGTGCAGTGTCAACTCGCTTACCGCAGCCTGTTCTGATAATTTCACAGGCATTTGCGATGCTTCCAGTAATGCCAACGGCGGCTGCAAAGCTGTTGGCAGTCCCTGTTGGAATGATCCCTAACGGGACGTCGGTGTCCACCAAAGCTGCCGCCACTCCAGATACGGTTCCATCGCCACCTGCCGCAATCAAAACGTCTGCACCTGCTTGCAAAGCTTTCTGGGCTAGCGAATGGGCTCCCACATCTTTCTGGGTGTGATGCACGGTTACGTTTTTCAACTCTTCAAGTCCAGACTCAATGTCCGGGAGCTTTTCTCCAGGTTCACCTGGGCCAGCGATCGGATTAAAGATGAGATGGAAAGATGGGTTGGGCTTGTCGGAATATTGATGAGTCGCCATAGACTTTTTTTGGGAAGTATTCGCTAGCCAGCGTTGTTGAGCAAAAGTTGTAGAAGGTTGGGGTCAATGATTGGCGATCGCCTCACAAACAGGAGGTATCCCACATTTATGAGTCGAACTCCACCTCTATCCATTCAGACCCAAATCATAGGCAATTTCGATCACTCCAGGAACTTCTTTGATGCTTTGGACAATTTCTTGAGCAGTTTGACGGTCTGAAACGCTACCTGAAATTCGAACTGCTCCGTTAGAAACACTCAGTTTCAAATCATCAGACACATTCTGTCGGATTCGGCTTGTGATTTCTTTGTCGCTCAATACGTTTCCCTTCGATCCCGCATGCTCAAAGCCCTGATACTGTGACATTTGAGGAGAGGTATCGGCTGCCCCAGCCACAGATCTTTCACTTTCTGAAACCACCTCTGCCCCGTTTGAGGCTAAAACAGGTAGAGCGATACTATTCGCCATCACGATTAGAAATACTACTAACAGTGACCCTACTTTTAATTGGCGAGGCAACAGAAATAAAGAAAGCCCTATTGCTGTGAATCCTGCTACAAAGACCAAAAACATGAAATAGCTAACCATAAAAGATTGTCCAAAATTAATAGGCTCAATAAATGAAGCGATCGAGCATTTATTGATACCTACTAAGAATAAAAGCTCGTCATTCTACAAACATCTCTCACCAGATATAAAATCTGTTTGAGGCACCTCGGGAAAATAAGTGCTGGTCTCAAAGTAAGACCTGCGAGATTGCAAAGAACTCAACTTCTATGAGGCAAAAGGCGGATAGATTGTCGCCTCAGTATGCTGGAAGATGCGAACACGAGTTGCAGATGCTTTTGGGGATGGGTGATGACAATGGAAGGCAAGGCTCTGCGCTCCATTGTTCTGGTGCAAGCCAAAACCTATTTCGGGCTCACCAACTTGGTCTACAACCTGAGGCGAGTTGTCTTTTGGCAGACAAGACCTTTTCAAGCATCCTCTGAGAAAAAGCTCAAAACCTAGTTCACCTATCATTGTTTATGTATCTATATCTGGGAAGAGAGTCATTCTCTTATACTTTTAATCAATCCTATTTGTAGAGTACAGGCGATCGCTCGTTCATTCTTTAGGCGGTTGTTTGCCCCGTGTTTCCTGCTTTTGAATAAGGAATGCACCCCTATTCATCCGTATCATGATTGTGAACTTACAAGCCGATGGTTGGGAGATTGTTTACCATCGTACCCATGCTCTGCTCGCGGCTCAAATTGCCGGATACTGGGATTTTGGCGATCGCACTCATCGCCTCTATGAAACTATTGCAGCCATTTCTCACCACGACGATTTAGAAAAAGAATGGCAGGGCGACCAGCTAACAGACGCAGGTGCTCCACTCGACTTTACTTTAGAGCGTGAAACATCAGTTGAACAGCTTCACCGTCAGGCCGACGAGGCTCTTTACAAAGGTCGATGGGTGGCGCTGTTAATTTCGATGCACCAATGCTTTCTCAATCAGGGCAGTGATAATCCAGAGATTGCAGATTTTGTCAAAGAACAGCGCGATCGCCAAGATGATTGGATCAAAGAGCTTGACATGACTGCTGACGATGCTGAATATGCTTATACGTTTATGCGTTGGTGCGATCGGTTGTCTTTAATTCTTTGTCAGAGACAAGTGCCGATGGGCGGACGCTATATCGAAGTGACGAACGGGCCTGATGATAAGGTCTATTCGATCTATCGACTCGATGATGGAGATTTTTGTGTATCGCCGTGGCCTTTTGATGTCTCCTCTTTTGAAGTGTCAATAGACGCGTGTTATTTAAGACAGCTTGAGTTTGAGTCGAATAAAGACCTGACCGCCGCACTTAAAACAGCTCCTATGAAAACGGTGAAGTGGAAATTGGCTCGGTCATCAGACGATTGATATTCGCTGATGCTGTTCTCGTGAGGGTCGAAGTTGCTGATGATCTCTGAATGAAAGCGGATCAGTTGCATGCACAAGAATTGCCCTCATGAGAACCCCAGAATTCCAATTATGTGCAACATCCTTCAGGCATATTTTGTTGACTGAAGGAGTTTTAGTTCCTCTTGAATTTTTGTTAAGAATGGTTCCAAGCAAGGCTTAAGTTGGACGCTGTTGAATGCTCGCGGTTACACTATCCGTTGGTTTCGTGCAGTACAGCGTATCAGATCGCAAGGCATGAAACGCTAGAGAATTTCTGGGGATCTCACTATGTCAACGGTCATCACACAGTCACAGCCTACGCCTCACCGCTCATATCACAACCGATCGCACGCTGATATATATTCTGCTATCCCATTCGTCGATAATGAGGCAGGCTTTGACCAGGGTATGGGGAGCGATCGCCTTGTTCCCACTGGTGTTGAGTCTTCTCTCGTCGTGATTGATGCGCGAGTGGACAAGGCCGATTGGTTGGCTGCACGGGTGATGCCAGGAATGCAGGTGTTGCAACTGCGATCGCAATCTAATGGTTCTGATCCCACGCAGATAGGATCGATAAAAGGTTCAATTGCACAGATTACCCAGCGATTGCGGGAAAATCCCAACATTCGACATCTGGTGCTGGTGGCTCATGGCATGTCAGGTTCTTTAACTTTGGCAGGAACGCTGTTTGACCGAGAGTCGCTGCTCTGCTGTGATGCGGATGGATCAGTTGACTGGCAGCTTTGGCAGCGTCGTCTTAGTACCCTATCTCTCTATAGCTGCGGAGTAGCGGCAGGAACTCTCGGTCACGACTTCGTGCAGACGCTGCACCGCAAGTCGGGTGTGGCGATCGCTGCGGCAACAGGCTATGTCGGTCATGCCAGCCGTGGCGGAACTTGGGAATTGGATGTGTGGATGGGCGATCGCTCAAAGGTCGAATCTCTGCCTCAGCCCTTTCGTCCTGAGGTTCAGCAAAACTATCCAGGGCTGTTGGCAACTCTGGTGGTAAATAGTGCGGCGGATACCTCGGTAGCCGGGGATGGGCTGGTGACGCTGCGGGAGGCGATCGCCGCAGCCAATGGCGACACCACTACCGATTTGGGCAATATCGGAGCAGGCCCCGACACGATCGTATTTGATCCGGCTCTGGAAGGCAGTACCATCAGCCTGACCCAAGGTGAGTTGGCGATCGGCAGCAACGTGACGATCGACGCGTCAGCCGCTCCCAATCTCGTGATTAGCGGCAACAATACCAGTCGAGTCTTCAACATTACCAGCGGCACGACTAGCCTAATTGCGCTCACGGTGGCAAATGGCAGTGCTGCTAACGGCGCGGGTATTCGGGTGGATGGGGCAACGCTCAATTTGGAGCGTAGTCTGGTGACTGCCAATACTGACTCAGCATCGGGCGGTGGCATCTATGGAACAAATGCAAACCTGTCCCTCTTAAACTCCACGATTTCAGAGAACTCTTCGGCTCAGTTTGGCGCTGGTATGACGCTGGACAATAGCTCTAGCGCCACAGTGAGTTTCTCGACGATCGCCAACAATCAAGGGAGTGGCATTGATCTGGTCAATGGCTCAACGCTTTCCATCGGCCATACCTTACTAGCGGATAATACGCGAGGCAACATTCCCCTCAGCTTTGCAAACACCACCTCTCTGGGTTACAACATCACCGATGACATCACAGTCGGGCTGAACCAAACAACGGATCGGCGATCGCGCTCGGATGCCGAGATCAATCTCGCTCCCTTGGGCGACTATGGTGGCCCTACCGAAACCCACGCGCTGCTACCCGGAAGCATCGCCATTGATGCAGGTAATCCAGCTAGTGTTTTGGATCAAGACCAGCGAGGTGTGCTGCGTCCGGTACGGGAGCGGGTGGCAAATCGAGTCGATGTGGGAGCATTTGAAGCGGCACGCCCCATCCTCACGGTTGATCCCCTGATTACGGACGACAACACGCCGGAGCTAACCGGAACGGTACTGCTGCCAGGAAATATCGTCGATCCTGATTTGGGTGTCACCGTCACGATTGATGGGATAGGCTATACAGCTATCAACAATGGCGATGGCACTTGGACGGTAGATGATGGGGCGATCGCCCCTCTTGCGGATGGCACGTACAATGTTATCGCTTCGGCAACGAACATTAGCGGTACTCGAACGGATACTACCGTCAACGAACTGGTCGTCGATGCAACAGCTCCCATCGTGACTGTCGATACCCTCTTCACGAATGATCCAACACCAGAGTTGACCGGAACCGTAGACGACGACAATGCTGCTATTACCGTTACTATCGATGGCGTCGCTTATACAGCTACGAACAACGAGAATGGAACCTGGATTTTAGAAGATGGCAGTATAACTGCTGCTCTTGCTGATGGCAACTATGATATACAGGTATCTGCTACGGATGCGATCGGCAATGTTGGCACAGACGCGACCAGTGACGAACTGACGATTGACTCGCTTGCCCCGACCGTCACAGTCGATTCTCAGATCACAAATGACGACACGCCTAGTCTAGTGGGAGAAGTGGACGATCCCGATGCAACCGTGCAGGTGTTGGTGAATGGGGTTCTCTACACTGCGACGAACAATGGCGATGGCACATGGGAGTTGGCAGACGGTACTATCACTCAGCCGATTCCTGACGGAACTTACGATGTGCAAGTTGCCGCTATCGACCTTGCAGGAAATGTAGGCGCAGACAACACAATCGACGAGCTGGTGATTGATACGACGCCGCCTGAAATTACCATCGATCCCCTCACCACAAGCGATGCCACTCCTGAACTCACCGGGACAGTCAACGAGATTGATGCCACGATTGAAGTCACCGTCAATGGCACGCTCTACACCGCGACGAACAACGGCGATGGTACTTGGACTTTGGCGGATGATGCGATCGCTCCAGCCTTAACTGATGCCACCTATGACGTAGTTGCCACCGCCACAGATGCGGTCGGCAATGTCGGCATGGACATGAGTGTGGATGAGCTGGTGATCGACACGACACCGCCAGTGGTGACTGTGGATCCTCTGTTCACAACCGATTCCACGCCGGAGTTGACGGGAACCGTTGATGATAGTGAGGCGATTGTTACGGTTGTCGTTGATGGTGAAACCTACGATGCGACGAACAATGGCGATGGCACCTGGACTTTAGCCGATGACAGCATCACGACTCTTCTCGCAGACGGTATTTATGATGTGCAAGTCACGGCGACGGATCTCTTAGGTAATGTCGGAACGGACGCAACCGATGCTGAACTAACCATCGATACTATTGCACCCACTGTGACGATTGAGTCTCAGGTCACTATTGACAGCACTCCAGCATTATCCGGTACTGTCGATGATCCGGATGCGATCGTGCAAGTGCTGGTGAACGGAGTAACCTATGACGCGACCAACAATGGTGATGGCACCTGGACGTTGGCCGACGATGTGATTGCTGATGCGATTCCAGACGGAACCTATGATGTTGCAGTTACCGCAACTGATTTAGCAGGAAATGTTGGTACAGACGATACCGCTGACGAACTGACCATCGACTCTACTGCTCCGATCATTACTGTCGATGCCACGATTACCAGCGACACGACTCCCGAGATTATGGGAGCCGTTAGCGAAAACGACGCGACGATTCAGGTTCTGATCAACGGCATTACCTACGACGCCACGAACAATGGTGATGGTTCTTGGACACTCGCTGATGACACGATCACTCCCGCCTTAGCTGATGGCACCTATGATATTGCGGCAACGGCCACTGATAGTGCAGGGAATGTCGGCACTGATGACACGACTGATGAACTGGTGATTGATGCGATCGCTCCCGTTGTCACTATTGATGATTTCAGCACGAATGATCAGGCTCCAGCTTTGACCGGAACGGTGGACGATCCGACTGCCGTGATTCAGGTGACGGTTGACCGAGATAGCTATATTGCTACCAACAATGGCGATGGGACCTGGAGCTTGGATGCAGGCACCTTTACACTCGGTGACGATAGCTATGAGGTGGAAGTTGCTGCGATCGATGCAGCCGGAAATGTTGGACGTGACACCGCGATTCTGCTCATCGATTCTATTGCACCCATCGTGACTGTTGATGCTGTTGCCACCAATGATGCAACACCCGAGCTAACTGGAACCGTTGATGATCCCACTGCGACCATTACAGTCACCGTAGACGGCAATGACTATACTGCCACCAACAATGAAGATGGCACCTGGACTCTAGCTGATGACCGTATCACTCCGGCTCTCAATGACGGCACGTTTGACATTAGCGTTACGGCTGAGGATGCCGCAGGTAATTCATCTACGGACGACACGACTGATGAGCTACTCGTCGATACCGTGGTGCCTGTGGTGTCGGTAGATGCGCTCACCACCAACGACACGACTCCAGAACTGACCGGGTTGGTGGATGATCCGAATGCGATCGTCGAAGTCACGATCCGCAATACCTATACCGCCACCAACAACGGCGACGGCACTTGGACTCTGGCGGACGACGTGATTGCTCCGGAACTCGATGATGGCTTTTATGATGTCGTCGCTGTAGCTGTCGATGAGGTTGGCAACATTGGTCAAGATGCAACAAACAATGAGCTGTTGATTGACGCGACGGCTCCAGTGGTAACGGTCGATCCTCAGTTGACTACCGATACAACGCCCACTCTCACGGGAACCGTGGATGATACGGGAGCCGATATCGAAGTCACGCTCAATGGCATTGCCTATACAGCCACAAATAACGCTGATGGCACCTGGAGCCTAGACGGTAACGTGATTATACCGCCGTTGGTGGATGGTGTTTACGATGTAGAAGTTAGCGCCACCGATGCGGTGGGAAATGTTGGCACGGATGATACCGCCAGTGAGCTTACCATCGATACGATCGCCCCTGTCGTAACGATTAATCTCCTCGGCACCAACGACAGCACTCCAACTCTAACTGGAACCATTGATGATGCGATCGCCACTCTTGCTGTCACCGTTAGTGGTACTGAGTATGAGGCGACCAACAATGGTGATGGCACCTGGCAGCTCACGGTTCCTGATCCTCTGGCAGACGGCCTCTATGATGTATCCGTTACAGCAACGGATTTAGTGGGTAACGCCAGCACCGACGGCAGCACCGACGAGCTGTTTATCGACACTGTTGCCCCCGTCATCACCGTCAATTCCCTTTTGACCAATGATCCTCGACCTGCGCTGACGGGCACAATAAATGACCCGAATGCGGCGGTGCAAGTTCGAGTCGGAGGCAGCAATTACAATGCGACCAACAACGGCAATGGCACCTGGACACTAGCTGACAACGCGATTAATCCGGCACTGGGCGAAAACACGTTCAATGTTTTGGCGATCGCCACCGACGCAGTCGGCAATGTGGGAGTTGACCAAACCACCAACGAATTACAGATTGACCTGACGCCTCCCTTGGCGGATATCGTCAACGTCACCCCAGACCCCCGTGGCCCTGTTGACACCGTTGCCATTCGCTTTAACAGCGTCGTGTTTGGGTTTGACGTAGCAGATTTGGTACTAGAGCGAGATGGGAATCCGGTCTCTTTAGCAGGAGCTAACCTTGAAACGAGCGATCGCGTCAACTGGACGCTGGAAAACCTGACTGGCGAGACCACCCTGACCGGACTCTATACCCTGAGATTGAATGCAGCAGGCTCCAATATCATCGATAGGGTTGGCAATCTCCTTGCAAACAGTCCTTTCGATACCTGGCAGGTGAATAATTTTACCGTTAGTGGCCTCCCTGCTCCTCGCAGCATTGGTGGACGAACGGGGGTGCCCTTTCCTCCTATCGATTTCAGCGGCGGACGGCGAGGCATTCGCGAAGTGGGAACCAATCGCCGTGATGTCATTCGGGGTACCGGACGCCGCGATCGGCTTTCTGGACGCCGGGGTGGCGATCGTTTACTTGGTCGCGGTGGCAATGATCGCCTGTTTGGAGAAGGCGGCACGGATACGCTACTGGGCGGCGCAGGAAATGACCGACTGCAAGGAGGCGGACGCCGCGATCGCTTAGAGGGGCAGCGTGGGCGCGATCGCCTCGAAGGAGGGCGTGGTGTTGACACTCTATTGGGTGGCGGCGGCAACGATGAACTGATTGGCGGCGGCGGCAATGATACCCTCACAGGCGGCAGAGGCAATGACGTGTTTGTCTTCGACAGTCTCACCAGCGGCGTAGACACCATCACCGATTTCAGACCTGTTGACGATCAGATTGACCTGCGCGGTATTCTCAGTGCGTCTCAATTTGCGGCGGCGAGTTCATTTGCCAAACTCAGTCAGTTCGTCCGGCTCCAGCAAGTCGGCAGCAGCACCGTAGTCAGCATTGATGCCGATGGCAATGGCAGCGGTGAGGTGTTGCAACCGATCATTCTGTTAGAAAACATCGATGCGAATCTAGTGGTATCCACGAATTTCGTAGTTTAGTTTTGGCGTTGCGAAATTGACGAATGATATAGAACCTACCAACCCACCAATTACCCGCTGTACGGGCATGGCAATGCCATGCCCCTCCGGAAATCATTCGCCAAATTTCCAAACCAAAGATTCCGCATAGAGAAGGGCATTACCTGATTGCCTGACACATCTTCTGAAATGACCAAAACTCGTAGGTTGTGGTTGACGTGAGGAAACCCAACAATGCCGTTAAAGTCTGACTGTGTTGGGTTTCGCAAGCTCAACCACAACCTACGTCATCAAAAGCTCTGGACTACAAAATAAGATGTGTCAGGCAGCCAGGTGTCTATGTCCTAAACAAGCTGACTACAGCTGTATCAAGATTATTGTCAGAAATCTTTTGGACTGAAGTTGAGGTATTGCATGATTTTCGTAGGAGCACAGCATTGGTACGACACAGCTAAAGTGATGCATTAGGTAGGTTGGCGTTGAACGAAGTGAAACCCAACGATAGACATGTTTTGTTGGGTTCGCTGACGCTTAACCCAACCTACAAAATTAACTGTGACGTACCATTGCTGTGCTCCTACAAGTAGGAATCCAAGGTGCCGCATCACTCTCAGCTTGTGCAACACCGTAGTTGATGCAGTTGGGATCGCAAGCTGAAATTGACCTAACGACCAATTCCGATATACTGATATCCCAGTTCCTCCAGCATTGCCTTATCTAAGAAATTGCGACCATCAATGATGATGGGACTGTTCATCACACTTGCCATCTTCTTATAGTCCAACTCCGCAAACTGCTTCCAGTCGGTTACGAGCACTAGGGCATCGCAGCCGTCTGCTAACAGTTCAGGGTCAGTTTCTACCGTCACATTCGATAGGCCATGACGCATTCCAGTCTGCGCCACAATGGGATCGTAGGCCTTCACCTTCGCACCTAGACGAGACAACTGCTCGATCAGGCTTAACGCAGGTGCATCTCGCATATCGTCCGTATCTGGCTTGAACGTGAGACCCAGCAAACCAACGGTCTTTCCTTTCAAAATCTTCAGCGCTTGCTGTAGCTTCTCGATCGCAATCAGCCGCTGATGCTGATTGACTTCTACCGCAGCTTTGAGAATTTGAGCGCTATAGCCATAGTCGTCCGCTGTGTGAACTAGCGCAGACACGTCTTTGGGGAAGCAAGAACCACCCCAGCCGATACCCGCTTGCAAAAACTTGCCGCCAATTCGTGAGTCGAGACCGATGCCAGATGCAACTTGAGTCACATCCGCACCGACGCGATCGCAGATATTGGCGATTTCGTTAATGAAGCTGATTTTGGTCGCCAAAAATGAGTTAGCTGCGTACTTCACCATCTCTGCTGAACTCAGGTCGGTGACGACAACAGGAACAGTTGGTAATGACGAATCTTCTGAAAACTGTCGCGACACAATCGGCGCATACAGATCCTTCATCATGGCGATCGCCTTCTGGTTGTTGCTACCTAGCACAATCCGATCGGGATTAAACGTGTCATAGACAGCAGAACCTTCCCGTAGAAACTCAGGGTTGCTCACAACATCAAACTCGGGTTCAGCCTCAGGGGAAGAAGAAACTCCGCCTGCAGCAACCAGAGACTTTTGACGCTCCGCGACCCCATCCATGATGATCATACGAACCCAGTCTCCAGACCCAATAGGCACTGTGGACTTGTTCACAATGACTTTATAGCCACCGTTTAGATGAGTACCAATGCCCCGTGCAACCGCCTCAACGTAACGGGTATCGCTTTCTCCCGTCGGAAGAGGAGGTGTACCCACAGCGATAAACAAAACTTCGCCATGTTTCACACCAGCAGCCAAATCGGTTGTGAACTGAATATGTCCAGACTCAATTGCTTTCTGCATCAACTCAGAAAGTCCAGGCTCAAATATAGGAGATTGGCCTCCCTTCATCACCTTCACTTTCTCTTCGTTATTATCAACACAAATAACATCGTGACCAATGTGAGCAAGACATACACCTGTCACAAGCCCAACGTAGCCCGTACCAATTACACATACACGCATAGGAAAAGCTCCTCTAAAAGAATAGAAAGAATTTCAAATTTACTCTAGTTTTTTTTACCGAAAAAATGCCGCAATAGTTTGATATTGCTACAACTGAGATGGATTTGGCGTAAGAGAACGCTATACCTTAATCGCCTCAGAGGTTTGGTTGCTAGTGACTCGAGCCCGGAAATCATTGATTGTCATCTCCAATCCCTCTTGTAGCGGAATGGTTGGTTCCCAACCTAACAACTCTTTCGCTCGAGTAATATCGGGCTGACGGCGGCGAGGATCATCTTGGGGCAGCGACTGGAACTGAATATCTGCATCAGGATTAATCATGTTTTGAATCGTTTGGGCCAGTTGCAAAATCGTATATTCGCCCGGATTGCCCAGATTGATAGGTCCGATATGGTCTCCATTCATGAGGCGCATCAGTCCTTCGACTAGATCAGAGACATAGCAAAAACTCCGTGTCTGAGAGCCATCGCCATAAATGGTCAAAGGTTTGTTGAGTAACGCTTGAACAATAAGATTGCTGACAACACGACCGTCATTTTCCAACATTCGAGGCCCGTAAGTATTAAATATACGAGCTACACGAATATCGACATCGTTTTGACGATGGTAATCAAACGCAAGAGTCTCCGCGACTCGCTTCCCTTCGTCATAGCAGCTGCGAATGCCGATGGTATTGACATTGCCACGATATTCTTCAGGCTGGGGATGTACATCTGGATCACCATAGACTTCAGATGTCGATGCCAATAAGAACCTTGCCTTCACCCGCTTTGCCAAGCCCAGCATGTTCAGCGTCCCGGTCACATTTGTCTTGATCGTTTTTACTGGATTGAACTGATAATGCACCGGGGAGGCAGGGCAAGCTAAGTGATAGATTTGATCAACTTCAAGCCGAATCGGCTCTGTAATATCGTGACGAATCAGCTCGAAGTAAGGATTATCCATCCACTTCAAAATATTACGTTTGTGACCAGTGTAGAAATTGTCTAGACATAACACGTCATGCCCTTGTTCCATCAGCCGATCAATCAGGTGAGACCCAATAAAGCCTGCACCACCCGTAACAAGAATTCTCATAAGCTAAGTGCTCTCTATCAAGTAGTCATAAAGGTGACAAATGCAAGAACTCTAAAATCAAATTTGGTGACGCTAAAGATACTAAAGCTCAGTAAAAGCTCTCGGTATCAGCCAGTGTTCCCAAGATTTTCTACGCAGTATCACTAGGCATCAAACTTTGTGCAGCATCGAGCGCAATCATACATAAACTGTGAAACTCTCGAATTAAAGTAGCAAGATTAGCAAAGTCATAAAACCTATCTAAGCTAAAGTTCATTGTAAATTTATATTTTCATCTCAGTACCTTGTGTTGAATGAATTACTTTGTATTGAATGAATTACTTTATATTGAATGAATTACGGTTTTAATTAAAGCTTCGGCCAAAGTTTTATTTCTTGTAAAAGAGATAATAGCGAATACTTTAGACGCCTGAACAGTAGTTTTTGATACAAACGAGTTTCTTCAAAAGCAGTGTAACAATCTAGAATTTGAGGGGAACAATGGTAGCGCCTTTGTGAGATGAGAACTCAGCAAGGTATGCGCAGATTTATTCTGCCTGTACACACTGCATATGCATCTTGATATGCAGTGACCTTATTGTAGGGTACGAGCAACATGACCAAGAGTAGGGATACGATTCTGGTGACGGGCGGAGCCGGATACATCGGAGCACATGCTGTTAAGGCACTGAAGCGCTCAGGCTATGAGGTGATTGTTCTTGACAATTTGGTGTATGGTCATGCAGATGTTGTCAAGGACGTATTAGACGTTCCTCTAGTGATCGGGGACACCAACGATCGCGCTCTGTTGGATGATCTTTTCGCACGTTACTCATTTAGTGCAGTCATGCACTTTGCTGCCTATGCCTACGTGGGAGAGTCTGTAACAAATCCTGCTAAGTACTATCGAAACAATGTGACGGGGACTCTAACGCTTTTGGAAGCTATGGTAGCGGCTTCGGTTAAAAACTTTGTGTTTTCTTCTACCTGTGCGACATACGGCGTTCCAGAGTCTGTTCCTATTACCGAAGACCAACCGCAGAATCCGATCAATCCATACGGTATGACGAAGCTGATGGTTGAGCGTATTTTGGCAGACTTTGATCCGGCTTACGGTCTAAAATCTGTATGCTTCAGGTACTTCAATGCTGCTGGAGCCGATCCAGATGGACAGCTCGGAGAAAACCATGACCCTGAGACTCATCTCATTCCGCTTGTATTGCAAACTGCCTTAGGAGAGAGAGAGGCGATATCCGTATTTGGAACCGATTATCCGACTCCAGATGGTACTTGTATTCGAGATTACATTCACGTGTCAGACTTAGCTGATGCTCATGTTCTTGGAACTGACTATCTTCTTAAAGGCGGAGATAGCCAGGTGTTTAATCTCGGCAACGGGAACGGATTCTCGGTGAAGGAAGTCATTGCTACTGCGCGTCAGGTCACTGGAAGAAAGATTAAAGTAGTAGAGTGCGATCGCCGTCCGGGTGATCCTCCGAGTTTGGTCGGTAGCGGAGAAAAGGCTCGATCGATGCTGGGCTGGAATCCTCAGTATTTTGACCTGACAGATATTATTTCTCACGCTTGGGTCTGGCATCAATCACTCCATACAGAAAACTGAGTGGGAGACACTGTGAAGGCAATATGGAACCTCTACAACAAGCAGCCTACACGGAAGAAATCGACTTTCAAAAGTACTGGTTGGTACTCAAGCGTCGCTGGCTGCCCGCAGTAGGCGTATTTGGGCTCACGGTGGCGGCGGCGGCAGTGGCGGCACTGAGTCAAGAGTCTGTCTATGAGGCGTCGGGAAAGGTTCAGTTTAAGAGCGATCGCACTCCTTCTCTAACAGGACTGGATGAGAATCTGGGGCAGGTGGAGGTATTGACCTTTCAAGGAGAGCCACTCACAACCCAAGCCGAAATTGTCAAGTCTTTGCCTGTCATGCAGGAGGTTGTTGATACTCTTGATCTGCGAAATGAAGACGGGGAGCCAATGGATCCCGTCGATGTCCTAGGTGGTTTAGGGGTGAGAACTGTTCCAGGAACCGAGATTCTGCAGATTTCTTATGAAGCAGATGACCCAGAATGGGCGGCATCTCTTGTCAATCAGACGATTGAATCTTACCGGAAGCAAAATATTGCAAGTAATCGAGAGGCAGCAGCAGCAGCGAGACAATTTATTGAAGAGCAGCTGCCCTCAACAGAAAGCCAGGTTTCGACGATTGAGTCTAGGCTAAGGCAGTTTAAGGAGACCAATGACGTCATCTCTTTGGAGGAAGAAGCAACTGAAACCGTTACGGTGCTTTCTACTCTCAATCAAGAACGCTCACAGGCTGAGCAGCAGCTTGCCGATATCAATGCTCGGTTAATTGAGGTTCAAAATCAGCTCGGCACCGATACCTCTGACGCTCTTTCTCTAGGCGTGCTTAACCAGTCGGCAGGAGTACAAACGGTACTGTCTGAGCTCCAACGAATTCAAACAGAGCTAGAACTGCAGCGTGCCCGCTATCGCAGTGATTATCCAACGATTGAAGTCCTAGAACGTCAAGAGGCCATAGCAGAAGAGTTGCTACAGACTCGCATCGAGCAGGCCATAGGACGTGAATTAGATATTCCGGTTGGTCGGCTACAGCTTGGCAATCTGCAACAGCAACAGATTGCAGAGTTGGCTTCCCTCCAGACTGAGCGAGTTGGTTTAATTGACCGGATAGCCCAGATGCAGGAGTCAGCCCGTCAGTATGGAGCACGCGCTGACGTATTGCCTCAATTGGAAAAGCAGCAGCGTGAGATTGAACGGCAGCTCGAG
>CAKZMO010000626.1 GCA_937128595.1 uncultured cyanobacterium | reverse complement strand
GGCCTACGCCCAGGCACGCCACCGCTCCTGCGGCTGTCGCTGAAGGTAGCGAAACCCATTCGAAGCAGGCTGACTCGCAGCCAAGCAGCCGTTTGGAGTCACAGGTTGTCGGAATTGTGGTTGCGGACAGCAGCGATATCGATCCAGACGTACTCGTTAGCCGGGTGAATCAAGTGGGTGTTGACTATCGCATGGTGGACTGGCGGTCTGTTCAGACCCTTGATGATTTGGCGGGGCTTACCGTTCTCGTTTTGCCCAATGTGGAGTCTATCTCTCCCCAGCAGCTCCAAGTGCTACAAGCCTGGTCTCATCAGGGAGGACGCTTGATCGCCAGTGGCAACTTTGGAGGCTCATCCGCAGCAGCAGTACAGCTTGAAGTGCGATCGCTCATGGGAGCCTACTGGGCGTTTGCGTTGCCCAATTCCAATATTTTGCGGCTCAACTCGCGACGACTGACCATCGACCAAGCCGTTGATGGCGTTTCTCTAGAGGGGGGAGTGCTGGTCCCGATGGGAGTGCGCAGTCATACCGTGGCTTCGTGGCAGGCGGAAACGAGACGAGCAGATCAGCAGGTGATGGCCGCAGGTGCTCCAGCCGTCATTGTGACTGAAAATACTGCTTTGTTGGGATGGAACTGGGGAACTTCCTCTACTCTTGGTTCTGAGTTTGATGCCGATTGGCTGAACGCGCTGTTGATCAGCGATATTACTTCCCGCCGCAATACCAGGACTGAAGCTTCTCTCACAACATCAGTTCCCTCCGCAGCAACGCTATTGACTCGGCAACGAAATCGAACCGCAGCGTCGAACGCTGAGAATCATGCAGACCGGCCAACCCGCCAGAACGCGCAGGATGCTGAGGCGATCGCCCAACCTAGTTCTCCTCCCACTGAAGCTCGAACAGCTCGGCGGCTCCGACGGCGGGCGAGGCAGCAGGCTCGGCAATCACCCGAAACGAGCGACCTCGAAGCAAATGTGCCTTCTCCCCCTTCGATCCGTTCGACTTCAGAAGCCGCAGCTCCAGAAATAACAGCGGCTCGACCTCTGCCGTTATCACCCGCATCAGAAGACGAGTTCGTTGATCCTACCGAGCAGATTGCTCCGGCTGGACTGACGGTAGAAGATTCGCCCAGTCCCATCAGCATTCTCGAAAGCATCGCCATGCAAGAGGAGCTAGAAAATTTGATCGGTCGGTTTGAAAGTGCCATGCTGACGGCGATCGCCCTCGATCCAGCAGCCCGTAATCTCACCAGCGAAGGGATGTTATTAGCCGATGCGTCCCAATCCAACGACTCATCCTCAGGAGGAGCAGGTTCTAGCGCCGATCTTTATAACGGAGTGGTCAATCATCCAGCGTTGGAACGGGCGAGAGACATTCTCGATCGCTTTCCCGATCTGGTGTTGCAGCGCGAGTATGGAACTGCACGTCAGCAGTGGATAGAGGCGCGTCAATTACTTTGGGAAAACTTTCCGAGCGATCGCCCCATTGCTCAGCCAGAAGTGCGCTCGATTTGGCTCGATCGCGGCACCATTGTTGAAGCGGGTTCTCGTCGAGAACTGGCGCGCATCTTCGACCGTTTAGCCGCAGCAGGCATCAACACGGTTTTTGTCGAAACCGTCAACGCGGGCTATCCCATCTATCCCAGCCGCGTAGCACCTCAGCAAAATCCGTTGACTCGTCACTGGGACCCTCTGGAAGCTGCGGTCGAACTCGCCCATGAGCGCGGCATGGAAGCCCACGCCTGGGTGTGGGTTTTTGCGGCTGGCAATCAGCGCCACAACTCCATTGTGGGACTGCCCGCTAGCTATCCGGGGCCTGTGTTGGCGGCTCATCCCGACTGGGCCAATGCCGATCGCCAAGGACGTGCCATTCCAGCGGGACAAAACAAGCCATTTCTAGATCCGGCCAATCCCGAAGTCCGACAATATTCTCTGGATCTCTATCGCGAAATCATCACCCAATATGACGTAGACGGACTACAGCTCGACTACATTCGCTATCCGTTTCAAAATGCGGCTGCGGGGAATAGCTATGGCTATGGTCGGTCGTCTCGTTATCGATTTCAGCAGTTGACAGGCGTTGATCCGATCACGCTCTCTCCGAGCGATCGCGATCTGTGGGCGCAGTGGACGGAGTTTCGCGTAGACCAAGTCAACTCTTTTGTCGGAGAAGTTGCCGACGAAATCCAACGAATCCGGCCAGATGTGGTGCTCTCAGCAGCCGTGTTTGCCATGCCAGAACATGAGCGCATCCACAAACTTCAGCAACACTGGGAAAGCTGGGCTCAGGAAGGCGATGTCGATATGATTGTGACCATGAGCTATGCCCTCGATACCAATCGGTTTCGGCGGCTCACGGCTCCTTGGTTGCTGGATGATGATCTGGATCTCGGCTCGGTGATCATGGTGCCCGGAATTCAGCTTCTGAACCTACCAGACGAAGCAGCCTTTGACCAAATTCAACATTTACGGGACACGCCTGCGGGTGGCTATGCCCTTTTTGCCGCTGAGCATCTTAGCGACGATCTCAGCAACCTCTTTACCCGCACTCAGCAAACCGCAGATCCTGTTCCATTCCGTGACCCTTTTGCGACAGCGGCCTCTCGCTTTGAGACTCTGCGGCGAGAGTGCAACTTCTTTGTCAACAACGGCGACATGTGGATTCGAGAAGCCGAGCGAGAAGCCTGGGAAACAGAATCGGCAGCCCTGCAAAATCAGCTTGATGAGCTGGCTGCAAACCCGACCCGTGAGAGTATCCGAGCGGCACGGCGAACGTTCAACCAATTCCGCGATCGCTTCAGTGACTGGATGTATTTGCACTCCCTTAGTCACGACTATCGAGTGCAAATTTGGGACTATCGCCTAGAGGTAATCGACAACTTGCTCACCTACGGAGACGATCGCCATCCTAATCGTCGAGCGGGCCGTTGACTTTGGCATTGAGGCCATACACTTGGCGGCTGCCCACAAAAGGAACTAGCGTTACCTCTCGCTGGTCGCCCGGTTCAAATCGGACGGCGGTGCCAGCCGGGATGTCGAGCCGCATTCCTTTGGCAGACTCTCGCTCAAAGGTGAGGGCTTCGTTCACTTCGTAGAAATGGAAGTGAGACCCGATTTGGATGGGGCGATCGCCCGTATTGGCAACCGCTAGAGTCAGCGTGGGGCGACCTGCGTTTAGTTCAATGTCGCCAGCGGGAGTCAAGATTTCACCGGGAGTCATAGGCTGTTGTGGGCTGTTGTGGTGTGATGGACTGTTTGAGGCGATCGCTTACCGATCAGCCGTAGTGGATCAACATAGTTAATTTGGTAGGTTGGGTTAAGCGATAGCGAACCCAACGAAAAGTTCGATGTTGTTGGGTTTCGTGACCTCAACCCAACCTACTCCATTCCACCTCTTTAGCCATGTCGCGCCACTACGGTAGTTAAGGCCATCTACTTATCTTAGAGGATGTTTGAAAAGTATTAGACAACACGCTGGAACAAGACTGATCCC
>CAKZMO010000625.1 GCA_937128595.1 uncultured cyanobacterium | reverse complement strand
TAGTTGGCGAAGAATTCGATGTCGTCAAAGATCGTTTCAGCAGACTCAACATCAATATCGTTTTTTGGGCCGCGCTCCAGGAAAATGGTCTTGTGCTTCTTGAGTTCTTTTTCCTTTTTCTTGGAGACGGCACGCCGCATCAAGTCCGCTTCACCCAGTTCATAATCAAACAGTTCACCCGCGATCTGCATGATCTGTTCCTGGTAGATGATGATGCCATAGGTCTCCTGCAAGATAGACTTGAGCTTGGGGTGACGATATTCGGTCTCTTCCTCCCCGTGCAGACGACGATTGTACTGGGGGATGAATTCCATTGGTCCCGGACGATAGAGCGAGATACCTGCGATGATGTTTTCAAACGTTTTGGGGCGCATACCACGCAGCATTTGCTGCATGCCCGTACTTTCTAGCTGGAATACACCGACTGTTTCACCACGGCCCATCATCTCGAACGCTTTATCGAGGTCGGCGTGATCTTGCTCGGTCCACCGTGGGTCATCATGGCGGTACGGGATGTCATCCATTGTGTAGTGGATGTCATGGTAGCGTGCAATCAAGTCCGCTGCTTTGCGCAAAATCGTCAGCGTGGAAAGACCGAGAAAGTCAACTTTGAGTAGGCCAATCGCCTCACACGTCTCCATTGGGAATTGCGTGACGGCTTTGAGGGCACCGCCACTCGGATCTTTCCCCGTCAGGCGATGCAATGGCAAATATTGTACCAGCGGTTTATCCGCGACGATGACACCGGCAGCATGGGTGCTGGTATGGCGGCTGATGCCTTGTAGATCCTTGGCCGTGTCGATAATTGACCGGATGTGGCTCTCTCTATCGTAAATCTGCTTGAGGTCGGGGATATTCTCGACGTATTTCATCAGCGGCTTTTGCTTGGCTTCCGTGGGGATCAACGAAACGGCCCGGTTGACCTCTGGTAGCGGTACGTCAAGGACGCGACCAACATCACGGACTGCCGCTTTTGCCCCTAGCGTTCCAAAGGTGATGATCGCTGCAACTTTGTCTTCGCCATATTTCATGGCTGTGTAGGCAATCATCTCACCACGACGGTCATCGGGATAATCAAGGTCAATATCCGGCATGGAAATACGGCCAGGGTTGAGAAACCGCTCAAAAAGCAGGCTGTTCTGGATGGGGTCAATATTGGTGATGCCTAGCGAATACGCTGCCAGGCTACCCGCACCCGACCCGCGCACATTCCACCAAATATCGGCATGGCGGGCGAACTCGCATAAGTCCCAAACGATCAAGAAGTAGGTGTCAAACCCCATATCATGGATAATGTTGAGTTCGCGGTCCAGGCGTTCGGCCAGCACCGTGTCGGTCTGCCAGCCATTGCCATAACGCCAATCCATACCTTTATCACACAGGTAACGTAGATAGGTTTTTGAGTCAAAGCCATGCGGAACGGGGAAACTCGGTAGATGATATCCTTTGCGATCCAGATCAACCTCGCACATCTCTGCAATTTTTACGGAGTTGTGGATGGCATCCGGCACTTCGCTAAAGGTACTCATCATTTCATCATATGAGTACAAATAATAGCTATTATCCGAGAATTTCAGTCGATTGGTCTCAGATTTCAACGCACCCGTCTGGATGCAAATCTGTGTATCGTGAATGTCAAAGTCATCTTTGCTGACGTAGTGTAGGTCCGTTGTGGCAAGTAACCCTACCTTGGTGTGGTTGCTGCGATTGTAATCAATCATCCAGCGATTGAGGTTACGTTGCAGGTCAATCTCATGTTCTTGGAGTTCAAGGTAGAAGCGATCTGTCCCAAACACATCGACAAACCGACCAATCCATTCGTGTGCCTCTTCATCGCGGCCTTCTTCAACCAAACGCGGTATGCGGGCTGCCAAACACCCAGAGGTTGCGATAATTCCTTCGGAATGGGCCACCAGAAAATCCCAATCGACGCGGGGTCTGTAATAATAGCCGCGCAGTTGTGCCTCGCTGCTGATTCTAAGCAGATTGAGATAACCCTGTTGATTTTGCGCCAACAGCAAAATATGGAATGGGGTGCGGTCCAGCTTGGCGTCACGATCTTCCATACCACGTGGGGCAAGGTAGGCTTCCAGGCCGATGATGGGTTTGATGCCCGCTTTTGTAGCGGCATCATAAAAGTCCATCACACCGAACATCGTGCCGTGGTCGGTAATGGCCAGGGCAGGCATATCAAGCTCTTTGGCACGGTCTACCAATTTATTGATGCGGCTCAGACCATCTAATAGCGAAAATTCTGTATGGACGTGAAGATGTACGAAGGTTTCTTCTGTCATAGGGATTTTGGGTTACAAACGAAATGGATTGGAATAATCCCATTATAGTCGGTCCACAGACTTTTTGAAATGACTATCGCACTGGAAAATTACGTGGTCCTCCATTACAACTGTCGGACTCAAGGCCGTAAGCAGGGAAGATAACTGACAATGCAGCAAATGCTTTATGTAGGGGCGGGTGGCTTTTTAGGCGCGAATGCGCGTTATTTTATGTCGATGTGGATCAATAATACATTTCAAGATGGGGGTGTATTGCCACTCGGTACGATGTTCGTGAATGTCGGTGGATCATTTCTGCTGGCTGTATTTGGTGTGTTGGCGAGTGATTTCGTAAACCTATCCTCCGAATTGCGCTTGCTGGTCGCAACAGGTTTTTTTGGCGCATTTACCACCTTTTCGACATATGCCAATGAAAGTGTCGCTTTAATCCGTATGGGTGAGTGGCAAGCCGGCCTCATCTCAATTGTTGGCACTAATGTGTTGTGTCTGCTTGGGGTTGTTCTAGGTTTCTTGCTCATGGAACAGATTGCCTGAAGGTGCCCTATGCCAGAGTGGATGATTGTCATTCTTCAAGGGGTCGTGCAGGGAGTTACAGAGTTCTTGCCCGTGTCCTCAACCGGACATTTGTTGGTTGTGTCGGCATTACTCGATTTTGAGATCGGTAATGAAGGCACGTTTGAGATCTTTATACAGGTGGGTACGTTAGTTGCTGTACTTGCCTATTATCGGCAGTCACTATGGCAGCAAGTGCGAACTGTTCGCACAGATCAATCCGTCCAGCGATTGTGGATGAATGTCGTGTTGGCATCTATCCCTATCGCCGTATTGGGTTTCCTATTTCTGAATTTCATCGAAACACAAATTTTCCCGCAGGACCGGGCACCGATTGTAATCGCTATCACGTTGATCCTCGGTGGCATTATCTTCCTGGTGATTGAGCAACGGCCTCAACCTGATCCTGATCAATTAACCACGGACCTCCAGAATATTACCTGGCAGCAGGCAATAATTATCGGTATTGCGCAAGCATTCGCGCTCATTCCAGGTACATCACGATCTGGGGCGTCGATTGTCGGTGCATTGTTGGTTGGTTTGGATCGTCCTACTGCAACGGCATTTTCATTCTATGCGGCTATACCTGTATTGGGTGGGGCGACAGTGCTGCAATTGATATTCAACCTGGATGAAGTAGATATGAGTGAGTTGGCGGCATTGTTCGTTGGCGCAGTGGTTGCTGGTATGGTGGCCTGGGTGACGATTGGTTGGTTGCTTCGTTTTGTCGCTAATCATGATTTTAAGATCTTTGGCTACTATCGTATAATTGCGGGTGTTATTCTAATCCTCATGATTGTTGCGGGTATTCTGTAGTTTGAGAATGCGTTTTCAGTGTAAAATTAAG
>CAKZMO010000624.1 GCA_937128595.1 uncultured cyanobacterium | reverse complement strand
CCGTTGAAAAATTACGGGAATCGGCTGTAAATTTACGCGAAGCTCGATTTGAGGGGCAAAATGCAAAAATGCTGGCTATTTCATCGGTGAAACTCGATGTCACACCGACAAAGCCAGCATATCAGAGGGGATAGGCGCGACCCGTGAATTCTTCCGGTTTTCGCTTGGGAGTATTACGGTTGAGCGAAGCAGTTTTTCAGGTCGATGGTATGGACAGTGAAATTATGTTCGGCTTCTGGTGTCACCCGGTTGGTGTCTCCGCTATAATCAAAGTTGACTGAAACAAAGCTGGCAGTTGATTGGCTACCAGATAGGAGATGGCATGGCAAGAAAGAAGATTGCATTTGGATGGTACGGTGGCAAATACAGCCATCTTGATTGGTTGCTACCCTTACTGCCGGAAACCAAGCATTATTGCGAACCATTTGGTGGTTCCGCTGCTGTGCTTGTAAACCGTCCTCCTGCACCTGTTGAAACCTATAATGATGTTGATGGAGAATTAGTCAATTTCTTTCGCGTATTACGTGATGATAAAGAAAAACTTCTTGAAGCAATTGGGCTTACGCCCTTTTCTCGTGAGGAATTTGAACTGGCAATACAAGAACCAACCGAATCCACCAGCGAACTGGAACGAGCCAGACGTTTCTTTGTGCGCGCTCGACAGGTACGAACCGGGTTGGCACAAACGGCTAGCAGCGGACGCTGGGCACACTGCTTGCTGACCAGTAGAGCTGGGATGGCGGGTGCTGTTTCGAGGTGGCTTGGCAGTGTAGAAGGGCTTTCGGAAATTGCACAACGGTTGCTGAGAGTGCAAATTGAACATGCTCCAGCGATTGAAGTTATCCAGCGTTACGATAGTGAAGAAACATTATTCTACTGTGATCCCCCGTATCCACATGACTCTCGCGGCGACAGCAATGCTTATGCCTTTGAGATGACAGATGATGATCATCGTGAATTAGCCAATGTTCTCCATCAGGTTCGAGGCAAAGTCGCACTTTCGAGTTATGAATCACCGTTGATGTCTGAATTGTATGAGGACTGGAATTGCATAGAGGCTCCATCACGCAAAGTCCATTCTGTAAAGCAGGAGCGTGTTGAGCTGCTCTGGATTAACTATTCACTAGATGAGGTCGCCGAAACTGAAGCACCCATGTTTGAATTGTTTCGGAAGGCTGAGGAGTAGTTGATGACACCTGATGAAATACTCGATGAAATCCACAAAGAAGTATCTCAGGCTTTGGATCATCCTTTTGTAGAACGAGATGATATTCTGCATAGAATTGAGCTTGTCAGTCGTAACATCAGCAACAGGGCAGGTGTCCGTGTGATACTTTCTTGTTCTCTTGCGAAAGTTTACGATGCATCTGTAGACATTCGTAAGCCATACACGGAAATCGGGGATTCAGATACTTTTTCTGGTCGCGCTTTCGATGAACGATATATAGCCCCATTTGTTACCCTACACGAATTGCCCTGTAATCCAACCACAGCATTCCTCACGCCCGCTCTTCGCAATCGCAATACCGTGCTGACACCTGATCTGAACCTGTCTGGTAGGCCAAAGGAAGTCTATAAGGCATTGTTGAAACTCTTGACCGATGTCTATGACGAGAGTATCAGCGCCAGGCAACTCTTGGCTGAAACGATCCGCCAATTGATCCTATTCCGTGATGAAAAGAAACAGCGGATGGATTCACTCATTGCGAGCCTGAAATCAGCCCATAGTGATGTGCCTATCTCCGCTGAGCAAATTATTACAATCGTTGAGCAGCATTTAGCGACAAAAGGTGCAAGCAGATTACCTGTTCTTGTAGTTGCAGCGGCTTATGTTACGGCAGGCCCATATTTGCAGGAAAGCATTCTGCCTTTGGAGTCTCATAATGCAGCTGACAGTCAGACCCAGGCGATAGGCGATGTCCAGGTTGTTCTAGAGTCAGGCGATAACGTTGTGACATGCTATGAGATGAAGATGAAAAGGGTAACTATCGCCGACATCGATCTTGCTGTACAAGAGAAACTGACCAGGACACCTCACATTGTTGACAATTACATATTCATCACCACAGACATCATTGACCCAGAAGTTATTGAGTACACTCGATCAATGTACGATGTCACCGGTGTAGAAATTGTAGTGCTTGACTGCATTGGATTTCTTCGACATTTTCTGCATCTCTTCCACCGGCATCGCATGACGTTCTTGGATGCTTATCAGGAATTAGTGCTGGCTGAACCCGAAAGCGCTGTGAGCCAACCGCTGAAAGAAGTGTTCCTAACACTGCGTCAAGCGGCAGAAAGTGACTGATCATCACCTGAAAAAAATATCACGCGGCTACCAGATACTTGGATTCACCAGTCGCAACAATATTCTGATACTCAGGACCTTCTGCTCATGCTCTGGCTGTGCAGAGCAGAGTTGGCCCAACCGTTCTTAGCTACATTTGATTTACTTGTTAAATGAATCAGCCAACTTCTTGGCGATTGTGACCCATTCTTCATCTCGATCGGAATCCTTAAACTTTGCGATAGGCTTTTGGGGACTATTGGCGAATTGAATTTTCTTAAGATAAGGGTCGACATCGTAACTCGAATGCCGAATAGCGATGGGCCATATTATCAGTTCATCTTTGCCATGTGCTTCATAGACAGGTACTAGCTCTTTCTCAGCGATAAACTTTGAAGCCATGAAAGATGGGCTGACCAAAAGTATCACCAATTTTGCTCTACTTAATGCGACTTGGATGGAACTTTCCCAATCTTCACCAGTATCTATCAATTTATCTGACCATGGTTCAGCAATTACATCATGACGAACTAGCGGAGATAGGTGTTCAAGTAGCTCGTCCAAAAATGCTTTATCTTTGTGTGCATAACTAATAAATATCTGATCTCTCATGTTATTGGAATGCCCTTCTTGGTAATCGAGATGTGTAGTTGTAAATATCTCAAGTAAATTTGCCTGCTCAACTATGATAGCCCCAATAGTCGAGTTCCCTTGTCCATCTACGCGATAAAGATCAACTGTAGCAGCCGCACCGTCAGGCGGAAGTGAGATTGTTTTCTCTCTCTCAATAAGATCATAATCATAAAACGCTCTAGGTGCTTCACCATCCAATTTCAAATGTCCTTCGGATTCGTCGAAGGCTTGCGGCTTATAAGTAAGTATTTTTCCAATCGTACGTTTGGAGGAATGACATTCTCGAATACCATCAAGAATTGGGGTTAGTAGCCTTTGCCCAGCATGTACATCAAAATCTGTTGGCAATGAATCCAGATCAGTGTAAAAAGCTAGCGGTTTTCCATCACCATCAATTGGAAATGGATCAGAAGATAACGCCATCGGAAATAAACTGTGCAACCTCTCAAAGTAAACTTGCATTAGAAATCCAGTGCTTAGATGCCATTCAACCTTTCGCAGATCATCAGGCTCTAACTCATCCATTCGTGAATGCCAAATAAGTTGTTTCTGATTATCGAAAATGGCGAGCGATCTGGACATAGAGAAGGCAAACAGAATAGCTGGCGCAGTCAGTCCCAATCTCTTTGCAGCTTTAAATCTGGGTGCGTTAAGAAATACTTCGTCAATACTATAAGTAACAATATGGCAGTCTCCTGAAGAGAACTTGAAGTGTGTTAAACGCTGATCTTCTATTGGCATCTCACTCAAAATGTACTGTGCACGTTCAAGGTCCTCAGGTTGAACATCTCGTTTCTCGTATTTGCTCCCCGCTAATCTAGCCAACAGCTGAATATAAGCAGTTCGCTCGGTTACGATTACAAATGTCCCCAGTGCTTCTAAAAATATGCGAATATCAAAGTGATCTTGAATATCTGGCAAGGCTTTGTAAGCTTCAATAATTTGACTCCAGAAAGCATAGACTCGGAGTAGCTTCTTTGATGCTATACTACACCAGTCCAGAACTTGTTTTGGAAAAAGCTCTTCAGCATTTGTGCCTAGATACTTACTAAGTAGCCAGTCTCGTTTCGAAGTATCTCGTGGTGCAAACCTCGTAAAGTCTTTCGAAATGGTATTCAACAACTCTATGACCCGTTTTTCGGGGTGCTTACCTGCAAGTTCTGGATTGCGCTTATGTGTTCCAAGGCGCAGACGCATGTAGTCAACAAGCTCGAGTGTGAATAATTCATCTTCAGAAAGAGCATCGCGGTGTTGATCAAGATACTGAAAATACTGTTGAATGTGATTTAGGTCAATTGATATTGCCTCATAATCTTTGTATCGGAACTCACTTATCGAGTTAGCGGATCGAGCAATTAGACCTTTTACATGGGAGCTAAAATGATCAAGGATTTCAATTTCCGACAAGTATTGTTTTTTGGGTAAGTTTTGGCGCAAGAAAACAGGGTCCTCGCCGGTTAGGATCTCTATCAGCAGGTAACCAAGAAACAAGGAATAGGCCTCAAATCCTGCACTTGCGTCTTCAATTCCTGTATGCCCCGTTTGAGTATGCTTTTCAGCCACTAGATATCTTGGTGTGTTATCTAGGGAAGCACCTATGCACACAAAGCTTATGTCCAGATCATCACTGACTAACACCAATTCACTGTGGATGGTGCTAAACAAAAAGGTGCCTGTTTGGGTCTTTTTCAGTGTTCGAGCAGCTGATGAGTTGAGATTAGACAACACTGCAAAGGTATCACCAAGTTCAAAATACGGTAAATGATCTGTCTGGTTGAATAGGTCCGATAATGGTCGATGCGTGGGTGGCACCTCATAAATTACGGCTAAGTTGCCATTGTGTAGATCTATGATATCTACCAGAACACACACATCATGCATGTCTAGTTCTCGCAGGTACCGGATCCAGTCGCTAGTATCAGCGAAACCTTTTGACTCTATCAATTTATGCCGTATTATCTCGATGAAGCCAACGCGATTGTTGTCCCATTCCACGCTGATAGATAAATGATCATGCCGATAGGGATTTACCAACCTAAGATGTTCGGCTATCTTGCGATATTTACTGAAATAGTAAATGTCAGTGTCGCTTTTAACCTCCTCTTCAAGCAAAAGTCTTGCTTGTTGAACTGATAATATAGGAGTTTGAATGGTGCTGACTTCGTCATGCGTTAAGATATCTCCGAGAGTCGAAGCCAGTAAGTCACCTCTGGTTTGTGCATTCAATTGGTTTATCTGAACTTTCAGAATTTCAATGATTTGTGTTCTAGACCTCTTGCTGTTGTTTAGTCCAATGAAGACCCCCACCCAATAAGAGAAAACAGGAAGCGCTATAATGGGTAAAATCTTGGACGTTTGAAGTTCAGAAAAGATAGCAGCATGGATCTTTCCATTCTGCCAACTACTCAAAGCACTGAAAACCAGCTTTTGATACTCTGGTACACCTGTATTCAATAGAAACGCACTTGCCCGAATAAGATGATCTACGCTCGCTTGAATACTGAACAAATACCAGTAAGCTCTGATGACATAATAGCTGCTTCGATTGAATTCGATTTTGCCAAATAAAACAGTGTTTTGTTCATTAGACATCCGCCGCCTGTAGCATGACTTAATGTAAAGGCATTCCCCCGATATGAGGCCTGCATCATATTCCTCAAAATTATCGACGAGTTGCCAAATATGTTCGGGTAGAGTTTGATACCCTCTCAGTGATTGAAGAAAAGCTAAAATGATGTAATGCGTGGTAAAAGGGTCACGGAGAAAATGTGTGAACTTGGGTAGTTCATCTGGGTTGTCAATAACTCTCTCAACCAGGTACTCAATCAGCCAACGTATGGTCCGGGAACGCAACGGTGCCCGTTGCAAGAAGCGATAAACTATCTCTGAAAGATTTTCCCGATATTCTAGCTCCTTTAGCTTGTACACAGCTAATGCTGCATACTTCGCATAAACTTCGTCTGAATGATCTTCACCAACATTGTCAATGGCAACAAGTGCGCTATGAATGAAGTCACCGAGTTTTTGCCTCTGTGAACCCTCGGGAAATTCATTGAAATCTATACGCAGTAAAGGACTTAAATTATCAATAGCTGCATCAAGCTTATCGATGTCAGCTGATGATCCCACAAAAGACTTTTGTGGATTATCCGTTGGCAAATAGGCTGATAAACCAGATTCACCAAATTCACTGAGTTCATTGATAAATAATGATCTCAGATTGAGTAAATCATCTGGGCTTTGATCGAAAAAGATAATATCATCTACATATCTAAAATACTGAAGGCTGGCTGATGACATCAGTTGATCAATAGGGTGTAGATAGAAATTGCCTAGCAGATGTGACAGAGGTATGCCTGCAGGAATTCCAGGGATCCGTACTTGCTCACCGAGATAGTCTACGGCTTGCAAGTCCAGAAACTGATCAAGCAATCCGATCAAAATTTCATCATCTATTATGGTACTCAATTGTTGTCGTAGGAAACTCGTATTGATACTTGGATAGTATTTCCGAATATCAGTTCTGAAGAAATGCGTTTCAGGGTTTTCAAAAGCAAAATTTTTAATAGCTCCACGGAACTTCGCATGACTTTCGCGCCAGTGATAAAAGATGCTCTCTGTATCCTGGGATCGAAGAATTAGCCTATTAGAGTAAACAACGCGGGTCCGACCTTCAGAATCGAGATCATCATCTAAGTCTAGTATGTCTTCGATCTGCTCACCTATTAAATCGCAGACAGCTTGCAGTACAATTGCTGTCTCTGGTAGTGCAAAATACAGTTCTCTAGTTTCAGGAACTGAACCAGTTTCAGCGACACTTTCTGGTGAAACTTTAGGCACCGAAATACAAAATAAATGTTGTAGTTCAAAGGTGTTTTCTTGCAGCTTGTTGCTCAAAATTACCAGGTTAGCGTCAATATTCCGGTGATATAGCTCATAGCTCAGCTCATCATAATAGGTGGCATCAGTTCGAGCATTTTTCCATGCCTTTAGCCATGCTCTCCTTAAATTTTGAACGTCGGTTATTGGGTGTGGACGTTGCGTGTTCACTAGATTCATTTCCGATCCGCTACTCGGAAATTCGAAGATCACCTCGCTATTAGGATGTGGTATTTGAGAATTAGCAAGATACCACTCTAAGCTGGTGGCAACACCATCATAATCTAAATCGAAGAAGCACAAGTCACGCAGGTGAAATGGGATACTGAAATCACGCTCCTGTATCTCATTACGATGCCCCAAGATATATATAGGACGCTGCTGTCTCCGTAATTCTCGAATGATATCCCGACAGTTATCACAGTCAGATGTGGCTTTTGTCAGTATGACCACAGCACAATCAACTGACTGTGAAGAATCAACAACTGTTGAAGACTTCGAGGTGATCAAGGAGTTTTCGATCACGATATGGCGCTGTTCCAACCATTCTTTAATCGAAGCAGTATGTTTATTTGGCGTTTCTTGCTCGTAGATCAGGCCGATTCGTTTCATAACCGTTTTCTTCACGTGTTAATTAGGTTGTTTTCAGTATCAAGTGTAGCGGCAAAATACGCATTGTGAAAATAAGATCATCGGCTGGTGAACGTGCCTGCTCACACGTCCACCAGCTTTGACGGTCATTATGCGTAGGCTGCTGCCAACATCCGGGCAGCACGTTTCATGTACTTCGGGAACGTCTTCGGATTCTTGCCCAGGTCGATTGCCGCCTGCTTGTACGTTTTGCCCTCAATCTGAGCGCGGATTGCTCCGGAAACACAGACCGTGTGGCTGTACGCCTCCAGTAACGCCTCGGCAGGAGCCGTATCGCCAGCGTTGTACTGCTCACGCCATTCCGTGTACGGTGATTTGTACTGTCCGCCATGCACGATTTCCTTGCGCTCAGGCATGGTGTAGTCGT
>CAKZMO010000623.1 GCA_937128595.1 uncultured cyanobacterium | reverse complement strand
GTAACCCTTCTTCAATTGGGCGACGTTTAGCAGCAATGATATCGACGAGTGTATATCGCCGATCAATCGCCTGGTAAAAGCCAGCACCTTTCCCCTTAATTTCTCCATTTTTTATCGTGATTGGGTTAGCGGTTACGCCCAATACACGTAAAGATTTCATGCTCATGATACCTGTACCTTCATATAATGAGGTAAGTTAGTGTTCTTAATGCAAGTCTTTAATCTCATCTGTAGAAAACGGTTGATCAGCGACATGAGTGCTACGAGTCATCTGGAAGAACCAATCTTGTAGATCGCGACGTCCTTTTATTCTAGTGAAGATGTTTGCCCCGACTTTGATAAGGGTGAACGGGGTCAGTTTACTAATCAAATGGACAATATCTGCCAGCCGTTTTTCGTTGTCAGTCAACACGTTTTCACGCTTTTCGGACTTCTTATAACTGGTATTAGGAGGATAAAGATCTTCTGTCATTTCCTTCTCAAAGGGAATACCAATGTGATCTGCAATACGCTGCATGACGTTATCAATGTCTTTACGCATTTCCTCGTACGTGATAAGCAGTAAAGGCTTGGAATTGGTGCGCGAAAAGTTCTTGATCGTACGATTGTAGTATGACCAGCGTATTGTTTGCCTCAGCACGAAAGTCAAACGTTCAATCTTGCCAAATGACTGAGTAGTGCTGCGATGCAACATCATCAATGATGCCAAGTAATCTTGTAAATTTCGCTCCACAGCAATAAATACCGAATTCGGGAATTCTTTACTAATAAATTCCATCATCAGTGTGTGTTTAGGGGTCTTTTCCAGCCAATGACTTGCTCCGCTGCGCGTGGCAAAATCGTCCATAATCACTCGAAAAACTTCAGTATATGTTGTGGGCCACAAGCTATATAAGAAATTCCGATCAATCCCAGCTAATTGGAAATAATCGCTGACACTCGCAATTTCGACAAATTCCACATAATTTGTCTTTATCGAAAGATCACCATATCGATTATAGAGGAGTTCGTAAAACGCACTTTCATGTAATCCAAGGTGGTCTTCGCTTTGTACAGCAGCGATTTGGCTGTGTCGGCTGATTTGATTGGATAACCAGGTTGTACCAGAACGTTGTATACCAAAAACGAAAATCGGTGTTGTCATCTATGTTTACTCTCGAATCTATTCAATTCTTGCTGGATTTACCTACAGAAGCATTCACCAAAATGCGCCATAAAACCCCTTGATTTATCTATGGGGAGTATGTCACTGTCATTTCAAGGTTTATCGGACGGGGCGGACCCCATCTCTACAGGTCATTATCGTGAACGGTCATGCCAATTGACGGGCTGCCGCTTTTTCTAGTAGATCTTGCCATTCATCGACCATACGATCGACATGGAAATAACTCTCTACACGTGCGCGACCAGCTGTTGCGATAGCTGTACGATGATCAGGATCTGTAACCAATTTGGTGATCCGGTCCGCCATAGCAGCAGAATCGCCTGCCGGCACCAGATAACCATTTTCACCATCTTGAATAACCTCTACGGTGCCATCAACACTGGTGGCAACTGAGGCACATTGCATGGCCATCGCCTCTAATACAGAAAGGGGCAACCCTTCCCAATATGAACTGAGAATGTATACATCAAAGGCCGAGAGCATCGCTGGTACGTCGGTTTGCCACGGTGCGCGGATCAAATTATCACGCAAGCCATAGGTGTCGATTCTTGCATCAACCTCATCGGCTAAATCACCCTCACCCGCCATGAATATTTGCACATCCGGGACATTTTCAATGATTTGCTTGGCCGCTTCTACGAAATCCATTGGCCCTTTTTGCGGTGCCAAACGTGCTGCCCAACCAACCACAGGCCGTGAGGGATCTAACCCCAATTGTACTTTGGCATCGGCCTGGCTAAGTGTAGGGGTAAATTTATCAATATCTATCCCAGT
>CAKZMO010000622.1 GCA_937128595.1 uncultured cyanobacterium | reverse complement strand
GCCGATGATGCGGGAGGTGACGAGCACTCGTGCGTTGGGATATTGCTGGGAAAAGCGAATGATGTCGTCAATCATCGTAGATTGGGTGGCGCGATCGAACACCTCATCTAGTCCGTCAAACATCACCAGAGTCGGGTTTTCGAGCAAATGCTGGTGAAGCTGCTGCTGGTCAAATTGCCAGTCTACCCCTCTTCCTTGGTGGAGAAATTCGAGAAAGTTGGCGGAGGGATTGAGGGCAAATTCTCGCAGCTCAATGAGTAGGGGCAGCGTTTCGGACTTGCCTTCCACCCACTCCAGCGCCAGGTACTGCAACAGACTCGACTTGCCCGAACCCGGATCGCCCAGGATGACGGTTTGCTGGGAGTCTGTGACAGCTTCCAGAACCTTGCGAGCGGGCTGCTGAAAATAGTCGCGACGATAAAGCTCTAACGCCTCTGGCGATAAATCATGATCTAGCCGTCCTTCGTCTTGCAGTTGGCGTTTCAAATCCAGCGGCAGTTCGAAGCGAATGGGAGTTAGCGCTTCTCGCACGGTTTGCTCAATGAAGATATTCCACAGTTTGATGGCATCGACGCGATCGGTGCTGTCGAGGGTGTAGAGCTTCAGATAACCATAGCTGGCTTGCAGGCTTTCTCGGTAGGTCTCAATGTCGAAACCGGGTGAAAATTGCCGCGTGTTGTTGGCAATGTCTTCGAGTAAGTCAGAATTGAGAATGTCTCGCAGTTCTGAATTCGCTTTAACAATGCCTTTCACGCCTTTGACATAGTTTTTGGCGATACCCTGCCAGTCAAAGTCTTCTGGAAACGACCACCCAGCCTCTTGATAGCGTTCTACCCAAATTTGTTCGAGCTGAGAAACATCAATGTGCTTGCAGCCTGTCTCAAAGGCTTTTCCCAAAATCTGGCCGACAGAGCGATCGCGCACAAATCGTTTCAGGGCAGGCTGATAAAAATGATCGATGCTGGTGTCAGGCACATCATGAAATTGCAGTTCTTCGATGAATTGCTGCATAAAACACCCGATCGCCTCTGCCATTGGTGCTTTCAGCTCAGCGCTCTTGAGCCGAGCGACGCCACCATTCAAGCAGCCTTTGAAAAAATCTTGAACATAACCTTCGAGCACGGGCTTGCCCAGATCAAGTACCTGCTCAAGCACAAACTTGCCTAGCTCCAACCCGGTTGAGGCGGCCAACCATTCCAGCATAGTAAGGTCTCAAAAGCGACTGAATGCTGTTTCCACTATCGCATTTGCATCAGGTGCTCGTCGCAAGGCTGGAGTCGCGATAATTCCAGCAAAATGCGATCGATGGCGTCACGGTTGGTCTGGCCTGACTGGCGCGAGTGATTGAGGATGATGCTAACTAACAGCGGCTCAAAGTTGGGAGGGTCAAGGTAGCCGGAGACCGAGGCCACGCCAGTTAATCCGCCTGTTTTTGCATAGAGTCGTCCTTCGATGGGCGTATCCCGGAGACGATTGCGGAGCGTGCCTGCGATGCCTGCGATCGCCAATGATTCTCGATACAGCTCAGCTTCGGGATGCTGTGCCATGGCTCGGAGGGTGTCAACAAAAGCCTCAGGACTGACCAAATTTTGGCGAGACAATCCTGAACCATCAGCAAGACGAATGCCAAATGGATCGATGCCTAAAGTTGCCAACCGATCCACCGTTCCTTCAAGCCCTGCGTCAAGCGGGGAAAAGAAGGGCAGCGCTTCAGCACCTTGATGGGCATAGCCGACATGCCTGAGCAACGCTTCAGCATAAATATTTTCGCTATCCCGGTTGGTGGGAGGGAGCAGTTCCGAGAGGGGAGGTGAACTGATTTGGGCAATCTCTTCTAAAGACAGGAGTTCGTCTGGAGCAGTAGCGAGAGGGGCGATCGCCACCTCATCAACGATCATGCCTGCGTTGCGGAGTGCTGAGGTGAGTTGGTCAGAAAAGTAGTTTGTCGGATTGGCGATCGCCACGGCGGATTCGTCGGCTGGAGCCCCAATAGGACGCTGTCCATCCAGATAAACAACAGGACGGCTGAGATCTCGACTAGCCCAGGTATAGCCTGATTCTGTCGCCGGAACCGTCACCGTGCGGTTCACGATTTGCCACGAGTCCGCAACATCACTCAGCCACTCGACCCGCACAGGTTCACCGATCTCGCTGGGATAGGCCACCAAGCGTAATTCGTTCAGGCTCAAAATAAAACTGGAGGCCGCTGCTCCATATCCAGCCTGCGCGTCTCCCCACTCCCAGGTGGGATTGACCGCATCAGTGCGAAAGTAATGGTCGTCAAAGGTGAGGGTATGAATGTGACGAATGCCGCGATCGCCAATCTGTTGCACTAAGTCTGTCAGATCTGCCGATGTTAGGGTCGGATCTCCGCGCCCCACCACTCGCAAATTGACAGGTGTTTCTGAAGAAGCATCCTCAACTGCGGATAATTGAGGTTCAGCAATCTCCCGATAAACCGAGGTCTGAATTTGAAACTCTCGCCCTAGAACATCTAGTGCCGCTGCTGTGGTCAGTAGCTTGACATTGGAGGCGGGAATGAACAGGCGATCACCCTCTTGGTCAACTAGTACCTGAGGGCTTGATTCACTCTGAGCCAGCGTTTCTACCCGAATGCCCCATCGGGCCGTGCGAAAGGCTGGATCGTCAAGAATGGGGGCGATCGCCTCAGCCGCATCGGCTGGGCATAGAGGCGAGGCAAGTCGTTCCTGTCCCAGTCCTTTGAATGGAACTGCGAATGGTAGAGCAGAACCTACCAAAAGGGCGATCGCCCTTTTGCAATGTTGATTTCTCAGTTGCTTTCTCAAAAATTGCAATTTCATACGAGCGTGAATTGAGAGCATCTTGATGCAATCTACCCCTAACGGAAATCAGCCCTCCTTCATATGCTCCTCAAGCTTTCATCCAAAGGCCGACAGAAAGGCTCAATGCCGAGTTGCAAGACGCAAATCAGCACCGGAACGGCTAGCCGCGTTGGCAAGGTTGATACGGCGACCAGTTTTTCTGCGGCTTCAGCCAAATTCCCAGCTTCGATCGCATGTCTGACGCTACCTTCTTCACTAGCGTCTTCACTACGACAGATTGAAGCTCTCCAGCGTTTTGCCAGTCCTTCGAGCCACTGATCAGACTGATTTGGCTCTTGTCCGGCCTGTAGGGCAATTGAAATTGCTGCGTCTTCCACATCCCCTTCGCAGTCTTCGATAATATCAAGTGCGACCATCGCTTCAGAGAGAGCGGAGAGAGCAGAGCGATATTGAGCAATTTCTGTGGATGTCAAGTTCTCCATGCAGACGAATTCATTCCTTTTCGAAAAAATAGATAAGAGTACACGTGAACAAACCTGTAGAAAAGATGAAGGGCGATCGCCCCGCAACAGTATTTTCTAAGCAAATTTTGAGCAGTCTTCGAAGCAGGTGTCGTCAGTGCCTCAGAACTAGCGTACGTCTTTTTAGACTGATCCTGAGGTTGCTACCAAGATCCTGATACGCGGAGTCAGTTTTGGTGACTTCTTCTTTATTTAAGTCGGAATTTAAGTCGGATTCAAAGGGTTTGAGCCAACGAACCGTTCCGCAGGACTCGATTTGCAATAGACCTGTGCTGCTCGTTCATTCCTGATCATCACCTAGTATCAGCTGCTGAACGGGAAGATATGCTAACTTACATTGAGTTTGTAGTGAATTGTTTTGCCAAGGTAGCGTAGCCTTGATGAGACAATAGGCACTGCGATATGGTGCTCCGGAGCGTAAGAGGATGTTTGAAAAGTATTAGACAACACGCTGGAACAAGACTGATCCCC
>CAKZMO010000621.1 GCA_937128595.1 uncultured cyanobacterium | reverse complement strand
GGGGGGCTAGGGGGGATCTGAAGTAGCATTGACGACTTCTCAAACATCCTCTAACACTCAATCGCCTAACACTCAATCACATTCACGGCCAAGCCGCCCCGCGAGGTTTCCTTATATTTCTCATGCATATCGGCTCCGGTGTCTCGCATGGTTTTGATCACCTTGTCGAGATGGACACAGTGGGTGCCATCGCCCTTTAGTGCCATGCGAGCGGCGTTGATTGCTTTAATCGCGCCCATGGCGTTGCGCTCAATGCAGGGCACCTGCACTAGCCCCCCAACCGGATCGCAAGTCAGCCCCAGATTATGCTCCATGCCGATTTCGGCGGCGTTTTCGACCTGGGCGGGGGTGCCTCCCATGACGGCGGCCAGTGCTCCTGCGGCCATCGAACAGGCAACGCCGACCTCGCCCTGACAGCCGACATCGGCTCCAGAGATCGAGGCATTTTCTTTGTAGAGTAGGGCGATCGCCCCAGCCGTGAGCAAAAACCGTACCACGCAATCATCGGTTGTTTTGTGGCAAAAGCGCTTGTAATAGTGGAGCACGGCGGGAATGATGCCAGCGGCTCCATTGGTGGGAGCGGTGACGACGCGCCCCCCGGCAGCGTTTTCCTCATTCACGGCCATCGCATACAAGTTCACCCAATCCATCACGGTTAAGGGATCGGAGAGGGACGCCTCATGTTGGCTGCTGAGACGATGATACAGATCGGCGGCGCGACGTTTGACTTTCAACCCACCAGGGAGAATGCCCTCGGTATGGCAGCCTCGCTTCACACATCCCTGCATCACGTTCCAGATGTGCAGCAGTCCGACGCGAATCTCGGCTTCGCTGCGCCATGCTTTTTCGTTTTCGAGCATGATCTGGCAAATGGAGAGGTTGTGGGTCAGGCACAGCTCCAGCAGTTGGGTCGCCGTTTTGAAGGGGTAGGCAACAGGCGTCAGATCGGGCTGAATGCGATCGCTACCCACTGCCGATTCATCGACCACAAAGCCACCGCCAACGGAGTAGTAGGTCTTTTGGGTTAGCTCCTGGCCATCCTGACGTAATGCAGTGAAGCGCAGACCATTAGGATGGTGGGGCAGCGATTTCCAGTGGAAAAGCAAGTCGGCTTTTTCGTCGAAGAGTATGGGGCGATCGCCAGATAAATGGATAGATTGCTGGGTGCGGATGCGGTCGAGTCTGCCATCGATGGTGTCGGGGTCGATGAGGTCGGGCGCTTCTCCTTCGAGTCCTAGCATGACGGCTTTGTCTGTACCGTGGCCGCGTCCTGTTGCCCCCAGAGAACCATACAAATCAATTTGAATCCGCTGCACTTGATCGAGCAATTCGGGAGCCATGCTCGTGACAAATTGCAGTCCGGCTTTCATGGGGCCGACGGTGTGGGAGCTAGAGGGGCCGATGCCGATTTTGAAGATCTCGAAGACGCTAATTGACATAGGAGATGTCCCTCGATGGTGGGTGGGGGTGATGGTCAATGGATGGGGTGAACTCAGATGAGGTGCGATCGCCAAACGCACCCATTGCAAATAAGGGGGCAACGATAAGGGAACAACTGGCTCATTCTGTTGGTGGGAATACGCACAGGAATATTGACGAAATGATGCAGCGACGGAATGATTCGGCCACATTTTAGGCACTGACGGGCATTTGACATTCTTCTGTGACCTGGCTTAACCAGTCTGCCGTTCGGTTGACACCGCCAAACGTATACACATGAAAATGATCGATACGATATTGCAGGGCTTCCACCATAAAATCTGGGGTTTGCACGGTGAGGAGTTGTCCGAGTTTGCCCGACTGTTGGCGCAGCCCCGTCCAGCTTGCTCTGACTCCGCAGATCGCGGCAAATTTCATGAGAGATGTGAGGGATGCAGGGCCAGGGATACCCAGATAGATAGGCAGGGTGTTGAAGGATTGAATGCGATCGCACCATTGCAGCACGGTTTCTGGATTCATCGACCATTGGGTAATGATGAATAGCTCCAGGCCAGTCTCTTGGGCAAACTGATTTTTTTGGCGCAGCACCGCATCGCATTCGTCATTGCTGAGGTGAGGCATCCCTTCAGGGTGTCCGGCGATGCCGACCTGTAACCCTTCAAATAGTCCTGTTTCGAGGAGTTGCAGGGTGGTGGTGTAGTCGCCAATAGGGGCGCAACTGCCACCAATGACCAGTACCTTGCGGATCTGGGCGGTGTCTCGCAGTTGGGTCAGGAGGCTTTTAAGATGGCGTGGGTCGCGAATGCTGCGAGCTGGAATGTGAGGAATCGGCTCAAATCCATGCTGCCGCACCCGCTGAGCCTGGGCAATTACATCCCAATCTGCTGCACCGGGCAGAAACGTAATAGACACTTCTCGTATTGCAGAAGGCAAGGAAGCCAACACTGTCACATTAGTTTTAGGCGTAATTTCGATGGAAAAGTTCGACACGATATAGAACTCCTTCAGACATGAGTGCATGGCAAGAAGCCGAATTGACTCCTGTGTATACATAAGTCCTCAACGTTGATCACCTATCCGAGATTCGATCTCCCCTAGCTCTCTTAAAAAGCTGATCTCGTAGGGGTTTTGCGGAAACCCACGACAGATTGATCCGAACACCCGCTCCGCAAGTAAACTGCGGGCTAGTTGGCCAAGTCCACTTCAAGTGGACTTGAGGCTTCAACCCCTGAGGCACCCCGACACCAACCCATTTCAATGGGTTTTCTTCAGTAGCCTGCAGTTTACTTGCGGGTAGGACTAGCAGGTCATCAGCAAACAGGATGAGATGCACACGATCAAAGTCAAGCAAGGGGTGAAAATCCCTACAGGATTAGCCTTAAAAAGGGTGGATCGGACTCAAAGTCCCCCTTATAAAGGGGGATTTAGGGGGATCTCACGCATAAAAAGGAGATGTGTATACACAGAAGCTCCGATTGGTAGGGGTGCTCAGCCGAGCGCCCCTACGAGAATCCTAAACGGGGGGCTTGAACAAGGATTCAAGCTTGAGAACTCCCTTATCCAAACCTCACAGCAATTTCTCAACCACTGTCGCAGAGTAAGACTTGTCGAAATACTGCACTTCAACCTTTGTTCCTGCCACGGCATAGGTCAGCGGCAGATAAGCGTATACCACACACCGACCGAGACTGTGGCCATAGCCAGCACTGGTGGCATAACCCAACACCTTGCCATCGGCACTAATCGGTTCCTTACCCATGACCACAGCAGCCGGATCGTCCAGAGTCAGATAGGCCATCTTACGGCTTGCATACTCTTTTCTTTGCAACAGCGCTTCCTTGCCGATAAACTCGCCCTTATTAGGTCGCACCGCAAAACCAAGTCCCGCTTCGTAGGGATCATATTCGGTGTGAATATCAGCTCCCCAGAGCAAGAAGCCTTTTTCTAGGCGCAGAGATTCAAAGGCTCCCAACCCTGCCGGAATCAGGCCATAAGGCTGACCTGCTGCATAGAGAGTATCCCAGAGGTTTAAGCCGCATTCTGTCGGAGCGTAGATTTCCCAGCCTTCTTCACCCACATAGGAGACCCGAACGGCCAGAGCCGGAATATTGCCGATGCGGATCTGCTGACAGGTGAAGAACTTGAAGGCAGGTTTCGCCACATCTGTTTTTGTGACGGATTGGAGCACGTCAGGAGCTTTTGGCCCCCACAAGCCGACGCAGCAGTAGCTAGAAGATACCTCTGTAATCCGCACAGAACCATCAGCGGGAAGGTGCTGGGTCATCCAGGCCAGATCATGAGCTCCAACGCCGCCCCCAGTCACCACCCAATACTTATCCTCTGCCAAACGGCTCACGGTCAAGTCACACATGATGCCGCCGCTGGCGTCAAGCATAGCCGTATAAATCACCTTACCCACAGGCTTATTGACATCGTTGGCACAAAGGCTTTGCAGATAGTCCACCACGCCTGACCCGGTGACTTCGAACTTGGCGAAGGGCGTGAGGTCATATAGTCCCACAGCTTCACGGGTAGCAAGATGTTCTGCGGCCTGAATGGGCGACCAGTTGCGGGCTTCCCAGCCAGAGCGAGCGGGAATCTCGTACTTGTCTAGTAGTGACGCATTGGATTCGTACCACTGGGGGCGCTCCCAGCCTGCGGCAAAGATGCAGTGGGCACCCAGTTCTTTTTCTCGTAGATAAAAGGGGCTGACTCGCAACTCGCGAGAATGGGTCTGCTGATCGAGAGGATGAATGATGTCATACACCTCATCATATTGCTGCGCTCCAGCTCGAAGGATATAATCGCGACTTTTGAGCACGTCGGGGAAGCGGTGGATGTCAGCTTCGTGCATGTCGAGACTCGGAATGCCCGTAGTCATCATTTCTGAAACAATCTTGCCAACGCCACCGCCGTGGGTGACCCATACCGCTTCTGCCACCCAAAAGCCTTTGGCTTTAGGTGATTCGCCAATCACAGAATGGCTATCGGGGGTAAAGGAAAACATGCCGTTGATCTTGTAGGGCAGATCGGCTCCTTGGAGCGCAGGCAGCAGTTCTACTGTGGACTCCCATGCAGGTTTGAAGTGCTCTTCGGTGAACTCCCGCACGGAAGGCATCACTGGGGCTTTTTCGGGGCTGAGAATGTCGTCGGGATCGACAAGCAGGGGTTCGTGCTGGTAGGAGCCGATGCCGTAGCAGTCGCCATGCTGCCGAAAATACATCGATTTATCTTGGTGGCGCAGGATGGGGTGAACGACTTCCTCGGTGGTGCCTGCTAGCTCAGCAATGGGGCTGGTTTTCACATACTGGTGCTGCACCGGAGTTAAGGGAATCACCTGGCCGACCATGCGACCGATGCGGGGGCCCCAAATACCTGCACAAACGAGAACTTGCTCAGTTTCAATGCGTCCTTGGTTGGTCACGACTGCTTTGACCTTGCCGTCTACCACCTCAACATCGATGACAACCGTGCGTCCGTGAAATTCGGCGGCTCCTTGGTTCATGGCAAATCGAGCCATCGCTTCGGCGGCACGAACTGCTTTGGCAATGCCATCGGTTTCAACATGGAGCGCTCCCAGAACTTTGCTGTCATCGAGTAGGGGAATCATAGCTTTGGCATCGGCAGGGGTGATCATGGAGGCTCCTTCGATGCCCCAGGCATTGGCCCAGCCTAGTTTTCGGTGTAGTTCTTGTAAGCGAGCTTCGGTGGTTGCGACTTCGATACTACCGACTTGATGAAAGGCAGGTGCGCCATCGAGTTCGAGTTGGTTGTAGAGCTCGACGGTGTATTTCGCGAGGAGAGATAAGGTCTTGGAGGA
>CAKZMO010000620.1 GCA_937128595.1 uncultured cyanobacterium | reverse complement strand
AGATCGCTATCCTCACCGAACGCTGACCCATTCCCTCGTAGCAACAGTAGGATTAACGGTTTTGGCTATCCTCATCGGTTGGTTGTTGGGCGATTTGTGGATGCTGCTGGCGCTGCCGTTGGGACATGGGCTGTCGTGCTTTAGCGATACGTTTACCCGACAAGGAGTACAGCTCTTTTGGCCGGAGCCTGTGTGGGCGGTGTCGGTGAGCAATCCCAATCGGAGACTGAGAACGGGTGGCCCTGGTGAATATTGGGTGTTGGCTGGAGCTGTGGCGTTGTTGTTGATTGGGATTCAGGTATCAGGCAGCGGCGGGGTGAATGTGGCGGTCGGTGGCTCACTGGGACTGCGGGATACGGCGATCGCCACCTACAATGCCAGCCCTGACCAGGCCGTGTATGCTGACATCGAAGGCGTTTGGGCAGATGACCGCAGCAGCGCCGATGGGTCGTATCTGATTCTCAAGCGTGATGGCAATGAGTTTTTGGTGACCGACGGCAGCGGCATCTACCACACAGGTCAAAGCATGGTCGTCGATTCGCTCAAGGCCAGAGCTGCTGAACCACTCCAGAGCACCACAGAACGGCTCAACTTTGCTGATGAAGAGCCGACCGCAACACTTCAACAGTTGGCGCTTGCCCATCCTGGCAAGCGTGTCTATCTCTCTGGAATACTAACGGTTGATTATCCTGAAGGACTGGTCTTGCAACCGCCAGGGCGACAGCATCAAACGGCAGTGTTGGCGGGTGAGACGTTGACGCTGGAGCTGCATCCGCTGGAGCTGGCTACGGTGCAACTGACGGATCAGTGGGTGACGGGGAGTTTGATGGTGATGGTTCAGTGAGCGAACATATAGATTTACTGCTGCTCAAGCAAATCCTCTAGATGTTTCAGGGCTGGAGGCGAAATACTCAACACTTGCTTTATTTCTTCTACAGTCGGTGGACGACCCGTACCCCATTCAAAGAAAAACGTTGAGTATTTTATGAGATTTAAATCATGAGCGATTTGATCGGTAATGATTCTTTTGCCTTGCATATAGCTGATCATCTCAGTCAACGATGTTGTCTCGCCTAAATCCATTCCTTGAGCCTTGCATATTTGACGTGACAATGCTCTGAGGGCAAGCCGATAAATGATGAGTCTTGACCAAATGTCGCGATTTGGGTTATTCACTCTCTTGAGCAAACCATCTAGATATTTTGCATTGCCAGTTTCATTGATGAGTTGGAGAGACTCTGCGTCCTGCTTGGCTTCGAGGATTTGGCTATCAATATTCTGCTTTAGGGTTATGCCTTCTTTCCCGACAATGAATTCACTGATTCGGTCTCCCAAAGTCGCAAAAGTTAATAAGCCAAGAATTGCTACAAGTTGCCAGTCTAAAATTGCATCGCTGCGGTTAAAAATTCTGTATGCTACATCCAAAACAAGGATGATATAAATAAACGAAATAAAGGCTTGTTTAGTGCTAAATAATTGTCTAATTTTTCTCATGATTCAGCTACTAACCCTAAAAATATCGTTTGCTACAGAGCTTCTTCATCGAGTTTATTCATGAATGAGAGTCATATCCTAGAAGAAATTAGGGTGCATCACTCCTATCGCCCTTCCTTCTCAATCTGGGAATTCTAAACCCGACCCTCTACCCCTTCATCCATGAGGCACATCATCAGCGGTGCAGTCGCCACAGTCTTAACCCTTACGATACCTGCCTTCACCCCATCTCCCCCAGAACAAATCACCCAGCCTGAGACAGACACTGCTCCCAGTCGGCTCACCATCTCTGTGGCCGTTGCAGACCCCGATGATCTAAAAGTATCCGTGGGCGATCGCCTCTCTGTGGGTGATCTGATTGCCGATCGCACCCGTGAACGCCAGCGACTTGAAGCCCAGCAACAGCAGCTCGTTTTAGCGCTAGAGCGACTGCAAACTGCCACTATTTCAACGCCTCTACCACCCACCACCCCACCACCCGTACAGGAGCCGACTTATCTCGAAGAAGAAGCGGCGATCGCCAGAGCAGCGGCAGCGGTGGAGCAAGTCCAGCAGGCGATCGCTCTCAAAGACCGAGAGCTGTCGTATTTGCAGGCGTTAGATAATCTCAATCCGCTCATCCTGGAACATGAGCAGGTGAAACGCCAGGAACTAGAGCAGCAGCTAGAGGCCAAACTGCGAGACTATCAGCTAGCCCTCGGCCAGCGCAGCACCCGCGAATATCAGCATTCCATCGTCTCGGCTGAGACCGTCAGCGCCCAAAACCGAGATGCCCTCGACTATCAGCAGCAGTGGCTCACCTACGAACAGCGCCTGCGCGATAGAGACTACCAAGTATCCCAATCTCAACTGAGGCTCGATGACGTCAACAATGCGATCGCCAATCTGGCTGTGGTTCGCTCGCCCTATGCAGGTCGCATCCGTCAGGTGCAGTGGCTGGGGCAAAATCCTGATGGTTCTCTCGATGTGGAGCTTACTTTGCTCGTCCGCGATGGCTCAGGAGAGAACAGTACAGGAACTACCCTGCCTGGAATCGAGCCTGGATTGTCTAGCCACCCTAACGGAGAGAGCGATCGCCCGTAATCCAGAGATTCAGTCCATTGATGAACGGCTAGCGCTAGGCGATGACCGCATTCACTACAGCCGTCGCCAGCGCTGGACAAACTACATCACCACTGATCCGGTGCGCCTGGTGCAAAATCTGTTGGGCGGTGGCGATATGCAGCGCGATCGCCTTGCCATTGCGGAGCTAGAGCTACAGCAGGCCGATCTGGTACGACGACGCTGGGAAGTGAGTGAGGCGATCGCCCAAACCATCATCGACCAGGTGCTCAACTGGGAACGGCTGGATCGGCAGCTCGACCTATTGGAAACGCAGAGTCTCACCCAGCAGCAACAGCAAGCCGTTATTGAAGCCAGCTATCGCACAGGCTCAGGCAACACCGCCACCATGCTCACAGTCTGGCAACGCAGTGAAGATCTAGAGGCTCGGCGGGTCGAAGCTGAAATCGACCAAACCCAAACCCGTCAAGAGCTGGAGCGCTTAGTCTTTGGCTTTGAGGCTGTTGGGAATGCTGATTAGACGAATGTTTCAAGAACAGGGTGCAACCATGCCACAACTCAATCGACGACTGACTCTTCTGCTGGGACTGGGGGCGATCGCCCTAACTTTTCCTTTATGGTTTCGGCTCATTCATCCGTCAGCCTTCACGCCCGTGCGCTGCGTCGGCATGTTGGCCGATGGTTCCTTGGTCAAAGCCTCTGGCCGCGACTGCACCGAACCCCACCAGTTTGAACAGGTCATCCAACTGAAGCAAAACGATGATGGAACGATTGAAA
>CAKZMO010000619.1 GCA_937128595.1 uncultured cyanobacterium | reverse complement strand
ATGAGCATTCTGGTTCCAGAGGATTTGATCGTCATGGTGCGCGATCGCGGCGAACTATGGATGGGATCGATTCTGGGCGTCGAGCCGTTGGCCTCCAGCAACATCATGATTAACAACATTCGGGTCGCGTTTAATGCCACCGCAGGCGGCATGACAGCCGGACTCCTCACTACCTACATCATGCTGTTTAATGGCTTATTTTTAGGCGCGATCGCAGCATTAGTAGGGCAAAGTGGGCTAGCATTTCCGTTCTGGGCGTTTGTGTTTCCCCACGGGGCGCTAGAGCTTCCGGCAATTTTTCTGGCGGGCGGTGCTGGGTTTCTATTGGCACGGGCGATCGTGTTTCCAGGCATCTATCGACGGGTTGATGCGCTCAAACGCTATGGATTACAAGCCGTGCAATTGGTGTATGGCATTGTACCGCTATTGATCATTGCAGGCGTCATTGAAGGATTTTTCTCACCCAATCCAGCCATCCCGGCTCCTGTTAAGTACGCCACTGGAACAATATTGTTGATTGGACTACTTGCCTATTTCAATCGCGGTCATCATTCACCGATAGAATGACAGCCAGAATTTTGTCAACGCAGGAGTTCAGCCGTTGATTGGCATTTTTAGCACGGCGAGAACAGGAATCCGCGATAGAACGTTACCGTTGCAGCCGACATTTAGGAACACAATCTTCTATGGGAGTAGCCACTTGGATCAAAACGAAAACCTCTTTGTAAGGCGGCTGGGCGATCCGACAAAAACACCCGAAACCATTTAGCGCCATATCAATTTTGGATACTGTCGTGAATGGAAACAATACCGGCTGAAGAGAAGAATATTGCCAGTGTATTATCAAATTTCCGCTATGCTATTGCAGTGAATCTTGAGCAGGATGTAACCGATCGGTTTAGATTCCTGGCTTGCTCACTCGTTCTCCATCTCTCAATATTGAATGCTGACAATATTGGATACGGACTTAACGTAGACGCAGGCATTCTATGGACTGTCTGGCCCAAACCTGATTCAGATGTCTGAAAATGTCTGAAAATGTCTGAAAATGTTGCAGCAATCTTGAATCTTGATAGAGGGGCAGGGACGGCCAAAGTCGCCTTTGATTGGGCTATGGATTATACAAGCATCGTCAGGCTTTTTGCCTCACCACCTTTTTAGCGATCGCCTTCTTTGTTTTCAACCGAAGGAATGTGCGTCTCACCGATACCTTCGTATTACGATGACATTGCCCGAATTGACTGGATCGAACACCCTAATGCTGGCACGTTGTCCCGTCAGATACACTTAATTTCGGAAGTCATAACCTACGGATCGCTAACCCCATATATTATTGGGTATGTGCGTAATTGGAATGGTCACTAACTGTTCTCTCTTTGACTCCACTTAGCATCGCCTGCTGCCATCACCGCTCAACCTCAGTACAATCATTGCTATTTTCTATCCGAGGGTCTTCATGTCCACAGTGATTTCCATCCATTCCTATCGAGGCGGAACAGGTAAGTCAAACTCCACAGCAAACTTGGCAAGCCTTGTTGCGGCTCAGGGCAAACGGGTCGGAATTGTTGACACAGATATCCAATCTCCGGGTATTCACGTACTCTTTGGGTTTGATGATGACAAAATTACGCGATCGCTCAATGATTACCTGTGGGGGCGATCGGCGATTGCTGAGGTTGCCTACGATGTCACCTATGCGATCGGTGAGCAAGCTAAACCCAACAGCAAAATTTTTCTAATTCCATCGAGTGTGAAGGCCGGTGAGATTGCCCGAGTCTTGCGAGAAGGCTACGATGTGGGCCTGCTGAATGACGGTTTTCAAGATTTGTTAGACGAGTTGCAACTCGACTATTTATTTATCGACACCCACCCTGGACTTAACGAAGAAACGCTGCTGTCTATTACAATTTCGGATGTCCTGCTACTTATCTTGCGCCCGGACTCTCAGGACTATCAAGGAACCGCCGTCACTGTCGATGTGGCGCGACGGCTAGAAGTGCCCAACCTACTCATGCTGGTCAATAAAGCACCGACAGTTTTGGACTTTACGGAACTGCAGCAGCGGATTGAGCAAATCTATTCGGCACAAGTCGCTGGGGTTTTGCCCCACTCGGACGAAATGATGATTTTGGCGAGTAGTGGACTCTTTTCCATGAAGTACCCTGACCATCCGTTCACAGCAACGCTGCGGAGTGTTGCTCAGCAAATCATGATTTAGAGCCGATCGCGCCTAATACTATGGCGCTAACCTAACCAGAATGGCTACTGCCATATTGCTGACACCATTGTTCAGCGATCGCGGTTATGGTGGCGCGGTTGAGCTTGCCATTGCCCTGACGCGGCAGTTCGTCTACAGCCATCCAGAATTTGGGATGCTTGAATCGGCTCAGGTGTTGGTTCAGCGCGATCGCAATCGTTGGATGGGGAGGAGACTGAACTTGTGTCGGTTGCGAATTTAGCATTCGGTCAGTCATGGGAACGAAGACGGCTACGATGCGATCGCCCCAGATGCAATCGGAAACCCCCACGATCGCCACATCCACAACGCAGCCCGTTTCCCGAATCACCGCCTCGACCTCTTCAGGAAACACATTTTCGCCGCCGGTAATTAATTGGGTGCTGTGCCGCCCAATGAGGTGCAGTTCACCCTGAGCATCCAGATAGCCCACATCATCAGCCAGGAACGTCCGATTCAGCGTCACATCTGGCAGATAGCCTAGACAAAGCGATTCAGTTTGAATCTGAAGGATGCCAGGGGTTCCGGGAGGCAATAATTGTCCATGTTCATCCACGCAGGCGATCGCCACATGGGGCAACACCCTGCCACAGCTTTCATGGCCAGCCAAAAACAAATCAGGATGCAGAGTGGCCACCTGAGCGCCCGTTTCAGTCATGCCGTAGGTTAGCGCAATCGGAATCTGATGCCGTCGGGCTTGCGATCGCAACGGCGGCCAACTGGGGCCGCCGCCGAGCAAAACGGCTCGACAACGGCGCAGCCAATCCCGCACCCTCGATTGAGGCATCACCCGTTG
>CAKZMO010000618.1 GCA_937128595.1 uncultured cyanobacterium | reverse complement strand
GCACCGCGCGGCTTCTCCATCAATATCTGTCCTAACCTATCTGCGCATTGCCATAGCTTAAAACTCCGAAGCGTACCTTAATCAAACCTTAATCAAACCTTCACCTACCTTCATACTGTTCTTATCTCAAGCTCTGTGCCTTGTCAGATGGGAGCATTGAGCACTGTCTCGAGGGAAAATTTCACAGCAGAGAACAGAAGCACATTTTTTGGTTCACAATAATCTTTTTTGCAATTCTTAACATGATAGGAATGTGATCATGTCAGCTTCGTCCATAAGACTCCATCTTTAGGAAGGTTAGGACATTTTATTTGTGATTGTGTCTTAAGAGGTAGACATCGCGCCAAGCGATAGGAACTCGCAGAACGTTATGTGCTGTGGATCCCAACCAGAAGCATTCGAGGCTTCGAGTATCCGATTTCTTGGGGACTGTTGTCGCTAACAAAAGACACTACATTTAAGACCTCGCCCTACGCCATTCTAAAAATGTTTCACACAAATACCCCATAAGAGTAGTGGCGACCTTGTCAAACGATTGTTATTATCTGTAATAACAACGCTCAAGTCTTCTCTTATCTAGGCTCAACCGCAGCCCAGAGGGGAAAGAAGTAAGAAGGGAAGTGTTTCGGTTGAAGTCGCCCTACTGTTCAAACGCTAGGGAGGCGCAAGCCACACGACCTTTGTTCGAGCAACAGTCTGTTCGATTAACAAAGGAGAAAACAATGAATCAACCCGCACAGCTAACCCTAGAGCAGCAATTTAGCCTTCGTTCTTTCGAAACCCAAGTTGACCGTATGAGCCGAGAGCAAGCTCAGGAGTTTCTCATCAAGCTCTATGAGCAAATGATGCTTCGAGAGTCGATGTATAAGCACTTCATTAAGCAAGAATGGGGCATTGAGTCTGCTTACAAGACTGACAATGGCTGATGAGCTATGTCCGAAGGCTTTAGCCGCTCAGAGCCAAATGGTAGCGAAGGCAGAGGATTCATGAGGTCTCAGTTTCCATATCTTTTTCATAGTTGAGTCAAACTCTGGAGAAGATATGGGGGCGTCGAGGCAATCTACGGAACAGCGCAAGAATTTGCAATGCGGAATGCTCTGAGAGTTTCACAGATCACTAAAGAGCTCACTGATTTCGAATAGACTCGATTGACTTGACTCAATAATGTTAGGTTATAGGACATTGAGTTTGCTTTGTTCGGACGTTATCTAGAAGCTCCCTATGTTCCAGCGTGCTCTTGTCTGTACTGATTTTGAAGATGGGCTTTATCGCCTCGTTAACTTCGTACCAAGTTTGGCTGCCGGAGGACTCCGCTCCATCACATTTCTGCACGTTGTCCCTATTCAAGATGACCGCGAAATTCCTAGACCTGACCTAGAAAAAGAGAAGCAGGCACGCGATCGCCTAGAGGTTGCTCTCAAGGACATTCCTGAAGGGATTGAAGTGAAAGTCGACGTACGGACAGGGCGACCTTCCGACGGGGTTCTAAACGCGATCAGGGTGCAGAAGTCTGAAGTCGTCATCTTGGGGACTCCCCGGCGTACGCGCTTGGATGAGCTGTTTGGCAGCACGACCCGCCGCATTTGCAAGCAAGTGCAGGTTCCTGTCTTAATTCTGCGGCCTCGCCTCATCTCGGCATACACCAATGAAGAGTTAGAGCTTCGGTGTCGTCACCTGTTCCGCTATTTGTTGATTCCCTATGACGGCAGCAACTCGTCAAACTATCTAGTCGACCAGATTAAGCTCTATGCAAAAGATCGGCCTGAAAACAGTCTGGAGAGCTGCTTTCTGAGCTGGGTAGTCGATGATGTTAGACGGCGAGGATTGGAAGATATTCAAGACTATCAGGCTCAACAAGCCGAATCAAAACTTGCAGAGGTTGAGCGTGAGCTAAAAGCCATTGGCTTAGCAGCAGATGCAAGTGTGGTGCAAGGCAACGCGCTCACAGAAATTATGAATATCGCTGTCGAAAAAGATATCAGCGCGATCGCCATTTCCTCAGAGGTCATGGGCAAGTTGCTGGAGCTATCTGTTCCCAGCTTTGCTGGCGAGCTAATGCGCCAGAGCATGCATCCTGTCCTCTACTTCCCTACAGATGCAAAAGCCAACAAATAAGTCTTGCCAGCCAAGCTTCCTGAGATCATTTTGCGGTTGAGCAACTCGATCACTCAGCAATCCCAGAAACCTTCAGGGCGGCGATCTCTTTCGAACCGCCTGAAGGTTCATCCGCTCAATTCGTAACTACGCTTGCTCCCAGAGCTCACGAATTTTTCCTGGCAAAGCCTGTGAAATTTCGGCGACTCGCTCCTCGGAAAGGTTTTCTTTTGAAGTCGCGAACACAGCAGCAACTACTTTTTCTGGCGAAACATTCCTTTGTAGACCACCTTCTTGGCGGATCCGACGCAAGAACGTTTCGTCCTCAAACTTCAGTGGCGATCGCAACTGACTGAGGAACCGTACGATCGGATTCGTGTCTTGCCACAGTTCTGCCAAATCGTTCTGTAACGCCTTGTTGTCGGTTTCTAGTGCAGGTGTGTTTTCCAGCTCGCCTGCGACTCGGTTTGACGCTTCAGTCGTCATCAAGTCTCGCATTGTCCGGAAGACCACTTCCGACAGGTCACGAGCATCAAAAATATCTGATAAATCACCCCGCACCATCACTTTCTCCAAAAAATCCATGTTTTCGGTAGCAATGGGTTTTGAGGGGCCGCCACGCAGCGCTTCCGGAGGATTGTTCTCCATTCTTTGCAGCATCGACTTGCCTTTTTCGGTCAAAGCGGCCTTTTCGAAGGTAATGAGGTGAGGCAAAGGGCCATCTTCTGCACCAAAAGTATTGGCAACTCGGGCATCAACTTGGTCGGGATCAATAACATCAGGAACGTCCTCTTGTGTTCCATAGGCATTGCCTGAGAACTTGGCGTCGATAAACCCCTTTTGATTGAGATAGTCAAGGTGCCCTAGAAAATCAGATTTGCTGAGCGATCGCCCCGTAAAATCTGTTGCTGAAAAGTTAACTTCCTGCTTGCTTTCTGAACTTTCGCCGCTTTCACCTATCTTTTTGAGCAAGATATAAGCGACGTCATCCTGAAGTTTAATCGGCATTGAAAATGATCCTCGATAGTTCGTACCGTTGTAAATAGTAATTTAAGCAATCTGTTAAGTCGTCTACTTTAAGTCAGAATTTCGAAGTGACACCTGTACTTAAGGCTGTAGTCGGCGAATTTAGGACATAGACATTTTCGTAGCCGCGCAGACACAAAGCGGACACAAAAATGTCCTCAGGCTACTGGCTGTAGCTACGTAATGCGGAGCATCAAGCAAGGAGTATTCGAACACAAACTTAATTTGTTGAGAAAACTTCTGGGATAGATTGCTCGCAGTTGCCGACGAAGCGACGACTGCTGAAATATGAACAGGATAGCACGAAGGCGATCGCCCTCCGCCTCATCGCTTTTCAAACCAGATCCTATCTTTGTTGTTGAGAAGAAGCTGGGTACAACCAAAAATCTAAAATTCTGGTCAGCAATGGCATCACAGGATACGTGAGGAGAGCTGACACAAAGATGACAGAAATGAGCAGTCCTAGACGAGGATGGAGAGGTTCTAAGAAAGAACCCAAAAGAGTATCTGCTATCAGAATCAATGGATAAACTGCCAACACCCCTAGCACTACTTTTTTGTAATACGGAGGTTGAATAGTCTGTTCTTCAGACGAAAGGTGAGGATGAGAAAACCAGATTTCCAAACCGCTTGTCATATGGCGAAACGATCGTTTAGAGATAAGACCATGAGATTTTTCAATCCATCGTTTGTAAATAGAGGAGGTAACCCAACGCCGTAAGTGATCGTAAGAGTCAAATCTCACAATCACAACATATTCAGAATAAGCATTATCTCTAGGACGCAACACTTCGACTGCGACAAAGCCTTCAAACTGCTGGGCTGCTTGGTTAATACCTTGCGTCCAGCCTTCGTAGTCCGCAATGCGGTCAGCATCAACCACTTCAGAAATAACGAGCGTTACAGGTTCAGAGCAAGTATGAAATTGAGTCACAAGAGTTCGCGATTCTCAACGTAGTCTTCAAATTATGCGGGATTAGACAACAAAATGTCAGATTGAGAAGAGGTTGTCGGAATTTGGGGGCGATCGCCATCCTCAATGAAACTGATTCGTCTCGACTAGACTCGGCAACGTCCAAACTCAAAACTGTCCACAGCCGCAATCGACAAGAAATTAAACAGTTCGCGCCCGTAACTAGAAAAAATCACCCGTAACTAGAAAAAATCAAGATATATTTATCCATGCTCCCTCATAAACAAAATTACTCAAGCTGATGGCAGCACGACATAGTAGAAAGGGCAATGATCTCTTTGCATTATGCACAGCTCAAAGCTGTTTGATTTTTCGCTACGAACACGAGTCATAATGCTGCACTTTGCTTTTCCTAAATCAGCGAGCCATAACTTCCTGTTCATTAACTCACCTTGAAAAACTCATTCCACCATGAATCCTCCTTCTTCAACACAGCTAAATAAAACTCTGAAGTCTCTTCCCCAAGAATTGATCAAATCTGCACGAAAGAGAGAAATTTGGGTCAATATATTCGGAGCTATTTTCGTTCTATTACTATGCAATGGTTTGGCAAACATCTTTCTAAACTATCTCAACTCAAATCGAGGCTATTTCTTAGTAAGTTTGAAATGGAACCTGCTTATGCAACAGCGTCAGCCAACAGACTGGCTCGTGGTGGGAGATTCGAGTTGCAATCAAGGGGTCGTTCCTGAAGTATTGATGGAAGAGATGGAAGGGGAAGCATTGAATTTATGTACAGTAGGTTCGATGCTGACAATTGATGATGTTTGGATGTTGGAACAGCACATCAATCAAGTAGGCCCACCTCGCAACTTACTGATTGTCCACGTTTACGATATCTGGCATCGAGATATTGAAGACGAAACGCTAGCTCATCTTGCTCAAATTCCTTTATCCCATGAAGCAATCAGAGAGTTTAATTTGCCTTTATCCTTAGATCAGGATGACCAAGTTAAGCTTTTTCTACATCGTTCAGTTCCGCTCTATGCCGCTAACCAATCTTTAGAAGAATGGATTAGGGAACCTCTTGAATCGTTTCGGGAAAGTCGTGAGTTCCTTGTCTCCGATCGCGGATTCATGCCCCGAACGGAAATTAACCGGGACTTGTTTAGACAAGATATTCAAAGCCACTTGGAATTTGTCGGAGCGCATCATTTCCAACAGTCAAATATTAATCAGCAGGCTCTCGAACACATTCGAACCCTCGCAGAACAGTATCAAATTGAAGTTTATTTAGCTTCTGCACCTCTATATCAGGGACTATACCAAAAGCAAGATTTTCAGCACTATTTTCGTCAAATGCAGCGATCGCTCTCCGAATTTGCAGAAACGAGCGATCGCATTCACGTCATCCTCAAGCAACCTGTGACGTTCGAAGCTGACCAAATGCAAAACGCTGATCACCTTATGGCTCCAGCCGCAGAAACTTATACGCAGCAGTTGGTACAGGCGATTAAACAAGCGCAGAACATCGAGTAAGCAGAAGAATCAGCCGCAATAGCTCGGCTTTCCAGCATTTCATCATGGCTCACTTTCTGTTCATTTTTCGAATAGAGCGTTACATATTCCATGCGATATCTGCATAGATGTGCGTCAGAAAAGGTTTTGTTATTCCAAAATCACGACGTTACCGTGGATGACAACAGCAAATGAGATGTCTTAATCATTTCTGAAGTTTCGGTTTTCCATTTCAGCAGTGATCGTTTAGATTCAGCTGCGTCGCATATTTCGCGATTGATCTGGTCCAGGCATCTTATCCGACCTGTCCTCATTCAACGCTTTTTCTATGTTTGAACTCATCTCCTATCGGCAGTTCCGCAATACTCCAGGTGTGAAATTTTTCGATATTACGGTCAACCAGTCTAACGCCCGTGACTTGGTGAGCCATGATGGCCCTGCGACCAGCCCAAACAATTCCGCGACAGGTCACTGGCAGTTTTATCTCCATCCTCATCAAGAAGATAATCTTCTAGCCCTAGCGGGAGGACGCACGTTTTATCTTGTGAACTTTATGTGGAAGCAACCATTTCACATCGTGCGGTTAGAGGCTGATGGCGACATTTTGCGGATTCCACCCGGTACGTTTCATCGCTCGGTCTCTGATGTCAATGGCTCTGTTGTGCTCAACCAGGCAGTGCGAGATGAGCAGGCCGTGGTCGAGCGAGAGTTTCGGGTTTACAACAGCGCAGATATTCCGAAGTTGCTTGAGGTTACATCGCAGTTTTCCCCACGACCCATTCTCCATGGATTGGAGCAGACAATGCCAAAAGCAGCCTAGCGTCAAATTCCAGTTCTGAATTTGGGCTAGCGCTGCTGATTTAGACTTTGCCAAAGCAATCCAGGATGAAAGCGTAGTCAAAGGCGGTTTCCTTCAGGCGACCATAGCGTCCTGAAGCACCGCCATGACCTGCATCCATATTGGTTTTGAGCAGCAGTTGATGAGAATCGGTTTTGACATCTCGTAATCTGGCAGTCCATTTGGCCGGCTCCCAATAGGACACACGAGGGTCGTTAAGCCCCCCAGTAACGAGCAGATGCGGGTAATCCTGAGCCGTGACGTTATCGTAGGGTGAATAAGACTTCATGTAACGGTAGAAGGTGAGGTCATTGGGATTGCCCCACTCGTCCCATTCCATGACGGAGAGCGGCAGACTTGGATCAAGAATCGTGGTGACCACATCAACAAAAGGAACATCGGCGATCGCTCCCTGAAATAGATCAGGACGCATGTTGAGCACTGCTCCCATCAGCAGTCCTCCCGCACTTCCTCCCGAAATCACTAGATTTTCAGGGCTTGTCCATTCCTGCTCGATTAGATATTCAGCACAGGCAATGAAGTCTGTAAAGGTATTTTTCTTGTGGAGAAACTTCCCTTCTTCATACCACTTGCGACCCATCTCTCCTCCCCCGCGAATATGGGCGATCGCACACACAATACCCCGATCGAGCAGAGAGAGCCGATTTGAGGAAAACGTCGCAGGATAAGGAAATCCGTAGGAACCGTAGCCCACGAGAAACAAGGGCGTATCTGAACCGTTTAGACTACCGTTCTTATAAATCAGTGAAATCGGAACAGCGGTTCCATCTGTTGCCGTCGCCATCAGCCGTTGGCTCGTGTACTGGGTGCGGTCATAGCCTCCTAGAACAGGAGTTTCCTTCTTCAACTCTCGCTCATGAGTCGCCATGTTGTAGTCAAACACAGATGACGGAGTCACCAGCGAAGTATAAGTGAACCGCAACGTCTCCGTCTCAAATTCTGGAACGTAGCCGCCATAGACTTCATAAGTCGGTTCAGGAAAGGCGATCGCCTCTATCTCTCCCGTAGCCAAGGTCTGCACTCGAATCGTCGGTAGTCCTTGCTCACGCTCATCAATCACCAGATAATCAGCAAAAGTACTTACCCCGTTGAGCATGACATCGTCTCGATGGGGAATCACCTCTTGCCAATGCTCGCGGCTAGGCGTCGCCACTGGGGTCACCATCAGCTTGAAGTTAATCGCGTCCTCGTTGGTCACGATATAAAAGCGATCGCCCTGCACATTATCCGTTGAAATGATGCCTGTTCCAGGATGATGGACGACCTGATATTCCACCCCATGCTGTCGGGGCTGGACGACCTGAAAATCTCCTTCTGGCTGATTCGCGTCCAGAAAGTGTACTTCAGACGTGATTTTGCTATCTGCGGCTAGAAACACATACGCAGTGCTGCGACTGCGGTCTACACCAAGATAAAAGGCTTCATCGGATTCTTCGTAGACCAAGACATCATTGTTAGGGTCTTCACCTAAGCGATGTCGCCAAAGCTGAAACGGTCGATGAGCTTCATCAATACGAACGTAGAAGAGCGTCTGACTATCGTTGGCCCAGGCCACGCTATCCACATCGACCAACGCTTCTGGAAATAGCTTCTGGGACTGAAGGTCTTTGAATCGCAGAGTATATCGTTCAGAACCGTTAGTATCTGTAGAGTAAGCGAGAATTCGATGGTCAGGGCTGACATCCGAAGCTCCCAGGCTGAAAAACTCTTCGCCTTCAGCAAGTACGTTGCTATCTAGTAACGTTTCTTCCTCAGCTTCTAACGTTTTGGCCTTGCGACAAAAAATACCATAGGCTTTTCCAGCTTCTGTACGGTTGTAGTAGAAGTAGTCTCCGTGACGATAGGGAACAGACAAGTCCGTTTCCTGAATCCGCCCTAACATTTCGTCGTAGAGCTGGTGTTGCAGCGACTCGGTATGCTGCATTTGAGCCTGAGTGTAATCGTTTTCGGCGGTGAGATAGTCGATCACAGCCGGATCTTGGCGATCGCGCATCCAATAGTAGGGATCGACGCGCTGGTCGTCATGGATCTCGAGAATCTGAGGTCGTTTTGGAGCGTCCGGAGCAGCCGATTCAGAAGCAAGAGCCGACGATTGAGCAGGTGACGATTGAGAACTAGACATACGCGTAACTGATGATTTCACTCCAGGTTATCTCACCAAATTTTAACGCCCTAACTTTCGATATCCGGTTTACGCATTAACCTTTAATGTTTAAGACTTCAGCATATCGACTCGCCTGACCTATCAAGATCGCATTTCCTAAGAAAAGTATGGTGGTCTTCGTATTGTCTGATGAGAATAGATTCAGATATCGACAACTTCTATCCAAAAACTTCCATGCAGCAATTAGTGATTTCTGTCTTTTTCCGTCTGACTGATGCTGTGGAGCAATCGAGATGTGGAAGACATCATGAGCGGAACCCGGACAACAAATTCTGTTCCCTGACCCGGCACTGACTGACACTCGATGTGACCTTGGTGAAGGTCTACTACGATTTGATAGCTAATAGCCAAACCTAACCCTGTGCCCTTGCCGACTGGTTTTGTAGTGAAGAAGGGATCAAAGAGTCGAGACAGATCTTGCTTTGAAATCCCTGGTCCGTTATCCGAAATCCTTACGGCAAACCAGGTATCATCTATTACTTCAGTTCGAATCGAGATGGTCGGTGCAACCTCACCCCTTGCGCGAGTCGCTTCAAAATTTGTTGCCGCGCTAGAGGCTTCACAAGATTCTGGCCATTCAGATGGGCTATCAACTTGAACAGCCAATGATGAAGAATGGTGCTCCTGAGTCAATGAAGCGATCGCTGTGTCGCGAGGCAATGAGACGGTCGAGTCAGCCGTATAAGACGAGACAGGCGTAGATAAAGCATACGCACGTTCGGAATCTGTTGTAGAGACGATCGCACCTCGCTCACTCCCTGAAGGGATCTCTAGATGGACTGTGCCTACAGAATCTACAGCGTCAATTGCGTTGCTGATGATGTTCATAAACACCTGATTGAGATGCCCCGCGTAGCAATCTACAGGCGGCACCTTTCCGTAGTGTTTCTCCACAACGATAGCCTTTCCATAGGATGTGGCTCGCAGGCGGCTCTGAAGAATCATCAGAGTGTTGTCGATGCCCTCATGGAGATTAACCTGTTTGCGCTGGGACTCGTTGAGCCGAGAAAAATTGCGAAGAGACCGTACGATTTCCTGAATTCTCTCTGCACCTACCTTCATCGATCGCAGAAGCTTCGGCAAATCGGCTTGAAGAAAGTCGAGCTGAATCGTCTCAATAAAAGACTGGATCTCCGGTGGAGGATTCGGAATGTGGTGCTGATAACGCTCAATCAGTTTGAGTAAATCTTCGAAATATTTTTGAGCATAGTCAAGATTGCCATACACAAAGTTAGTGGGATTGTTGATTTCGTGGGCAACTCCTGCCACTAACTGCCCCAAACTCGACATTTTTTCAGACTGCACTAGCTGAGCTTGGGTCTTTTGAAGCTGACCCAACGTCTCTTGAAGCTGATGGGTCTGCTCAATCAGTTGAGATTCCGAACGACGTAGACTCTCTTCAATCCGCTGTCGCTCTAGAATCTCCCGCCGCAAGTTCCGATTGGCCGACATCAGTTCGGCAGTCCGTTCTTCGACGCGCCGTTCAAGGTCGTTATAGGCATTTTTCAGCGCAGCCTCTGACCATTTGCGAGTTGTGATGTCGCGGGTCACTTTGGCAAACCCTCTTAATTTGCCGTGGCGATCGTGGAGGGCCGTAACGATGGTGTGAGCCCAAAAGCAAGAGCCATCACCGCGCACCCGGCAACTCTCATCTTCAAAACGTCCGTGTTCAGATGCGATCTGAAGTTCCCGTTCGGGCTTACCTGCTTCGACGGCCTCTTTGGGATAGAGCAGCGCCACGGGCTGACCCAAAACGTCCTCCTCCCTGTATCCATTAATCCGCTCGGCACCGTAGTTCCAGCTAATAATTCGTCCTTCGGGATCGAGCATGTAGATGGCGTAGTCTTCGACGTTCTCTACTAAACATCGAAATCTTTCCTCGCTTTCTCGCAAGGCTTTCTGAGTTTGTCGCCACTCGGTCACATCACGAACAACGGCATAAATTTCGTTGTTCTTTTCATTACGTAGCACATTCCAGATCAGCCAGTGATATGAACCCTCTTTGCTTTCACAACGGGTTTTGAAAACACTAGGGCGATCGCACACATAGCGCATTTGATCAGCCGCAAATTGGCGATCGCCTGGATGAATGATATCCAGCCAAGAGATACCAACGAGTTCGTCGTCAGAAAAGCCAAGGGTAGTTTTCCAAAGCGGATTGAGGCGTTTAAAGGTACCGTCGTGGGCAATGACGCATTGCAGGTCAAAGGAAAGTTCAAAAAAATAATCTGGGTCAGAGGGCATGAATCGAGACCGAGTGCTATGTTCTACACCCTGCGAAATGCCCTGTCGAGCAACCTCAGCAACAGGTATAAAATTTATCATCACATCAATTTTTTGATTTCAAAGAAAGTTTTAAGTATCTGCTGAAATGGTCAACAGCTGCCCCTGACAAGATTTCACTTTTATTTTCAAAACCAGACCGTACGGGTATTGAAATAAAACATATTTTTAATCGCACTTACGAGAATAACATGCCATTCCAGACAGTATTCACAGGCTAGTTTGCATCGCTATATCGCCGATCCCTTCAATAACATTGCAGTAACTCTTGCTTCCATTCGAAACAACCACTATTAAAAGTATAGACAACTTAACCAAACGAAATAGAAGGTGTATCGATTGCAATTTTTGGCAAAATTGGAGTCAAATCCTTTCAGCTCTTGCTTTACGAGATTTGACTCCAAGTGACTTATGAAACGTTTGCTTCATGAATCATTTAAATGCACGAGATAGTGAATTCTAATCATATCAAGCTGGCTTTTTATAACAATACGAATTGTGAATTATGCAATGCGGGGTGTTGACCCAAAAAATCAACAAAATCGCTATCAGCCCTAATAAAACTTGATTGAGAAATCATACTTGAGGAATAGATTCAGGAACATAGAATTCCAGAATGAGATGAAGTTGATGACTGCAGCTTTCAGCCCGAATTGTGGCGTTGAGTTTATCTGCTAACTTTTTCACAAGGGCGAGACCTAATCCTGTGCCCCCATGCTTCCAAGGGTCATGGTTGGGAATGCGATAAAACTTGTCGAACATGCGATCGCACTCCACCTGAGGGATATCCACGCCAGAATTGCTCACAGTTAACTGCGTTAGCCCCGGACGAGACTGCGCTACAACCGCAATGTGATGACCCGCCGGAGTGTATTTGCACGCATTTTCGAGAAGCTCAGAGAGAATTCGCTCCAGGTATTCTAAGTCAACCTCGATATCTATTTCTGCAGGCACCTCTATGCTCAAGATTTGTTGTTGGCTCTCCAGGCGAGGAAGCCAAGGTTCAGTGATGTGCGCAACCCATGTTTGCAGATTAACGACCGTCAGCAGCAGCGGCTCTGTATCGGAATCGAGTCGCGTGAGATCGAGCAGATTGTTGATCAGATCTGTTTCGCGTTGGCATTCATCGCGCAAGATTTTGACATATCGATCGAGGAGGGAAGTGTCATCTTGGCCGAGAATGCCCTGCTGCTCAAGCTGCATTTCAACCATCTGAGTCGCCATTTTGATAGTTGCCATGGGAGTTCTCAATTCGTGAGAAACGGTGCTCAAAAAATCGTCTTTCAGCTGATTAAGGCGTTCTAACTCAACAACCTGAGTCTGAGCAGATTGGTAGAGACGAGCCTGTCGGAGAGCGATCGCACACTGGTTAGCCACTTGCTGTACCAGCCGCACTTCTGCTTCATCAAAATATCGAGAAGACGGCTTAAAGAGCCACAAATCACCAATTGTTTGCTGGTCATCCACAATGGGACAGGCCAATATTGTCAATCGGTGCCGTTGACTACGAAGCGTGCTCGGCACAATATCGCTAAACTGGCATGACTGACCGTTAAACAGAAGCGGATAAATTTCGGGATGACAACTGGTTTTGAGTTCAAACGTCTTGCCCTGTGAAGGTTGAAGCGATCGCACAACTTCATGAGTAACGGTAGAAGTGGTGCGATCGGCATTATAAATTCCGGTGTCACAGCATTCAACGTTTAATCCATCGGCAAGTTCTTCCACAACAGTCTGCAAGATTTGTGATTCATCTAGGCCATCGCGAACCTTATCGGTAATGCGCTTGAGCAACGCCTCAAATTCGAGGGCTTGGCGCAGTTCTGCCGTGCGTTCTTCGACTTCTAATTCCAAGTTGTCGTTGAGATGCTGCACCTGTTCGTAAAGCTCAGATTGCTGGATGGCGATCGCCAACTGATTCGTGAGCTGCTTGAGTACATCAATTTCTTCATGTTCCCAGACACGAGCCTGGGTGCAGTGCTGCGCGATCAGTAGTCCCCATAGCTGGTTATCGTGCACGATGGGCAAGACCAAATTTGCCCTCACCTGAAAGCGGCTGAGCATCTCGATGTAGCAGTCAGTCAGATGGGCATCGTAAATATCTGCGATGTTTTGAATTTTTCCCTTTTTATAAGGAAGCAGACACGCTTCGTTTGTTAAACAGGGATCACGAATGACGTATCCCAGAACAGAGATGCAGCCGGGTTCTACCGATTCTGCAATGACCTCTCCTCCTCGTTTGCGATCGAAGTGATAGACCAACACCCGATCGACCCGAAGCATTTTCCGAACTTCTGCGGCTGTGGTGCTGAGAATAGTGTCAAGGTCGAGCGACTGACGAATATGATTCGTGATGCTCATCAACAACAGCTCGCTTTCTGCCAACTGCTGGATTGCAATTTCAGCTTGTTTCAAATCCGTCAAATTGCGTGTCAGAACGACAACACCTGAGATTTGACCCTCTGACTCTGTATATGGAGCATAGGTCATCTCAACATACTGTCGCCCTAGGGCATCAAATTCGAGCCAATCTTGATAGCGCACAACTTCTCCAGCGATCGCACGGTCAAGATAGGGTTTTGCAATCTGCTCAAAGGTGTCTCGACCGAGCAACTCGACGATCGGATGCCCGACCACGTTGTCTTGAGTTTCGTAGTGCCAGTCCAAGTAGGCTTGGTTAACAATCTGGTAGGTGTAGTCTAGGCCAAGAAGCGCCACTCCATCGGGAGTTGCTGAGACAATGCGTTCATACCGAGCTAAGATTCCTTCTGCTTCCTTTCGCGATGTGATATCGACCATCAATCCTCGCAGGAAGGTTGGAACACCTCCCTCAGACTGCACCGATATCAAATCACGCAGCCACACAGCCCGTCCGTCAGCAGCAATAGAGCGATATTCGAAGTCATGGTCGCGACATTGTTGAATTTCCGACAGGCAATACTCAATGGCTCGTTGGCGATCCTCCGGGTGAATGTGGTTTGCCCAAAAATTGTGTTCGGTCAACCACTGTTCAACCGGATAGCCCAACAATTGCTCTGCTTGTTGACTGACAAAGGTGAACTGTAGCGTTTTAGCATTGGCTTCCCACACAATTCCTTCTGTTGAATTCACCAAGTCTCGGTAGCGCCGATGGGATTCTTCAATCTTGATTTCGGCCTTTTTTCGTTCGCTGATCTCAACATCGACTGCGGTGACATACCAGCACTGGCGGTCTAAATCAAGCTGGGACGACAAGGTGGTCGAAATCCATCGCGGAGAACCATCTTTAGCCCGAAATCGATATTCTGCCTTAAACTCTTGTTCCTTGAAGATGCTCTCAAATGCAGCAAGAATAAAGCTGTGATAATCCTCTGGCTCAACACGTGATCGCCATAGTGTTGCATCGGACAAGATCTCTTGTGCGGAGTACCCAAAAACGATTTCAGCACCGTCTGAGCAGTATTCATACACAACGGAGCGATCGCTGAAACAGCGAAATCGAGTGATGCAAGCAGCCGCACTGTTCAGGACACTATCGACTAGCGCCTCAGAGTCTTTCAGCGCCGTTTCTAACTGTTTGCGATCGCCAATGTCTTTGACCATCGCCATCATAGGTCGAGCTTCGGCTAATGTATGCCCTAACACCACAACAGACAGGCTATACCAAAGGGACGTTCCGTCTTTGCGAACATATCGAGTTTCCAGCATGAAAGAAGTGCGATCGCCCATCACCATTTCTTTCAGGTATTGCAAACTCACGGCTAGCTCTTCTGGTGCCATCAATTCTTTGAGATGGTGACGAACCAGTTTTGCTTCTGAACAAGCAAAAATCTCACAACTTCTAGAGTTTGCTCGTAGAATGACGCCTTCTGCAGAACACAGCAGAAGGCCAAGGTCAGCCTGCTCAAACGGAGTCCAAAACACATCCTGGTCTAGGTGTTCACTCCTGTGCGTAGGCCGAGGGCGGAGGCCAGGCTCTAAAACGGGCGAGCGCTCAGATGTCAGTTGCAGGGATTGGGCGATCGCCTGTAGCTGCGCATCCGCTTGTCGCTGCCGAGTGACATCCCTCAAGACAACCAGATGAACTTGCTCTGATACGACCCATTGAGAAGAAATTGAAATCTGACGTTCTGATCCGTCTGGTTGAGGCAACCGCATTTCTACGGAAGTTGGGCGATCGGCTTCGCCTTTGACCTGAGATTTTTCACCCGCAGAAACGTTATCTTCGGAAGCAACCTGGGATGCGACCCGTTTAAGCCAAGTTGGAAGGTCACGACGGACGAACTGTTGTTGAGCTATCCCAATCAGAAGACAAGCCGACTCATTTCCGTCCAGACAATGTCCTTGGCGATCGACGATAACAAGAGCATCAATCGCGTCTTCAAGTAGCGCATGGAAGACGGGATCACTCCATTGAAAGCGATCGCCAGCATTGTGGCCTTGAGACGGTGAGGACATCATAGAAGTGACGATCAGGAGATACTAGTATATTCACGGATGTAATCTTCAGCATCCGGAAAACATTTCCCTAAGTTTTAATTTTCCCAAAGGATTCGCAAAAAGTACTAAAGCCTTATGGATTGTGACGAACAGCAAGGTTCGGATTCATAATTCGTATTGCTGCTCAGATGCTTTTTGTGATTGCGCTTATCACTCTTCTCGTATTTCCGTAAAAAAAAGGGGCAGAATTATCTGCCCCAAAATGAATTGACTCATTAACTGCATTTGGACTCGCAACTCGTCGAGTCAGCCGAAGAAGATTAGGCGATCGCCGCCACTTTCACTTCGTTTTCTTCAAGCAAGAGCTGTAGCTCATCAGAATCGACCGTCTCCTTGTCGATCAGCATGTCAGCTAACTTGTCGAGAATATGCTTGTTCTCAAGTAGCACCGTCTTCGCCCGACGATAGGCTTGGTCAACAAGGTTGCGTACCTCATCGTCAATAGCAGCAGCTGTCTCCTCTGAGAAATCACGCTCAGAAGAAATGTCTCGCCCTAAGAACATGTTTCCTTGCTGGCGACCTAAGGCCACAGGGCCAAGGCGATCGCTCATACCAAAGCGTGTCACCATTTGACGAGCCACTCGTGCCACCTGAACTAAATCATTCGACGCACCTGTCGTGACTTCTTCATCTCCGAAGATGACTTCTTCAGCGATGCGTCCACCCAAAGCAACAGCCATTTGATTTTGCAGGTAAGAGCGAGAGTAGAGACCAGAATCCATCCGGTCTTCGCTCGGGGTAAACCAAGTCAAGCCGCCTGCACGTCCACGAGGAATAATGCTGATTTTCTGAACAGGGTCATAGTCAGGCATCAACGAACCAACCAAAGCGTGTCCCGCTTCATGGTAGGCAACGAGAGTCTTGCGCTTCTCGCTCATGACTCGATCCTTCTTCTCAGGCCCAGCAAGCACCCGATCGATTGCGTCATTCACTTCATCCATCGAAATCTCGGTGAAGTTGCGACGGGCTGCAAGAATAGCGGCCTCATTCAGCAAGTTCGACAGATCAGCTCCTGTAAATCCAGGAGTTCGACGAGCAATCTTCTCAAGATCAACGTCTTTCGCCAAGGTTTTGCCCCGAGCATGGACGTTGAGAATCTCAAGACGACCCGCATAGTCAGGACGATCAACAACAACTTGACGGTCAAAACGACCCGGACGCAGTAGAGCAGAGTCCAACACATCAGGGCGGTTTGTCGCCGCAATAATGATGATGCCTGTGTTGCCCTCAAAACCATCCATCTCAGTCAAGAGCTGGTTCAGAGTTTGTTCACGCTCATCATTACCGCCACCAAGTCCAGCACCCCGCTGACGACCGACAGCATCAATCTCATCAATGAATACGATACAAGGCGCATTTGACTTCGCCTGTTCAAACAGGTCGCGGACACGAGACGCACCCACACCGACAAACATCTCGACAAACTCAGAACCAGAGATTGAGAAGAAGGGCACACCTGCTTCCCCTGCAACTGCTCGAGCAAGGAGAGTTTTACCTGTTCCTGGAGGGCCAACGAGCAACACACCTTTAGGAATCTTGGCTCCAATCGCAGTAAAGCGATCGGCGTTCTTCAAGAAATCCACCACTTCAGCCAGTTCGAGCTTGGCTTGCTCAATACCTGCCACATCACCGAAGGTAACTTGGGTTTGCGGCTCCATCTGGACTCTGGCCTTAGACTTACCAAAGTTCATCGCCTGACTTCCAGGGCCATTCTGGGCTCGCCGTAGCACAAAGAACAGCACGATCAACAATAAAAATGGGATGAACAATGTACTCAGAATTCGAACCAGCACGTTGTCATCGGTCTGAGGAGACACCGATATATCGACATTGTTGTTGGTTAGAGTATCCAGCAAATCCGGATCTGGCAGTAGATCCACGCCAAACTTTTCACCATCTTGAGCCGTTGCTACAGCCCGTGACCGATCAGAGCTGACAACAACTTTGTCAACTTGACCTTGCTCAACACGCTGCAAGAAATCGCTGTATGCCCAGCGACCTTGCGTCTGTGGCTGTCGATCGAGCAGCGCAGTTGCCACAAATATGACTACAACCACTAGCAACGCGTACAGCCCTGCATTTCTCCACCGTTTATTCACCGGGGCTAGTCCTCCTTAAACTCATCTGAAGGCAATAACAGATTAAAAATTTTAAGCTTCTTAATGTTCCTTAATATTAACCTAATTCTGTCGTATCTGCTCTCGTTTCATTAGATTTCCCAATCACTGCGTTTGGTTGAGCCTCAAATTCCAGGGCAGATGTCCGGATTCTCAAACCGTGCTTTTAGGTGTTGGAGCGCTGGATGATTGACATTGAATCGATGGCAAACCGGATCTTTTGATGTCGTGCCGTCCACAACGGTGTGAATGGGTATCACCTGTCTAACACTGTTGGTGTAAGCCAGCGTCTCGAACTGAGTCGCGCGATCGCCAAACCAATGAGATTCGTTAGTTCTCTCATTTTGCCATTTCAGCCAAGAAATGACCTGCGATCGCACGATTCCCGGCAGAATATCAATCTTTCCAGGTGCATTGGAATGCTCACAAGAGGAATGGCTTAGGGGCGGAGTCCACCAGCTTCCATCGGCCCACCCCCAAAGATTTCCGGTGCTGGTCTCTAGCCAATGCCCTGCTGAGTCAGTGAGAATCGCTTCCTGTGCTCCTCGACGCTGTGCCTCTTGGAGAGCCAGCCAGCAGGATAAGTAGTTGCCCGTTTTGTGAGCAGCGAGACTTCTCTGATATTCTGATCCCGCAATCCAGGCTGTAATTCCCTGTTGCTGGTTTTGTGTCAGTTCAGAAGGGAGCGATCGCCCCGTAATCAGTTCCGACCCGTCTGGAAATAAAGTAATTCGCAGCACAGGATATTGCTCAGCAAGACGCTGCGAGCCTTGGCGTACCGTGTTCCAATCGGGCGATCGCCAACCAAAAGCTTGAAGACTGAACTCTAGGCGATCGCAATGGGCAGACCAAGCTGTGAGGGGATGGTCGAGAGATTCAGCATAGACCCTCAGCGTTGTAAACACCGTTGCACCATAGAGCCATCCCGGATTGGTGAGAGAAAGTGTAATCGAAGCTCCAGTTTTAAGCTGTCCGTTATGCCAAAACTCTTCCATTAGAACTTTTTCCCCTAAGAATCAAGGCACTATCGTATGAAACGTATGAAACGTTGATAGCTCTTAAGCCTTCCATTAATTCTCACATTTGTTTTGACGGTAGCAAGGAGTCGTTTGTGACAAGCCCAATCCATACCTACAACTTTCCGACTAAAATTCGCTTTGGTGCAGGAGCGCGATCGCTGATTCCAGAAGCCTTAGTCGCCCTCAATGTTAGCCGTCCTCTTATCGTCACAGACCGAGACGTGGCTCAGCTGCCCTGGTTTCCCGACATGCAGAATTTTCTGACCGGACTCGAAGTTTCTGTCTTTAGCGGAGTCTGGGGCAATCCAGTCGTGTCCCAAGTTGAGGCGGGTCTGTCAGCATTCAAAGAACATAATGCCGATAGCATTGTTGCTATCGGCGGTGGTGCGCCAATGGATGTGGCAAAGGCGATCGCCTTGATGGCTGATCATCCGGGTCACTTGTTTGACTACGAAGACGGTAAGCCGGATGGTCTTCCTGTGACACAGCCGATTCCTCCGATTGTGGCATTGCCGACCACTGCCGGTACGGGTAGCGAAGTCGGACGCAGCACCGTCATTTCGGATGACGAAACCCACGCGAAGAAAATCATGTTTGACCCGGATCTGCTGCCCAAAGTTGTGCTGGCAGACCCGGAGTTGACGTTAGGCTTGCCCCCTGGGGTCACAGCAGCGACCGGAATGGATGCCCTGACTCATTTGGTAGAAGCCTATTTAGCCAAGGGATTTCACCCGATCTGTGACGGCATCGCTTTAGAAGGGATTTCCCTTGTATCAGAGCATTTGACAACAGCGACCCAATTCGCCAAAAGAATGAAAGCTGGAGAGTCATTTAGTAAAGCAGAAGCAGAAGATCACCTCACAGCCCGAGGTGGGATGTTGAATGCTGCCATGATGGGGGCGATCGCCTTTCAGAAAGGACTCGGAGTGACCCATTCCTGTGCTCATGCTCTCTCCACGGTCTGTGACACCCACCACGGACTTGCCAATGGAGTCATGATTCCCGCAGCTATGCGATTCAATCTAGAGGCCGTTCCTCAACGCTTTTTAAAAATGGCGCGCGTGATCAAACCTGAGGCCCAAACCGGGGCGGAGTTCATCACATGGCTCGAATCCCTACGAGCTGGCATTGGCATTCCCAACACGCTGTCAGACCTCCAAATTCCTGAGGAAAAGCTCGATCATCTTGTGGCGATCGCCCAACAAGACGGTTGTCATCCGCTCAATCCTCGTTCCGTCAGCGAAGAAGATTTCTACCAGATTTACCAGGATGCCTTTGGTCAGTGAATCCTTGTTCCGCTATCGATTGAGTCAGATTAGATGCGAAGCTCAGACCAATAGGCTTTAGAATTTGTCCAGGAAAAGGGATGAACAGATGGCGATCGATTGCATGGCGATCGCTCGTCCTCCTTTTTCGAAGCAGTCATCACGGGAAGATAGGCATGGACATCAGAGACGGATTTGTTGGCACCGTTGGCAACACACCGCTCATCCGATTGGAGAGCTTTAGTGAAGAGACAGGCTGCAACATCTTGGGTAAAGCCGAGTTTCTCAATCCCGGAGGCTCGGTCAAAGATCGAGCAGCGCTTTACATCATTGAAGAGGCAGAAAAGAAAGGATTGCTCAAGCCAGGAGGAACAGTCGTTGAAGGAACAGCAGGCAACACAGGTATTGGTCTAGCCCATATCTGCAATGCCAAAGGATACAAGTGTCTCATCATCATTCCTGAAACGCAGTCCCAGGAAAAGATGGACATGCTGCGAACCTTAGGAGCCGAAGTCCGTCCGGTTCCGGCTGTGCCCTATCGCGACCCCAACAATTACGTCAAACTCTCGGGTCGAACTGCCGAAGAAATGGAAAACGCGATCTGGGCCAATCAGTTCGACAACCTCGCCAATCGCCAATCGCACTATGAGACAACAGGCCCCGAAATCTGGGAGCAAACGGACGGCAAAGTCGATGGCTGGGTGGCGGCGACTGGAACGGGCGGAACCTTTGCCGGAGTTTCCATGTTTTTAAAGGAGAAGAATCCAGACCTTAAATCTGTTGTGGCCGATCCTATGGGCAGCGGTCTCTACAGCTATGTGAAAACTGGAGAAATTAGCACCTCTGGAAACTCCATCACCGAAGGCATCGGCAACAGCCGTATCACCGCCAATATGGAAGATGTTCCGATGGATGATGCAATTCAAATCGAAGATCCCGAAGCCCTGCGAACCATCTATCAACTGCTCTATAAAGATGGGCTGTTTATGGGCGGTTCTGTCGGCATCAACGTGGCGGCAGCGGTGAGATTGGCAAAGCAAATGGGGCCGGGGCATACAATTGTCACCATCTTGTGCGACGGAGGAGCGCGCTATCAGTCCCGCATTTTTAGTAAAGAATGGTTGGTCTCGAAAGGGTTCGATCTTAACGAAATCGGCTTGCAGTGATATCCTGCGAAACCTTGAGCTGAGCCTTGCTTAGATAGTGGAATAGCCTGAAAACAATACCTAAAAATCAACCTTCTGGAGCTTACCGCAACACGTTTGGGCTGAAATTCTAGAGGGTATCGAATGTTTTTTCTAGACGAGTCTGAGCATGTCCTTTGACCATCACTGCCTAATTTGTCAAAATCGTACCTGCAGGAAACAAGGCTCAGCAGAGGTTCTCAAAAATCTGCGGGCGATCGCCCCTACCTCTGTTCAGGTTGAGGCGACTGGCTGCCTGGGTCAGTGTGGAAATGGCCCGATGGTTCTCGTACTACCACAAGAATCGTGGTACCGAGGCGTTCGGCCTGAGATGGCTACAAAGATCTTGGATCAGCTTCAAGATAGTCGCACTCTGTCTTCTTCGTAAGAAAACTAGAATCAACCCTCGTTGAGAAAACCGCTTTACCTGCGTTCACCCAGTTGCGATAGATTCAGCCCTCTCAGCTCTGATCCTGAGACAGAGTAAGTAGGAGTTGCATCGTCTCCTCTGCACGATCGCTCGGCACAAACAAGTGGTCGTGATAGTAGCCGGCAACTGGGTTAACGCTGATGCTGTGTTGGGCAAGATGAGTGGCGATCGCCGCTATGAACCCTACAGCACCAAGACTAGAATGGACAGCCAACGTGATCTTCCGAGCAACAAATTCGTAGGCGAGTCCCATCTGATCGGCATCGACTCGTTTCAAGATGAGAGTTGTACCTTCCTCTTCTTGAAACTGTCCAGTCGGGCAGATGCCTGGATGCTTGTCGAGCAACGATTTGGTAGCTAAGACATGAGGTGAGTCGGAACTCGAAACGACACAGAACACATACTCATGGGTTGAGAGCATCGGACGCATTGAGGCAAGTAAGGTAGCAAGCTGAGTTTCTCCTTTAGGAGGCATTGGAGTCACAGCATCTCCCCTTTTTTGTGCCATGAAATTTTTATTCTCTAATTCTTCGATACATCAAGCCTCTTCGCCGCTGCTGCTCAACCGTCCCCGCTGAGCAAAGTCTTCAGGTTTGATGCCAGAAACAAAGTCGCGAAACTCTTGGCGTTCTGCTTCATCTGCATCTTTATCAACGGGAATAGACGCATCAGCAATCACTTCTTCCGTCACCCAAATAGGACTACTGGTTCTCAGCGCAATGGCGATCGCATCACTCGGGCGAGCATCAATTTCACGGGTGACCTCTCCTTGTTTCAGCACCAACGTTGCGTAGAATGTGCTGTCTTGGAGAGAGTGAATCACCACCTTTTCCAGATCGAGTTCACAGGAGTCAAAAACATTGACTATTAGATCATGGGTCAGCGGTCTAGGAGGCGCTTGTTTTTCAAGAGCATTAATAATCGCACGAGCCTGCTCTTGTCCAATGAAAATCGGGAGTTGCCGCCGATCGGTTGTGTCTTGCAGAAGCACAATAGGATTGCGCGTCGCTGCATCGAGAGCAATTCCAGCGAGTTTCATTTCCAGCATTGACTTAGCCTCCAAAATCCATTGAGCAAAGGGCGTCAGGCCCAAAATCAGGAGCGATCGTGTCAGGTGCACTTTACGCCATCTCATTCATCCCACAGGACAAATCCAACATGCCGTTCACTTGGAGCAGTTTTGTGTAAGTTAGCATTATTCTCAAGCTCGATAGCCTTTCGAGCCCTCCTTCGAAACCAAGACCCCCCACCCCAAAATTCAAACGCCAACTCAAGCTCAAGTGTGGTCTTTATCTTTACAATTAGTCAGTTGAATCCGATGAATCCGAAAAATTAGAGACTAAGAACGCAGGTGGATCTCTCCTCCGAAGTTTTCGTTCCGTTCGAGTATGGCAAAATATGAAATCAGTATGCCACTTCTGTTATGCGACTTCCCGTTGAATACGTTTTAGCAAACAGGCTCTTCAACATCAGTATGCCCTGATATCTCTTCCTTCAAATGAGATGATTCTGAAACTTTAATCATCTGAAACTTTAATCATCTGAACTCGGTATCAATCATAACAAGCTCCGATGACCGATGATGGGAAAGGCAGTCAGACCTGACCTCACTGTCACGATTAGTTCACAGAATCATTTTCTCGCGAACAAGCCAACCTTCTCGCGAACAAGCCAACCCTTTTATACGAGCGCCGAGTTGTTGTGTTTACCGGATTAGTTCAAACCCTTGGCAAAGCCCAAGTCTGGGGAGATGAGAAAATTAAAGTGTCGTGGTCGCACTCTGCTCACGATCCCATCTACGCCGACCTGGCACTAGGCGACAGCGTCGCTGTAGATGGCATTTGCTTGACGGTGACTCAGCTTCTGGCAGACGGATTTATTGCCGCTATCTCTCCCGAAACCCAAAACCGAACGACTCTGGGGCGATCGCCCCAAGCAAACTTGGTGAATCTCGAAGGTTCTCTAAGAGTCGGTAGCAAGCTAGGAGGGCACTTTGTAACAGGCCACATCGACGGCGTGGGCTACTTAGACGCCTCCGTACGCACAGAGAATGCCTGGGAAATGAGCTTTACAGTCTCTGATGATCGGGTGTCTCGATACATTGTTCCTAAAGGGAGTATTGCGATCAACGGCATTAGTTTAACGGTGGCGGACTGCAACGCTTCTGGCAGCTGGTTCAAAGCAGCGGTCATTCCTCTCACTTACGCAGAAACGAATCTCCAATATCTGTCTCCTGGAGATTTAGTAAATTTAGAGGGAGACGTTTTGGGAAAATACGTCGAGAAGTTTCTGAAGCTTGAGCACCAATCTTCTTCGCACGATCCTGCACTGAGAGACTGGCAAGAGACGATCGCCACGTCTGAATCGCCCATCACGGCTGACTTTCTTTCGGAGCATGGCTACTGACGGATTGGGATCTGGAAACTTTGGCTAGAAACTTTGGCTTGTAGCCATCAAGAAGGCTTCTTCAAAAACATTATGTTGGATGGAGATGTTGGGCAGAGTGCGATCGCGTTTTATAGTAGGGATGCGACAAGAACAGACGTGTTCGTTCATTAGAGTAGCGCTGTGAAAGCAATTACCCTCCTCGGCTCCACAGGATCCATCGGCACCCAAACCCTCGATATTGTGTCGAGTCATCCCGACCAGTTTCGCTTGGTCGGCATTGCCGCCCGACGAAATGTAGACCTTCTCGCGCAGCAGATCGCTCAATTTCAGCCTGAAGTCGCAGCCATTTGCGATCGCTCCAAACTACCTGAGTTAGAAGAGGCGATCGCCCATCTTGATCAAAAGCCAACGCTCCTTTCTGGAGAAGAAGGGGTCACCGAAGTAGCCGCTTACGGAGATGCAGAAGCGGTCGTGACAGGCATTGTGGGTTGTGCAGGTCTGCTCCCGACCATTGCGGCTATCAAGGCGGGGAAAGACATTGCCCTTGCCAACAAAGAAACTCTGATCGCGGGTGGCCCGGTCGTATTGCCCTTGGTCAAGCAGCATCAGGTGAAGTTACTTCCAGCTGATTCAGAACATTCTGCCATTTTCCAATGTTTGCAAGGCGTGCCTGAGGGTGGACTGCGTCGCATCATCCTGACTGCATCTGGCGGAGCCTTCCGCGACTGGCCTGTAGAGAAGCTACCTGAAGTCACTGTGGCCGATGCGCTGAAACATCCCAACTGGTCGATGGGGCAGAAGATCACCGTTGATTCCGCCACGCTGATGAATAAAGGGCTAGAAGTGATTGAGGCCCACTATCTCTTCGGCATGGATTACGACCACATCGACATCGTGATCCATCCCCAAAGCATTATTCATTCGCTGATCGAAGTCCAAGACACCTCTGTGCTAGCTCAGTTGGGTTGGCCCGATATGCGTCTGCCCCTGCTGTATGCCATGTCGTGGCCAGAGCGCATCTTTACGGACTGGGAGCCGTTAGATTTAGTTAAGGCTGGAGATCTCACCTTTCGAGAGCCCGACCACCACAAATATCCCTGTATGAATCTGGCCTATGCGGCTGGACGAGCCGGAGGTTCGATGCCTGCTGTGCTAAATGCAGCAAATGAGCAAGCAGTGGCGCTGTTCTTAGAGGAAAAGGTAAAATTCCTCGATATTCCTCGTTTGATTGAGCGGGTGTGCGATCGCCATCGTCAAGACAATCAGTCCCAGCCTAGTCTGGACGACATTTTGGCAGCCGATCAGTGGGCACGACAGCAGGTGATTCAAGAAAATCGCCGACTAGGCCAGAGCGATCGCGTTTTAGTCAGCTGAGTAGCTCCATTGAGCTGAACATTTGTCAAAATTAGTCAACATTAGCAATAAAATCTCCCATGCGAATAGTGGGTCTAATCAGTGGTACGTCTGTCGATGGCATTGATGCTGTTCTCGTTGAGCTGACTGGCACAACACATGACTTGAGCCTCGAACTCATCGCAGGAGAAACCTATCCCTATCCCAAAGACTTGCGCCATCGCATCTTAGAGGTGTGCCACGGAGCGCCGCTGTCGATGATGGCTCTAGCAGAACTGGATGATGCGATCGCCCACTGTTTTGCTCAAGCCGCCCTCGACATCCAACAGGAACACCCTCCAGCAGCTCTGATTGGTTCTCATGGTCAAACGGTGTTTCATCGTCCTCCACGAGTCTCTGATCATCATCCCCTGGGCTATAGCCTTCAACTTGGACGCGGTGACCTGATTGCCCACCTGTCAGAGACTTCGACAGTGAGCGATTTCCGAGCAGCAGATATCGCAATGGGAGGTCAAGGGGCTCCTCTAGTTCCTGCAATCGATTTGTGGCTGCTGGGACATCCAATGCTGCATCGGTGTATTCAAAATATTGGTGGCATCGGCAACGTAGCCTACTTGCCTCCCCAACCGTGCGAAGTTCCTCAGAATCAGAAGACAGGCGTTCTAGGTTGGGACACAGGCCCTGGCAATGCTCTGATTGATTTTGCGGTGTTTGAACTGTCTGAAGGTCAGTTCACGTATGATGAAAGCGGGCAGTGGGCAGCAACAGGTTCACCCTGTGACGAACTGGTACAGCAGTGGCTACAAGACGACTATCTACATCAGCCACCGCCAAAATCCACGGGACGAGAGCTTTTTGGTGCAGACTACGCTCGTCGGTGTTTAGCTGAAGCGAGCGATCGCCATCTCAACGCCGCTGATACCCTGGCCTCTCTCACAGACTTTACAGCAGCCTCGATTGCGCTGAACTATCAAACGTTTCTGCCTCGACTTCCCGATCAAATTGTTCTCTGTGGCGGAGGTAGCCGCAATCACTACCTAGCCAACCGACTGCGATCGCACTTACCAAACATCGAGCTGCTGACTACGGATGAATTAGGCATCGATACCGCTTATAAAGAAGCAATTGCCATGGCCGTTCTAGCCTATTGGCGCTGGCACGATCAACCAGGAAACCTGCCAGAAGTGACCGGAGCTGATCAAGCTATTCCTTTAGGCAAAATTTATCAACCAGTCACTCGCTAACCGATACGATGAGATAAGCTCTCAGAGTCAGTATAGCGGTTATAACTGAGCAAGCGGACAAAAAACCAACAGGGATGTTGTCGTGACTCATACGTTTCTACTTGAGACAGGACTATGGATGTTAGATGGCAACTGGCTCAATCGTGATGGCCCTCCGGTAAGCGTCAAGGGCAAAATTCTTGTCGAGTGGAAACGCGACGATTGGTACACTCTTGTTACAAAACTAATCTTTCCAGAAGACGAACGTGAGGCGATTACGTTTCAATACCGGGGACGACTGGCCTTAGGCGATCGCCGCTATTCCTTCGTCCTTCAGCACAGTAATCTCGGACGTGTCGAAGGAGAAGGCTGGATTGCCCCAGAATCTATTGTTCAACGATTTTGGGTGCTAGGCGATCGCCAGCGACGCACAGGATTTGAAACTATGCACCAAATCGCCCCACAAAGCTACTACATGTCGAGCAGCGTGATGGAAGGACATTACTTAGCAAGCACGATGGAAGCTACAGTTGAGCGCCGAGACTGATCGGCAAGTTCGAATGAGCCGTCCCCAAAAGCAACAGCAAAGAGGGATCTATGAATCGTCTCCGCCGTCTATGCGTTTTAGCAGCTTTCTCACGACAATGGCATCGCGGGCAGCCGGTAAGCAGTCGAGATAGTTTTCCAAATCTTGACGAGCTTCAGTCCAGCGTCCGACTTGATAATAGATTAGTCCCCGATCGCGCTGCTCAATCGGTGCATCAGGAAATAGCAACAACAGTCGGTCAATAACCGACAACACCCAAGACATTTCTCCCTGATTGATATAAATACCTTTGAGATTTGTCAGCATTCGAGCCAGAATTTTTCGTGAAGAAACAGGCTCTAAAAAATCCGGTCGAATCGTAACAGAGCGGCCATACAGCTGCTGTAACAATTCTGCACAGTCTTGATCGAACAACACTTCACCTTGGTTGAACGGATCGACCAAAAAATCGAGTTCTGGTTGAGCAGGCCGAATCAAAAAATGCCCCGGCATCCCCACTCCGACCATCGGAAAATCGAGTCGTTTTGCAACTTCTAGATAGACTAGCGATAGGGAAATTGGAATTCCTGTTCGACGGTCAATCACCCGATTCAGATAGCTATTGTCCGGGTCGTAATAGTTTCGGTTATTGCCTTGAAAGCGTAGATTGTCGTACAGGTGCTCATTGATAGCTCGAACAACCCGCAGAGGATAGCGCTCTTTGGGAAGGCGATCGCTTACGTTTGCTGCGATCGCATCCAAAGCTTTTAAATACTCTTCAATGTCAAGCTTGGGATGGGCTTCAAGCGCAATATAGAGCGAGGCTTTAGCCAAATCGATTTGGTCATCGGGTTGGCAGATTTCCTGATAAAAACCTTGTCGAGCAGTCGGAAACATCATAGGGGACAAGTTGACAAATGAACGATCAAAAATTGACGTTAGCAGTTATCTTTGACATCTTTTAAGCGACTGAAAAGCCAGTCTAATCTGATCCGAGCAATTTCCAAACTATCGGATGACTGAACCCAACCAGCATCGCCATCGGTCGAATTAAGTTCATCTTCTTTGCCATATCCATAGGCGTATCCCCATCGGCTGATGGTTCCCCGGAGCCTGTGAGATAACCAGATGGCGATCGCCTGATAAAAATTTGCAGCAAAACTGCGATCGTTGGAAAGCTTTTGCATCAGCCTGATACGAGGAATTTTCCACACTCGGACAACATCAAGAGCACTGACGGTCGCAGAGGGAGCCCGTTCATCCACAAACGACATTTCCCCAACCACTTCTCCCGCAGATAGACGAGCAATTTCGTGATCCTTGAGAGCGCTCACTGTGACGGCTAGCGTTCCTTCTAAAACTAGATAAATCGCATTGATCGAGCTGCCTTCTTGAATCAACGCTTGTCCTGGTGAAATTTGGACGAGTTCACCACTCTGCACAAACCAGTCAAAATCTCGTTCACTGAGTTCTGCTAAAAGATACAAGGCTTTTTCCATCAGAATTGATCGATCGTGAAATCAATTGAATATGGAATCGAGAGTCGTACTTCAAACTAGCCGTGATAGTCACCTCCAGAACCGTAAACCCACATATCAATCCAACGTGAGAAGGTGTATTGAAACTTGGGCGGCAATGTTGTAAACAATGGCTTCAGCAAAGGATAGATGGCGGAACCTAATCTGGATTGAATCGCATAGATACCCAAATTGACGTAGTGAACAACCCACTTGAGTAGCGATAGCAGTCCCACATAGGGAACGACTTTCAAACCTAAAAGCGGAAACTTGAGAGTCGTCTGGAACAGTGTTCGGGTCAAGGCTCTAAACTGTACCACATCTTGTAAAAACGGTTTCAGTACTGGGTCTCCTAAGTCATTCATGGCCTCAAAGACTCCCGAAAGCAACTCGTTGATTTGGTTGGGGTCAGGGTTTTGGTGAAGTCCGACGCTCATAGAACGCTGAAATAGCCAGGTAATCGACAGACTGGGCTGATAGGGCTGAAGCTTCGCTAAATCTTTTTGACTCAGCGCATCAGCATCCAGAGCTTCATGAACACCACGAGTCAGTCGTGCTAAATGACGAACCATTGAACCAAAACCGCCAAAACTGAGAGGAGACTGGCTGCCGCTGCTGTCTCCGACCGCCAGCGTCCGATTCCAAGGCAGTTGCAAAGGACTGTTTCGATAGCAAGGAAAAAACCCAAACAAGGCTCGTCTCACCTTGAGTTGCTCTAATGAAATCCTCTGGTAATCAGGGAGAAGCCGCCAATAATCTTCAAACAAATCTTCTAAAGACAAGCGAGCGGGTTGTGCATCGACGTAGGTGAACAAATACGTCGTGCGTCCATCGCGGGCTGGAAACGCTTCCCAAAAGTATTGGCAATGGTTTTGGATGGGTGTGATCGAGGCAAAAATATCACCTGTTGAGAGATCGACAGATGAGCGATCGCCCTCTGCCTCAGCAGCATATCCTTCCGCACAAGTTCCGACCACCAAGCAAACGGCATCTGGCTGCTGTCCATTGCGCGCCTGACGAGCAATGGGCGAAAAGTGACCCATTGCATCAATCAATAACCGAGTTGTAATTCTCTGTTTCTCTATATTCTCAGTATGAGTATTCTCAGTATGAATAGAGACACCATTGGGATGGATCGTTGCAGATTGGAATGCGGTGTTTTCGAGCAGTCTGCCTCCAGCATCCAGAAACTTTTGCTTCAGCGTATCCAACAGATATATCGGATCGACACCCACATTCAGCACGTCCTCAACCCAAAACTCTGTTCCTTTGTGAAAGCTCAGTCTGGCTGGATTATATTCTGTGGCGATCGCCCTTTCTAGCTCATCAACAGTCAGCAGATCCAGGTCAACAAACACTTGTAGCTCTTGCCGCGAAATATTCCATTCCTGCTCACGACCCTTTAAGATGCCTCGCTCGATCAGCACCACGCGCCAGCCCTTCTGAGCAAGCGCTGCCCCTAGCAAAATTCCTAAGGTTCCTCCGGCGATCGCCACGTCCCATTCCACTGGCTCTAGCTCTGTTGCGGAGCTATCCTTTCTCACGTGAACGACCTCAGGAACACTGATATTGGCTGTCTTGTAGTTTGACCACATCTGGTCAGCTCGACGGAGTCCCGTCAGCACATGCCCGTCCGACAAAGGCGACAGCATTTGTTCAGTTAACGTCATAGCGGGTCCAAATAAAGAGTAGCAGTAGAAGGGGAACATCCCTCTACTGCTACTCTAGCGCCCTTATTTACGATGCAATTGACTGATATGGAAACTTATTCGTCTGGAGTCTGAAGATTGTCTAACCCAGACACAACTTGCGCCGACTCAATGCGATCGCCCTGCTGAATGCTGTCTACTACGTCCATATCTCCGTCTTCGACATAGCCAAACACAGCATAATCTCCGTCGAGAAACGACAGATCAGCCAATGCAAAATAGAACTGCGAAGAAGCAGAATCGGGAAACTGCGATCGCGCCATCGCAACCGCACCACGGGTATGGGTCAGTTCTGGAGTAGGGCTGTTGTCCAAGCTCGAAAAAGGCTGACTGTAGATCGGCTCTTCTGCTCCAGCCGGCTGAATTTCAAGGGGAATATATCGTGGAGCAGCCGTTGAGGGATCAACATATCCACCTGTTCCCAGTTGTGCCATCGGCACACTCGGATCTTGACTCTGAGGATCACCACCTTGAACCACAAACGGCTCGGGTTCTTTCACAACTCTGTGAAAAGCAACCCCGTCATACACTCCTTTCTGAACCAAGTCCACAAAGTTTCCAGCCGTAATGGGTGCATTGTTTCCATTCACATTGATAGCAATCGTCTCACCGTTTACTACCATTTCTACGACAGCTTCTCCCTCAAGGCGAGGCAACCCAGATCCCACCTCTTCGACATCTGGGCTTGACGTTGGTGTGTCAGGCGTTGAGCTATCAGACGCGACTTCTCCTGTGGAGCAACCTGCCAACATAAAAGCCCCGACCAACAGAAACATAGTCAGCCAGCGGTAAACTCTCATAAATACGAATCCTCAACAACTGTCCTTAGTGTTTCTTCAAACTTGTAAAATGGGCAACCACAGTTCCCAGCTTTATTGGCTCTAAAGACCTTCTAGAGGAACCCTCATAAAGCGAGCCAACGCGGCACCCTGATTTTCTAAGTCAGAAAGCGGCAGTGGCCGACCAATACGAGTCAGAGGAAGCTCGATGTTGCCTTTGATCCGAAGATATAGGGCTCGTTTTGGATTTAGTCCTTCCTTAATATCAACCCGCACAGCTTGGACGTCTTCCAGTGGATGAGTAATTTCAACAATGCGATTTTTTCCCGGAAACCCCCATCGAAAAACTCGGACGATCCCCTCTTCTTTACTGAACTCGTTGTATCCACCGCCAACGTTCCAGGCAATCAGCAGCCATAAATAAGTCGATAGCAGCAGAGCCACTACTCCGTAAAAGCCCATAGCAATTCCTTGCGGGACGAACACAAGGTCTGTAGGGTCAGAGAGCAAGAGCAAATTGACTTTGAAGTAGCTCGACAAACTCGATAACAAAAACCCGGTTCCACCCACAAATACGACGGCAGCCCACCAGTAATTACTCAAACGACGAGCACCCAAGACCTTTTGTTTCAAGACGCGATCGCCATCTTTTGCGTTCTCAAGTGCCGTGGATGAAGAGGTTGTAGTCATGTTGTGAATTCATTCTCATCAATAACGTCAATGCTGATCCAAGAATTTTTCTTGGTTTTGCCCAGCAAGCATCCATCCACCCTTAATCTATCTCGTGATGGTCATGCTCAGGTGCTTCCCGCCTATAGTGTTTCTTAAAATGAAGAGCCTACCCGATCGTCACAGGCAAAGTCGTACAGCAGATTTCTGGAAAACATCTGCAGCAAAGGATTTGAGCGCGATCGCCATACCTTCACCGACAACATAAAATCCTACTCTGTCAGACCCAACATTGAACATCAGCCCTGTTTTTTATTGCGAAACATTACGAATCCGTAATCATGTTGTTAATTCCCAAAATCAGCTCGGATTTAGCATTTTTTTAGAGATGAGAATCACGTATCAGATTGTAAAATTTTAAGTATCTCCCTATCATATAGAAACGTTGAGAGTTCTAATTCCCTGTCATCTCGTCTCGCTGAAGGCGTAGGTCTGGGTTGGGTCAGTACAAACGGTCGCAATTCTTTTGCGGCATAGCTGTCTCCAAGCTCTCGGCGAATCTGCTTCGAGATTGGAATGTGCTTCCTATGGGGGTACTCTCCAGACTCAAAGCATTAAAGCAAGCTACGCACTCCTTGCTTGAACGCGATATTAAGAGGTTATGACATGACCGTAGCACTGGGACGTGCGCAGGCCTCGCGAGGATGGTTTGATGTCCTCGACGACTGGCTTAAGC
>CAKZMO010000617.1 GCA_937128595.1 uncultured cyanobacterium | reverse complement strand
GAAGCCGCGCGGTGCGCGGCTTCTCCATAAATATCTGTCCTAACCTATCTGCGCACTGCTATATCCATCATCTCTATGTCAGCTCCTCATTCAGCGTTAAAAAAGGTTCGAGGTGGGTTTCTTGTGGGCTTGGGCTACATGCTATCGCCCCTTTCCTGGTGGAATGATCTGTTCTTCAACTTTCCAATTGCTTACGCATTCGGATTCATTGTTAATCTCGTGTTTCCAGGCTGGCTGATTCCGGCAACGGTCGTAGGGTATTGGCTCTCCAACGTATTAGGCTTTGTGCTGATGCAGTTTGGGGCAGGTGATATGTTGTTTGGCGATCGCCCCCGCAACCTCAAAAAAGATCTGCTCGTCAGCCTCGGAACCTCGACGTTGTATACCCTGGGAGTAGTGATGCTGCTCCAATTTCACATTCTCGAAACGCCGGATTTACCGTTTGCCTCATCACCCTGATTACTGTTGATCTTCGTTCTACAGGTTGCCCATGAACTCCACCACCCTGAGCCAAGTTCCAGCCCTTGCGCCCCAACAAGAGGGCGACGATTTTCGCATGACGTTTGCCCCCCTATCTCTAGAAGAAGTCTATGCTTTAGCCGATGATGCAGCGAATGGGGCGATCGTGGTGATGAGCGGCATGGTGCGCAATCAGACGGATGGGCAACCCGTGGTAGCGCTGGAATATCAGGCGTATGAACCGATGGCGATTCAGGTTTTTCGCCAGATCTCCGCCCAGATTCGGCACCAGTGGAGCGATGTCACCCATGTGGTGATTCACCATCGCACGGGCAAGCTGCAGGTAGGCGAAATTAGCGTCTTAGTGGCGATCGGCTGTCCTCATCGGGCGGAGGCGTTTGCCGCCTGCAAATACGCCATCGACACCCTCAAGCACAACGCCCCCATTTGGAAAAAAGAACACTGGGCAGACGGCTCCACAAGCTGGGTCAGTATTGGAGCCTGTGAAGAACAAGAGCATGAGTAGTGACAATTATCAGCGGTCATTACCACCAGCGATTAAGCAATCTGGTTGGTTTCCAGGTTATTTGCTGAGGTCGGCTAAGAGGACGATCGCTGCAAGTCTGCGCTCTTGTCCAGCACCAAAATAAAGTTTAATTTCTCTCATCCCTCACTCCAGCCTCATGGATGGGGCAATTCCGCTGTATTCGTTTCTATTAACAGCGATGCCATAAAGCCTTATGAACGACTTTTCCGCCTACTCGGAGATTGGAGCCACATCAACAACCCTGTAACGATCAGGGTCAACAGTCCCAGAGCATTGAAAAAAGGATAAATCAGCTCTAGATTAACTCGACCAAACTTACCGCGATGCAGCTCAAGCAGCCAGATGAAGTCGCCCGCGCGATCGCCCGCAACAGCTAGTTGAAAAGTCATTCCTGTAATCAACGTCAACAGCAGCGGCAACACCATCACAGGCACCAAGGCTCGATGGAGCTGTCTTAAACGGGCTGGGTTAAATTTCACAGGAAAGAATACCTCCACGCCTGATCAATATGTTTGGCAAAAACGTTCAAGACTGAAGCTGCTTTTTCAAAGACACGAGCAAGAAGGGGGCTACAATCATGAGTCCGAAGATTGATTCTCCCAGTCCAATCGAAAGGATATTGGATGTGTTGTTTTTCGGGTTTGAGGCAATGGGGGCGTTAGGAGAAACAGGAATCTCTTCTATTGGAGCGGCGATATTTTCATGCCCTAATTGGGAAGACGTTGAGGGCATTGTCGCAGGATCTTGTTCTGCCGACTCAGTTGCTTGAGTCGTTTCTGATGTTTGAGCGTGAGAGCTGCTGGAGTCATCGTCAGTCGCTTGCTCATCCACATTTCCGTGAGGGCCATCGTGAGCGAACACACGATCTGCAATTACCCATTGAACACCTTGGACGAGGGCAACTCCTCCAAGTACGATCGGATACAAATTATTCGGATGCCAATTATTCCGACGGGCCATATCGGGAAACTCCTCAATGTTGAGTCTTTACTCACAAATGATGATTCAACGTTAGCTACAGGTAAGCAAGAAGCACTGATTAGACTGAACGTTTCGAACAAAAGTTGAGAAATCGATTTCAAGCAAGGTCACAGATGGAGTGGCTGCAATGATGATTGTGATTCCTGCTGGATTTAGTTCTCAGAAGTGGCGATCGCCGACCTCTATCGAGGCATCAACCTCATAGCATAAGCCATAGGCATTATTGCCACGGGGACATTGGAAGGCTATGCCTGCATCTCAATCACGCCCATCATGCCTAGATCCTCATGGTCGAGGATATGACAGTGATAGACTGTCTTTCCTGGAAAATCCTTGAACGCGACTCGAATTCGAGCGGACTCTCCCGTAGGAATCAAAATCGTGTCCTTCCAAGCTCGGTACGGAACAGTCTGACCATTGCGGCTGATGACCTGAAAGCGGTTTGTATGAAGATGAAAAGGATGATCCATCACTCCCGTATTTACGACATCCCAATCTTCTACAGTGTTGAGTCGTACGGAGGTATCCACTTGCCCATGTTCAAAAGACTGGCCGTTGATCAAAAATGTCATACCTCGTCCGGGAACCATGCCGTGGTTTAGGGTGAACTGTCGCACGGTCTGAGATTCCGGTAAATCCTCGACGGGCAGAAGCTGCTGAGGTAGTGTAAGTGCTTCAACTTGGCCTGAATAGGTCAGTGTCGCCAGGTGTTGAGGTGTTGTCTCGTTTTGTTGAGGTGACCTTGAGCCGCGCATTGAGCCACTCCCCATCATGCCTCCCATCATGCCCATTCCGCCTCGCTGATACGGTAAATTGAGCAGGCGATATTGTCCTGGTTCTTGATTTCCTTGCACCAGCACTTCGGCTCTTTCTCCTGGAGAGAGCAGTAACTCTTGAAGTTCAACAGGCTGGGCGATCGCCCCTCCATCGGTTGCAATCAAATGCATCGGATGATTTTCAAAGGCGAGGCGATAAAAGCGAGAGGTGGAAGCATTGACAATTCTAAATCGCAGCAATCCTCCAGAAGAAATTGTGAACGACGGATTAACCTGTCCATTCACGGTTAAGAGTGAACCTTCTCGCCCTGGCATTTGTACCCCAAAGTAGGGATCAGGAGCGTTCACAGCCCGACTCAGATCGAAATCTTTGAGGAATAGTATCTCTTCCTGCGCGGCCTGAATTTCGGGAATTTCATCCAGCGCTCCCCGCACGATCATCATGCCGCCTAATCCTCCAAAGATCTGCTGCGCCACGTAGCCGTGAAGATGCGGATGGTAGTAAGCCGTTACGCTGTGATGATCGTCTGGAAGCCTGAACTCGTAGGTAAATTGTTCATTGGGCGGAATTTCGAGAAACGGGTTGTCTGCCTGTCCTTCTGGAGAAACGTGAAGACCGTGATAGTGGAGATTGGTTGGAGCCGCTAGACGATTCGTGAAGCGAATTCGTACGGTATCCCCTGGAAGTACCTCTAGCACAGGGCCAGGGACACGTCCGCCGTAGCTCAACAGCTCAGCCGTTTGTCCGTCGATCGAAACGGCTTGAGCGCGTGCATCTAGATCTAATTCGAGCAGACCATCTCGGCTGAAGTAGGTTTCAGAGGCAAGACGACTAGATTGCAACTGAGGTTGTGACTGAGGCCGAACCGTAGCACATTGGCTTAGAAATATCGCCCCTATGCCACTGCTGCCGAGGGCAAGAAACCGTCTGCGTTTCATTGTATTAACCTGCTGATACGAAAACGTTAGGGCAGCAAAAATGCCTTACCAGCTAAACCTTTTCTGTCCATGCTGGTGGGGAATTGCGGGATTGTAAAACGAACCCGTCAGACTCACTCGCCAGATTCACTTGCGCTCAGGAATGCTCCTGAAACACGTCAGTTGAGCCATCTTCTGCGAAAGTATAGACCGTGTAAGGCTGCTGAATATCGCCTGATTCCATGCCTGGTGAACCGATGGGCATTCCGGGTACAGCGATGCCTGCAACATCCGGCTTTTCTGTCAGCAGGCGACTGATATCAGCGGCAGGAATATGACCCTCGATCACATAACCGTTGACGATCGCCGTGTGGCACGAAGCCAGGTCGGCGGGAACGTTGTATTCCTGTTTCACGGCTTCAACATCGTCAACCACATTGTCTTCAACCTCAAATCCCTGAGCCCGCATGTGCTCAACCCAATTTCCACAGCAACCGCAAGTGGGGCTGCGAAAGGCAACGACCTGCCGCGCTTCGGGAGGTAAATCGGCAGGTGTAACAGCCTGCTGAGAGGAAGTGTTAGAAGCAGTCAAGCTCGAACATGCACTAATGCCAACACTGCCAATCACGAGGGTGAGGGCGATCGCCCCCCATAGGTTTCTACGCATTTCCTTATCACCGTGCCTTTTGAGGTGTACGTACTGAGGTTCCATCTAAGAAGATCAAACCGCGAGAAAAATCTCAGCTCGTTATTCCAGCGTAAACACTCCCCTCCGATGGAGAGTCAACCCTGTCTAATAACTGTGTGAAATTCTTCACAGAAGACACGATGACGAGTGTGCTATCTCGTGATTGACATGCCCTAGTCATCCATAAACACAACGAGGGGCGATCGCTCAGGTTCCAATGCCGTTTCGCGTTCTGTTTCTAGCTTGGCGGTGTCCGATGTTGCAGCTGAGAACAGCAGCGTTGCGCCCATCACAATCATGATGGCGTTTTCCAAAAAGCTGACAACCCCGAGGGGTGCACTCGAATTTCCACCCACACAAGCACAGTTCAGCTCCAGCTTGTCGATGTAGACCGCTTTGAACACTGAGACAGCGCCACTTGTACCCAGCACAAGAGAGCCGACTCCGGTGACAATAGGCGCAACTCCTGATAAAAATCCCAGTCCCAGCAGCAGTTCGAGAAACGGAAACGCTTTGCCGTAGGGTTTTACACGCTGAGTGATGAGATCGTACTTTTCGAAGCTTTCAGCAAAGGATTCTAAATCCATCAGCTTGAGAGAAGCCAACATTGACAGCGCCACTCCCATGAAGCCAGATGTTCCTAAGGAAGCTGCAACTGAAATTAACGCCGCCGTCGAGAACAAGGCTACGACTGGAGTATAGGAATACTCAGCCTTTTCAGCGTCAACATCGAAGTAGTCCGCCAAGTCAGTGTAGCCGCCGATGCGATCGTCGTCGAAGAAGATTTGCGGTGTTGTTGAAACGTTGTGCTTTCCTTTGAACGCTTCCACCTCTTCCTTAGAGGTCAGCTTGTGATCTTCAAATTCAATATCTTTTTCGTTCAGCAAGTTAACCGCTCGTACACCCCAAGGGCATTCATGCTCTGGCATAGACATGCGGTAGAGACGAACGGTTTGATCAGTTTTCAACTCCTTGTTTTGAGTAGCAGTCACAAGGGTTCTCCTTATCGAACTATCTTCAGCAGTTGAACAAAATTCAATCAGCCTGTGTTTTTTCTCAGTGGGTAAGGGTTCAGAATTATTCTGGGGTGGGAGCGAAGTTTGGCACAGGCTTTGCTTCTGCTTCAATTGGCGTACTCGCAAAGCCGTTTTCTCGAATATCAGAAATAAGCCACTCCATTTCTTTGATCTCCTTCCGTTGAGCCTTGATAATTTCATCAGCTAGCTCGCGAACTCGAATATCCTCAATTTGAGCCCGTTCGCTCGTCAGAACAGCAATGGAATGGTGAGGAATCATACCCTCCATGTAATCTACATCGCTTACCGTGACCTGACTACGGACTAGCCACAGCGAAGCCCCAAACAGCACGAGGGCACCAATGTAAATAGCGATATTAACTGTCTTGTTTTTATACATGTGCAGCATGTACGACAGCATAATTACCATCATCGCAGCACCCATAATCAGCGCCATGAATACTCGCGTTTCGCTGAACCAAGCGTGGTCGAGAATTTGATATGAATGCAGGTACATTAAGAAAAACATCACAACGATTGAAGTCCCAATCATCGCGAAGAATTTGACGTAGCTGCCTGACATTTCTTGATGATGCCTGTCGTGTGAAGCGTGATTAACTGCGCTGCTATGGGGTGTCATTTTCTGTAAGAATTTCTTTCTTTCGTAATACTCTCCTATACCTACCAAGCAAGGCTCTCTATCATCACCTACCTGTAGCCAGAAGTGCGGTTTCTTCCAAAAGGTGCAGAGTCCAAGAATCCTGAGAGCAGCTGATCTCTCATCGTTAACCCAAAACCGTCAATTTAAAGTTAAAAATTGAAAGCTAAAAATTGGCACTACTCATCTGTGGCGCAGCGAAACCCAGCAAACATCTGCCGCACCCAGGGGTGATACCAGTTGCGGAAGCTGCTACGGAGTGCCCACGGTCGGGTCGCCCAACTGCCGCCCCGCAGAACATAATGCTCGTCGTCAAAGTACGTTTCCGAATAGCCGCGATAAGGAAAAGGCCGAAACCCCGGATAGGCATCGAATAGAGTTGCCGTCCATTCCCACACGTTGCCCAGCATATCGACGCAGCCGACCGGACTGGCGGCTGATTCGTAAGCCGTCACGGGAGTCGTATGACCGATTCGGTGGTGATGGTTGCAGTGCTGGGGCAGTGCGGTGTCAGTGCCCCACGGATAGCGTTGAGACTGGCCAGTTTGCGGATGCCAGCGAGCCGCCTTTTCCCATTCAGCCTCCGTAGGAAGTCGTTTTCCGGCAAAGCGAGCATAGGCGTCAGCTTCATACCAGCTCACCCCGCAGACCGGATGGTCATCCCACACCGGATCATCGACCCAATAGAGCGCAACCGAGACAGGATGACGCTGAAACCACTGCCATCCCGCCTCACTCCACCAGTCGGCATTGCGATAGCCTCCCGCCTGAATGAACTGGCGAAAGTCGCGGCAGGTGACCGGATAGCGGTCAATCCAATAGGCTTGAGTTTCGGCTGTGTGGGCTGGCCGTTCGTTGTCGAGAGCGTCTGGGCGATCGCACCCCATCTGAAATGAGCCAGCAGGCACATGCACCAGAGGCGACGGCTCCGCCACATCCTGTGGATTTGGGGCGGCACGCTGAGGAAACAAAGCCGCTTCTTTGCGAGTATGCAGCGCCATCACCAGAGACAGCGTTTCGCAGTGCTGACTTTCGTGCTGCAGCAAAAATCGCCACAGCCGCTCCTGACGATCGACGGGGGCGATCGCCAAATAGTCGAGCATTCGCAGCCGCACGGTTTCCATATAGTGCTGAATGGTCAGCCAATCGGGTAAATTTTGCCGCTCTGATTTGGGCAGGCCATCGGCGGCAAAGAGCTGATGAAAGTCAGTCCGTAGAGGCTTCTGTCTGTCGAGGCGTTCTAGAATCCATAACGCTTCTGTATAGGCAATGTGGCCGATATGCCAACCCACCGGACTAAAATCAGGATGAGACTGACAACAAAGCAGATCCCAGTTGTCCGGATCAATCAAAGCCAAGGTCGATTGACGACAAGCGACAAACGCCGTTCTGAGTTCTTGGCGTAGCGTTTCTAGGCGGTTCGATTCTGTTGGGGTAGAGGGGGAAGCTAAGAAAGCTTGAGATGCACCCGATGATGTACCTGTCTCATCAGGCAACCCAGGCTTGATGGGTTGCGACATCGCTGATGGATTGGATGTTGACATTGAGATTCGATTCCACAGTCAAAATACTTTGCTCTGGCAAGGACTGCCATTTGCCATCAAACAACGGTTCTGACGCAACGACAACTGCTTCAGGAAATAGCTCATCCTCTTTTGACCAGTACAGTGTTGGCACCGGATCTCGATTTGAGGCCCGGCAAGCAATCAGGCGATCGCCATCGCTCACGATCATATTGGCTCCCACAGTGAGAGCCTCATCAGTGTTGGGGTTGAACTGCTCAGCCAGGTCAAACACCTGCTGAATCACCTGGGCGATCGCCACTTCGACGGGCGTATCAGCATCTGCGCTGCACTGCTGTCGCCAAGTTTGAAGAATCAGGGCGAATAAATGCTCTGAATCGGTAGACCCTTGAATGGCCTGATATTCCGCATCAGCGAGACGAGCGCGCAGCGAGCGATAAAGCGTCTGGTGAAAATTTTCAATGAATCCATTGTGAACTATCAGCAGGCGATCGCTCTGAAAAGGGGGGCAGTTGCTCAAGTTCACCGCGAGTCCAGGAGTGGCACTGCGAACGCTGGCAACAACACAGCCTGATTCAATGTATCGACTGAGGCTGGGCAGATTTGCATCATTCCAAATCGGCAAAATGTTGCGATAGGTGTAGGGCAAATCTCGTCGAGTCGGATGATACCAACCTAGGCCAAAGCCGTCTGCATTCATGAGACCAGCGGTCATCTCCTTAGGTGCATAGCTTTGCACAATTAAGGAATGGTCTGGTTTGAACAGCAACCGATCGAGCACAATAGACTGGCCCAAATATCCCAGCAACCGACACATAACATTCGCCCTTATTCTAAAAACTTTTGGAATGATCCTTAGATCACTGGGCTTAGTATTACACTCAAACTCTCTAATAAGCTTGAGCTTGGCTACGTGTGCAACCTTACGAGCTTTTTTAGATGATGGCGATCGCCAATGTTAGAGTAAATCAGAATTTCTGAATCACGCAGCTATCGATTCGGAATCAGCAACGGCTTCACAGGAGACTAAAGGATGGCGTCAGAGACTGACACGCCTATTTCAGATTCAAATTCAGCACATTCGCTTCACGATAATCACACCCGAGGATATTATCGTTTCCCGACTCTCTATCTCGACACGATTGTGTTTACCGCAGAGGGAGATCTGTGGTCAGTCGGCGTCCAGGGAGGGGTGGCTCGGCGGCTCACCACACATCACGGAGTTGAGTCCAACGCGGCGATTTCTCCAATGGGCGATCGCATTGCGTTTTCCGCAGAATATGAAGGGCCTCGGGAAGTTTATTCCATGCCCGTTTGCGGCGGTCGTCCCACTCGCCACACCTACGAAGGCGACGCCACCGGAGTCGTGGGCTGGACACCAACCGGGCAGATTCTCTATGGCACGATGCACTATTCCACGCTGCCCAATGTACAGCTTGCAACGTTGCATCCGGCGACCGGGAAATCTCAGCTATTGCCCCTGAGTCAAGCGAGCGATGGCTGTTTTACCGCTGATGGACAAACGCTTTTCTTCACTCGACTAGAGTTTCAGGGCAGCCATACCAAGCGCTATAAAGGTGGCACGGCTCAGAACATTTGGACGTTTGCTATTGGAGCTTGCGAGTCAGAATCCACCGAATCTGAGCAAACCCTAGAGGCGATCGCCCTCACCGCAGACTATTCCGGCACGAGCAAGAATCCTATGTGGTGGGATGGGCGCGTCTATTTTGCGAGCGATCGCGACGGCACCATGAACCTGTGGTCGATGGACGAGACCGGAGCTGATCTGCGCCAGCATACCGCTCACAAAGGCTGGGATGTGCAGTCGCCTGCTCTCCACGACGGACGCATTGTCTATCAATTGGGAGCAGACCTGCATCTCTACACCATCGCGACTCAGACGAACGAACGGGTTGACATTGAGCTGGTGTCTGATTTTGACCAGACACGTGAGCGCTGGGTCAAACATCCGATGAAATATCTCACCTCGGCGCACCTCTCACCCACGGGCGATCGCCTAGTGTTGACTGCACGGGGACGGGTGTTTGTGGCACCAGTGGCTCAAGGTCGATTAGTCGAGGCGACCCGCGAAAGCCGAATTCGCTATCGCAGTGCTCGATTTTTGCCTGAAGGAAAAGCCCTCGTCGCGCTGACGGACGAGACAGGGGAGCTAGAGTTTTGCCAAATTCCCGCTAATGGAATTGGGGCAACAGATCTGCTGACTACCGATGGCGATGTGTTTCGCTACAGCGGATTGCCTTCTCCAGACGGAAAGTGGATGGTGTTTGGTGACAAAGACCAGCGACTGTGGCTGTTTGAATTTCAAACCCGCACGTCTCGCTGTATCGCGGAGAGTGATGAGTGGGGATCGTTTTTTAACTGGCGCTGGTCACCGGATAGTCGGTTTCTGGCCTATGTCGCTCCCTGTGCTAACCAGTTTTCCCAAGTCCGCATCTACAGCTTGGACGACGACGATACGTTTCACCTAACGAGCGATCGCGTCGATAGCTTTAGTCCCTCTTGGAGTGCGGATGGCAAGTGGATCTATTTCCTGTCCGATCGGCACTTCACCTCTCTGGTTCCGGGGCCGTGGGGGCCGCGCCAGCCCGAACCCTATTTCGACAAGACGACCCAGATTTACCATGTGGCGCTTGTAAAGGGAGAGCGATCGCCATTCCAACCCATGGATGAGCTGTATCAACAGGAACTAGAGCGCCAGGAAAAAGAACAGCAAGAGAAAGACAGCGCCTCTTCCAAAAAGAATGGATCAATATCTGATGCGGAACAGTCTAATGACGGTACTGACGACGAGAACGAGGATGAATCTCCTGTTGAGGTCACGATCGATCGAGATGGGTTGCAGCGTCGGGTGATGGAAGTTCCAGTCGAACCGGGAAACTATAGCCAGCTATACAATGCTGGCGATCGCATTTTCTGGCAAGAGACCACGGTTGACTTTGAGGATACGACTAAGCTTGTCTCTCTAGAGCTAAAATCCGACCCGGTTGAACCCCACACAGTTCTCGATGAGATCGAAACTTATGAGCTGTCTTTGGATGGAAAAAAGCTGCTGCTTTGCAAAGACGACGACTTCTACGTCATTGATGTTGATAAAGAGGGCCCGGAGGAAAAAGAATTAGCGAAGAAAAAGGTTGATTTATCGAATTGGGCATTTTCGGTGCAGCCTCGGGAAGAGTGGCGGCAAATGTTGATCGAGGCATGGCGCATGGAACGCGACTATTTCTATGATCGCAATTTGCACGGGGTAGATTGGAAAGGGCTGCTGGAGCGCCATCTGCCTTTGGTTGAGCGGGTGACTGATCGAGATGAGCTGAGTGATTTGATTGCCCATATGGTGGGTGAGTTGGCCGCACTTCATACCTTTGTGGGAGCGGGCGATCGCCGCAAAGGTCGAGACCGCGTGCGCATTGCTTCGTTGGGAGCTGCGCTGAGTCCTGTCGAGACTGGATATCGAGTCGATTATCTTTACCAGCACGACCCCGACTATCCAGAACGGGCTGGCCCCTTGACTCGGCCTGAGGTCGATCTTCAAGTGGGCGATGTGATTGAGTCTATTAATGGCATCTCGACGCTATCCGTCCCTAATCTGGCGGTTTTGCTGAAAAATCAGGCCGATCAGCAGGTGTTGCTCCATGTCAGACCTGCTCAGTTGCAGCAGCCTCCATCCCCTGATTCTGCGACTGCTAGAGGATCTAGGGAAAATGACTCAGGATCGACCTCTGCGTCTCTCATGCGCCAGGTGATCGTTACGCCGTGCTCGACCGATGATGCAGAAGACTTGCGCTACAGCGATTGGGAGTTTCGCTGCCGTCAAAAAGTTGAGGCCGATGGAGAAGGCCGTCTTGGCTATGTCCACCTTCAGGCGATGGGGTGTGAGAACTATACTGAGTGGGTTGAAAACTACTATCCGGTGTTTAATCGGGAAGGTCTGATCATTGATGTTCGCCACAACCGAGGTGGCAATATTGATAGCTGGATTCTTGAAAAGCTGCTGCGAAAGGCTTGGTTTTTCTGGAAGCCTCGCATTGGTAAACCTTTTTGGAATATGCAGTGGGCTTTTCGTGGGCATATGGTGGTGCTGTGCAATGAAAAAACAGCGTCGGATGGAGAGGCGTTTACGGAGGGGTTTCGGCGGCTGGGGTTGGGCAAGGTGATTGGCACTCGCACTTGGGGAGGCGAAATTTGGTTGTCGATGCAAACTTGGCTGGTCGATCGGGGGTTTGCTTCGGCGGCTGAAATCGGGGTGTATGGCCCTGAGGGTGAATGGCTGATTGAGGGGCATGGGGTTGAGCCTGATGTGGTGGTGGATAATTTGCCTCATCAGACGTTTCTGGGAGGGGATGCTCAGCTTGAGGCGGCGATCGCCCATTTGCAGCAGCGGATTGAGGAGGAGCCTGTGGTGGTGCCGCCGCCGCCGGAGTATCCGAATAAGTCGTTTTCCTATGAGTAGGGGGGTTTTGGCTGGGGTGAGAACCGCTAGACTTGGGGACGCTTGCCCCCAAACCCCCGCTGAAGGACGGTTGCGTCCCCCAGACCCCCTCCAAAAGGGTCGGTTTAGCCCAGCCTGATAGGGTTTTGTTCAGGGGGCTGTCTGCTGTGGGGTGAATTGCTTTTGCTTTGTGGTTTGAATTTGGCGTTTTAGTTGAGTTGTTTTGGCTGATCTCAATGCTCATGATCAACGGTCTTCGGCTCCTCGGGCGGGGTATACCTTGCCTGTGTTTGCTTGTGCGGCAGCGATCGCGGCTCTCCAGCGATTGAATAAAGGTGCTGTTTCTCTTTCCTGTATTTCTCTAGACTTGATTCGTCCGGCTGAGGTGGTGGAGATTGAGGTTGAGCAGGTGGTATCGCTAGATGAACATAGTGCGATCGCCATTACTCGTAGTGATCCCGGTGACAATCTGGATTTGACGCGCCATACTCCGATCTGGGCTTGGGTGCAGGTGGAAGCTCTGTCTGAGTCAGATCAGCTGAGAGGTTTAGCGGAGTTTCAGTCTCAGGACTGGATCACTATTGAGGGGGGCGAGGGCGTGGGTCGCAATCTCGGTGCGGATGGACAGGCTGCCATCTACAGCTATGCGCGGCAGCTCATGTTGGAAAATTTAGAGCGTCATCGACTGCCCCATCAAACAGTGACGGTGACGATCATTTTGCCAGAGGGGCGATCGCTCGCAAAGCGCACCTCGAATGAAGCGTTTGGAGTTGTGGAAGGGTTGTCGCTGCTGGGGACATCTGGTATTTCTCAGCCTCTCAGCGCTCCGGGGCAACTAGCTGCTTTTCAGGAACAGCTTCGGCAAAAAGCACAGCACACAGATACGCTAGTATTTTGCTTTGGGGAAAATGGGCTAAATCTGGCTCAGCAAATGGGAATTGGCGATCGCCATCTGGTCAAAACGGCGAATTGGGTCGGGCCAATGCTGGTTGAAGCGGGAATGTTGGGAGTGACTTCGATTTTGCTGTTTGGCTACCACGGCAAACTGCTGAAGTTGGCCGGAGGCATCTTTCACACCCATCATCATGTAGCTGACGGACGGCAAGAAATTTTGACGGCAGCCTGCGTTCGGGCGGGTCTCCCCCTAGATGCACTCCAGCAAATCCTCGCTCAAGACACAGCTGAAGCTGCACTTCAAATCTTAAAACTCTTGGAAAATGACACTCAAGTTCCCTGGACAGATCGGGTCTATGAAAAGCTTGGGGAAACGATCGATCGGCGATCGCACACTTACATCTACACTCATAGCCAGCAGCGCGTTTCAGTTGGGACTCTATTCTTTGATCGAAATCGAAAGATTATCAAATGCAGCAAAAAAGGGGCAACGTTCTTAACCCAAGTTTGCTAAGCTAATCAGAATAGTTTTTTGTACTGACTTGTCATTGATGAAGCCGCAGAACATGTCAAATCGTGTTCTCTGCAATTGTTAGGACGTTTAGCTTGCAGCGTTGTGGTTTCAGTGGTCTAAAGCTGTTGCCGTTATTGTCGTTGAGCCTTGGATCTTAACCTTTTCGTTGGATTTCTTGAGGGTGCATTTCAGTTTTTTATGTGCAGTGCGGACATCTTGCCTGCGTTGATAGCGCCTCTCCATTAGGAAAAATGGGACGTTCGCACTACAAACATCGATAAATTTGCAGATGTGGGATGCTCCCTTTCTTAACTCGATTTGAAGATTGAGCTGGTTTTATTTAACAGCTCAATCTTGAGATTGAATGCTTCCCTAACACGATTTAACGCTTTTCATGGCGAAGCTATAGTTCAGGTCAATGTAGTGATGGCGATCGCCATCAAAAGTGTTTTCATCATCGACTATCTGTTCCTTCAGCAACACCGTTCAAGGACGAAAACAAACGTTATTGTAAGGTGAAAAGCAATACAACAATTGTTGCTCTGTTAGTTGACTGCTTTTATTATCCGTATCGTTCATTTTTATATTTTTATTTTCTTTGTTGTCCATTTCTAAGTCCTTTTTCAGGCAGGATCAACCGGTGACTCTACACACAGAATCATCCCCTACGAAGCCCACTCATCAAGACGACTCTGTCAACGATCTCAACCGACGGCTCAATCGGCAAATGATTGTCATTCTCGACTTTGGCTCACAGTATTCAGAATTGATCGCGCGACGAATTCGCGAAACGCAGGTTTATTCTGAAGTCTTGTCTTATCGCACCACTGCAGAACAGCTACGTCAGCTTAATCCCCGAGGAATCATTCTCTCTGGTGGCCCTAACTCCGTCTACGACGAACGTGCTCCCCATTGCGATCCCGAAATTTGGAGTTTAGGTCTGCCAATATTGGGGGTCTGCTATGGAATGCAGCTCATGGTGCAGCAGTTGGGGGGAGAGGTGAAGCGCGCCGATCGGGGCGAATATGGCAAGGCCTCCATTCACATCGATGATCCGACCGATCTGCTGACGAACGTGGAAGATGGTTCCACCATGTGGATGAGCCACGGTGATTCGGTGACTCAGCTACCAAACGGATTTGAGCTGTTGGCTCACACCGAAAACACGCCCTGCGCGGCGATCGCCCATCATGAGCGCAGACTCTACGGGGTTCAATTTCACCCCGAAGTTGTTCACTCGACGGATGGGTTGGCGCTAATTCGCAACTTTGTTTATCATGCCTGCGAATGCGAACCCACTTGGACGACAGAAGCCTTTGTGCAAGAAGCGATTCGAGAGATTCGTGGCAAAGTTGGCGAAAAACGGGTGTTACTAGCACTATCAGGTGGAGTCGATTCCTCAACCCTGGCCTTTTTGCTCCATCGAGCCATTGGCGATCAGCTCACCTGTGTGTTTATCGACCAGGGCTTCATGCGAAAAGAAGAACCGGAGCGATTAGTCGAGTTATTCAAAGAAAAATTCCACATTCCTGTTGTTCATGTCAAAGCGCGCGATCGCTTCCTCAAACAAATCGAGGGAATTACTGATCCAGAACAAAAGCGCAAACGAATTGGGCACGAGTTTATTCAGGTGTTTGAAGAAGAGTCAAAGCGCCTCGGGCCTTTCGACTACCTCGCTCAGGGGACACTCTACCCTGATGTAATTGAGTCTGCCGACACTAACGTTGATCCCCAGACGGGAGAAAGAGTGGCTGTCAAAATCAAAAGCCATCACAACGTCGGAGGCCTTCCTAAAGATCTTCGGTTCAAGCTGGTGGAACCTTTGCGGAAGCTATTCAAAGATGAGGTGCGCAAGGTCGGCTTATCAATCGGACTTCCTCCTGAAATTGTCAAGCGGCATCCGTTTCCTGGCCCTGGTCTTGCCATCCGCATCTTAGGAGAAGTCTCAAACGAGAAGCTCGACATTCTCCGTGAGGCAGACTTCATCGTGCGTGATGAAATTCGCAAGTGGGATGTCTACAATGACTTTTGGCAAGCGTTCGCCGTGCTCCTCCCCATTCGCAGTGTGGGCGTGATGGGCGACCAGCGCACCTATGCGTATCCGGTGGTACTGCGGTTTGTCTCTAGTGAAGACGGCATGACGGCTGACTGGTCGAGGGCTCCTTATGATTTGCTGGAAGCCATTTCCACGCGTATCGTGAACGAAGTACGCGGAGTGAATAGAGTGGTCTACGACATCACTTCCAAACCTCCTGGAACTATTGAGTGGGAATAAACCTAGCCGTTTCTAATGTTTCTCATCCAATCAGTGAGTCCGCGAAAAATAGCTAACGCGGACTCACTTCTATAGCTACAGCCATTAGCCTTAGGACGTTTTTGTAGCCGCGCGGCGCGCGGCTTCTCCATAAACTATTGGTTTTTATATCAGCGCGTAGCACTATATCTTGCACATTTTCCTTGAGCCGAGGTGAACTGTGGTTATGTCGAATTCTTAACAGACCGTCGATTTTCCAAATGGTGCAGCCTGTTTCTTGTTAACGTGAGGAGTCTTGGTAGAAATCCAACGCATTTCGCGATTGGACTGTGAATGATTAGGATGTGTGAACTATGAGCTTACAGCTAACGATTCCCGACTCAGTAGTGAACCACTTGCGTGTTCCCAATCAGCAAGTAGAACCTGAATTGCGTAAGCAGCTTGCCGTTGCTCTCTATTCAAAGGCCATGATCTCATTCGACGCAGCAAGAGAACTAGCAGATCTCGATTGCTGGGCTTTTGGTGAGCTGGTCAACGAAAAAGAACTGGCTTCTCGCTGTAGCCGCTTCGACTCTAGCGGAGAGATTCTATATCGTTGTAGTGAATAAAAGAACTTGAATCGGTCTCGTTCTGCTCACTACTGCAAGGATCGACTCATGATATTCACGACCATAAGCCGCTCCTGAAAATCAGAAGCGGCTTCCTTTTTGGAAGGATACTGAGAACTAGACTGTGAAAAAGTTGGCTTGAGAAACTATAAGTGTGGGGTCAAAACTAAAACGAACGGGAGTGTGCCCCCACCGGGATCATATCCCCAGATAGCGTCGTTTACTCATGGCTACCTACTCATAAGCGAACCGGAGGATCTTGCTGAATGAGTTCAGCGGCGAACGATGAAGCTATTAGCGCTACCGATCAGCATACAAAGCGAGCCAAGGATAAACAGCCACGTCCCTAGTTTTGTCAGCGATTCCCATAAAAACAAAACGCTGCCCAAGAAGAAGGCTCCATTTCCCATCAATCCCAGCATTGAGGGTAGAGATTGACGCGAGAACTTGAATTGATAACGCAATTGCATGGCGATCGCCCTTCACGATTTGAATATTAAAAACCCACACTCTGAGGTCAGAGCATGGGTTCAAGATTACAGACTAATTGAATGGGACGGGCACCCATAGGCTACTAAAAGGCTAGACAGGTAAGGTCGTTGCGCCCATGAGATGGCGATCGCACGCCTGCGCCGCGCCACGCCCTTCATTGATGGCCCATACGACTAAGCTTTGTCCCCGGCGGCAGTCTCCAGCGGCAAACACACCAGGAATCGAAGTCGCAAAGTCACCATGCTCGGCTTTGATGTTGCTACGCTCAGTACGCTCTAGTCCTAAGGAGTCTAGCAACGGTTGTTCTGGGCCGAGAAAACCCATTGCTAGCAGCACCAACTGAGCAGGCAACACTTTCTCTGTGCCGGGAATATGCTGAGGCGTGAAGCGCCCGTTTTCGTCTCGCATCCACTGAATCTGAACGGTGTGAACCGCTTTGAGATTACCATTTTCGTCCCCTTCAAACTTTGTCGCAGTCCGGAGATATTCGCGGGGATCGTTGCCGAACATCGCAGCAGCTTCTTCTTGCCCATAATCCATTTTGTAGACTTTGGGCCATTCGGGCCAGGGATTGCTTGCCGCACGAGTTTCGGGCGGCTTCGGCATGATTTCGAGCTGAGTGACGCTAGTACAACCGTGACGAATGGAGGTGCCAACGCAATCTGTACCCGTATCGCCACCACCAATGATGATCACATCTTTACCCGCTGCTGAAATGTAATCCTCTGTGGGACTACCCTGAAGCACGCTGCGAGTGTTTCCAGTCAGAAACTCCATCGCGAAGTGGATACCCTTGAAGTCACGACCTTCGATGGGGAGATCTCGGGGACGGGTCGATCCGGTGCAAAGCACCACCGCATCAAAGTCGTTCATCAAGGTTTCGGTCGGCAGATCTTTGCCCACTTCAGTGTTGCAAACAAAGGTGACGCCTTCTGCCTCTAGAACCTCTAGTCGTCGCTGAACCACGTTTTGCTTCTCGAGCTTCATGTTGGGAATGCCATACATCAGCAATCCACCGGGGCGATCGGCTCTTTCGTAGACAGTGACCCAGTGGCCTGCCGAGTTGAGTTGGGCGGCGGCAGCGAGTCCGGCAGGGCCAGAGCCAATCACCGCTACCTTTTTGCCTGTGCGGTTGGCGGGAGGGTTTGGTGTAATCCAGCCTGATTCCCATCCTTTCTCTGCGATGGAGTACTCAATATTTTTGATGGTGACAGGCGGATTGGTGATACCCAACACACAAGACCCTTCGCAGGGAGCAGGACAGACCCGTCCGGTAAACTCGGGGAAGTTGTTGGTTTTGTGCAGCCGTTCCAGCGCTTCTTCCCAAAGACCCCGATAAATTAGATCATTCCATTCAGGAATCAGGTTGTTGATTGGGCACCCGCTTGCCATGCCGCTGATGGTGATGCCCGTGTGACAGAAGGGAGTCCCACAGTCCATGCAGCGCGCCCCCTGAGTTTGGAGGTTTTCGACGGGCATGGACAAGTGAAATTCGTCCCAGTTGCGAATGCGATCGGCGGGAGCCACCTCAGAAGCGACTTCACGCAAGTATTCAATGAATCCAGTTGGTTTTCCCATAATCTTTCCAGGAAGAGCGTAATCAGTCTTTCGTAGGATGGGCAAAGGGCAGCGCCCTTGCCCATCGGGTTAGATGAATGATGGACATGCTGTCCTTTGCCCATCGGGTTGAAAATTTAGCAATGATGGGCACGCGTTGCTTTGCCCATCCTACGAGCCGCTATTTGTTTCGAGAGAGAGTCATCAACTACCGCTGATGCGAGCGATGTCGCGGGCATTTTCCTCAAAGGCAGCGGTTAGAGCATCATCACCGCTGAGACCATCGGCCAGCGCTTTTTGGATATGCTGCAATACCCGCTTGTAGTCGCGAGGCATGACTTTGACGAACTTGGGAATCAGGCTATCCCAGTTTTCCAGAATCGACTTGGCATGAGTGCTCTGAGTATAGGTCGCATGTTTCTGAATCAAATCATGCACCTCACGAATTTCTTCGGGGTCTTCGAGCTGTTCCAGATCGACCATCTGAGTATTGCAGCGAGTGGGGAAATCGCCTACCTCATCTAGCACGTAGGCAATGCCGCCGCTCATGCCTGCCGCGAAATTGCGCCCGGTCTTGCCGAGAATCACAACTTTACCGCCTGTCATATATTCGCAACCGTGATCGCCAATGGCTTCTACCACGGTTCTGACCCCGGAGTTGCGAACGCAGAAGCGCTCTCCAGCCACACCAGAAACGTAAGCTTCACCGCCCGTCGCACCATAAAATGCGACGTTGCCGATGATGATGTTTTCTTCAGGTGCGAAGGTCGAGCCTTTGGCAGGGTAAACCAGTAACTTGCCGCCGCTGAGTCCTTTACCAAAGTAGTCGTTGGCATCCCCTTCGAGTTCTAGAGTCACTCCCTTTGGAACAAAAGCTCCGAAGCTTTGTCCGGCACTGCCTTGAAAATGGAGATGCACGGTGTCTTCGGGCAGGCCATCCCAATGACGTTTGGTGATCTCGTTGCCTAAGATGGTGCCAACTACTCGGTTGATGTTTCGAATTGGCAAAGTCGCGCTGACCTTCTCGCCTCGCTCAATGGCTGGCTGACACAGATCCAGCAAGGTAGTGATATCAAGAGATTTGTCCAAACCGTGATTTTGAGAAATTTGGCAATAGCGACCGATGTCAGCTCCGACTTCAGGCTGATGGAGAATTTTGGACAGATCGATTCCCTTTGCCTTCCAATGATCGACGGCCTGTTTCGCCTCCAGCACATCTGTGCGACCCACCATCTCGTTGACTGTACGGAAGCCCATCTCGGCCATGATCTCCCGCATTTCTTCTGCAATGAACCGCATAAAGTTGACCACATGCTGAGGATCACCCATGAAGCTCTTTCGGAGCAGAGGATTTTGAGTCGCAACGCCGACCGGACAGGTGTTTTTGTGGCAGACCCGCATCATGATGCAGCCCATGGAAACGAGAGGAGCAGTAGAGAAACCGTACTCTTCAGCACCCAAGAGCGTGGCGATCGCCACATCTCGCCCCGTCTTCATCTGACCGTCGGTTTCAACGGCAATACGGCTACGGAGATTGTTCAGCACCAAAGTTTGGTGAGTTTCAGCTAAGCCGAGTTCCCACGGTAAACCCGCATGTTTGATGGAGGTCTGGGGTGAAGCACCTGTGCCACCATCGAAGCCAGAGACGAGCACCACATCAGCATGAGCCTTTGCGACGCCAGCGGCAATAGTGCCAACGCCGACTTCTGATACCAGCTTGACGCTGATACGGGCCTTTCGATTGGCGTTTTTGAGATCGTGAATTAGTTCGGCTAGGTCTTCAATGGAGTAGATGTCGTGGTGAGGGGGCGGTGAGATGAGCCCCACTCCAGGAGTCGAGTGGCGCACCTTGGCGACCCACGGATAAACCTTGAGTCCGGGCAACTGACCGCCTTCTCCAGGTTTTGCGCCCTGAGCCATCTTGATCTGGATTTCCCTCGCCTGAGAAAGATAGAGACTGGTGACACCAAAGCGACCAGAGGCCACCTGCTTGATAGCACTGTTCTTCGAGTCGCCCTGCTCATTTGTCCAGGTGTAGCGCTCAGGATCTTCGCCTCCCTCGCCCGTGTTGGACTTGCCGCCGAGACGGTTCATGGCGATCGCCAACGTCTCATGAGCCTCCTTCGAGATGGAACCATAGCTCATGGCTCCCGTCTTGAATCGCTTGACGATTTCTTCGACAGGCTCTACGTCTTCCAAGGGAATCGGTTCACGCGCCTTGAAATCCAGCAATCCCCGCAGGGTGAAGTGAGTTTTGCTCTGGTCGTTGACGAGACGAGCATAGGTTTTGTAGTGCTCATAGCTGCCTTCGCGTACCGCTCGCTGGAGGGTATGAATCGTTTCAGGACTGAACAGATGCCGCTCCCCTTCCTTGCGCCACTGGTATTCACCGCCCACATCGAGAGTCGAATCATCAACATCTCGTCCGGGAAATGCGTGCTGATGACGCAACACCGCTTCTTGAGTCAGGACCGCTAGATCTGCGCCTTCAATCCGCGAGGCCGTCCAGGTGAAGTAAGGGTCAATCACAGTGTGGTCTAATCCAATGCTTTCGAAAATCTGAGCCCCTCGATAGCTCTGAATCGTGGAAATGCCAATCTTCGAAGCGATCTTGATAACACCTTTCGTCACCGCTTTGATGTAGTTCTTATGTGCGATTTTCGGTTCTACATTGAGCAGCTCTTTCTGCTTAATCATCGAGTTGATGGTTTCAAAGGCGAGGTAGGGATTGATAGCTCCACAGCCATAGCCAATTAGCACCGCAAAGTGATGGACTTCGCGGGGTTCGCCCGATTCCAAAACGAGACCAACGCGGGTACGACTTCCTTGGCGAATCAAGTGGTGATGGAGTCCTGCTACAGCTAAGAGTGCAGGAATGGGAGCTTGGCAAGCATCGAGCTGGCGATCGCTCAAAATAATCACACTTGCCCCATCCTCAATAGCGGCATCCGCATCCGCAAAAATCTCATCCAGCCGAGCTTTCAGTCCTTCAGCTCCAGCCTCAGGATCAAACAGAATGGGGAGAGTAACGGATTTGAAATCGCCATGTTCGATGGCCTTCAGTTTCGCCAACTCGGCGTTGGCAAGCACTGGAGTTTTCAACTCAATCAAGTGACAGCTCTTAGGTTCGGGCTTCAGCAAATTCCGCTCAGAGCCAATGGTTGTTTCTGGGGAGGTGACAATTTCCTCTCGAATGGAGTCGATAGGCGGATTTGTTACTTGGGCAAACAACTGCTGAAAGTAGTCATAGAGAAGCTTGGGGCGATCGCTCAATACCGCCAGAGGCGTGTCAGTCCCCATCGAGCCAAGCGCCTCAACGCCATTTTGAGCCATGGGCGACAGCAGCATCCGCAGCTCTTCGAAGGTATATCCAAATGCTTTTTGCCGTTGATGGAGAGGCAGTTGGGGTGCTTGGCCATTCGCCCTTCCGTCGCGATCTGTCCCGACAGAGCCCGTCCTGACAGAGTTATCGGCATCGGGCAGATCAGCCAGCGACACCATATGCTCATCCAACCAATCTTGGTAGGGATGCTCAGCCGCGATCTGCTGCTTGATCTCTTCATCCGCCACAATGCGGCCTTCCTCCATATTTACCAAGAACATGCGTCCTGGCTCCAAGCGGCCTTTCTTCAGCACATTCCCCGGCTCCACGGGCAATACTCCCGCCTCCGATGCCATGATCACCCGGTCATCTTTGGTGACGTAGTAGCGAGAGGGACGCAGGCCGTTGCGATCCAGCACGGCTCCCATCATGGTGCCGTCCGTAAAAGCAATAGAGGCAGGGCCATCCCAAGGCTCCATCAAGCAAGAATGGTACTTATAAAACGCCTTCTTCTCTGGACTCATGGACTCGTGAGCCGCCCAAGGCTCAGGAATCATCATCATCACGGCGTGGGGGAGCGATCGCCCACCGAGAGTCAACAACTCCAGCGCGTTGTCAAAAATCAACGAGTCGCTGCCGTCAATGTTGATCAGAGGATAGGCTCGCTTCAGATCATCGCCAAACAGTTCAGACTCAAACAGGCTCTGACGGGCATGCATCCAGCTGATGTTGCCGCGCAGGGTGTTGATTTCACCGTTGTGGGCGATGTAGCGGTAGGGGTGCGATCGCTCCCAGCTTGGAAACGTATTAGTGCTAAAGCGAGAGTGAACTAGTCCTAAAGCACTCTCCATATCTGGATCGCGCAGGTCAGGGTAGTAGTCACCCACCTGCGCCGTGGTCAGCATTCCCTTGTAAACAATGGTGCGACAGGAAATGCTAGAGGGATACCAGTAACTGTCAATATCCTGGCGCTGAATAGCCGTGTGAGCCATCTTGCGAATGATGTAGAGCTTCCGCTCAAAGGCCAATTCGTTCTGTAGTTCGGGCGATCGCTCGATAAACACCTGCTGCATAAACGGCTCGCTCGCCCGTGCTGTCTGTCCCAGAGAAGAATGATCCGTCGGCACGTCGCGCCAACCCATCACACGCTGACCTTCTTCAGCAACAACCTCTTCAAAGATCCGTCGAGCTTGCTCTCGTGCCTCTGGATTAGGGGAACCAAAGATCATCCCGACCCCATAATGTCCAGGTTCTGGCAGGTCAATTCCTTCAGCCGCCGCCACTTTCTTCATGAAACGATGGGAGAGTTGCATCAAAATTCCAGCGCCATCGCCTGTGTTGGGCTCAGCACCTACTGCTCCTCGATGTTCCAGATTGACAAGAATCGTTAGCGCTTGCTCAACAATAGAATGGGACTTTTCTCCCCTCATATGGACGACAAACCCGACTCCGCAGGCATCGTGTTCAAATTTCGAATCATATAGACCTTGCTTTTGAGGCGCGGTTAATGGTGATTGATAAATCATGCGTGATGACCAACGTGTCGTAAAAAAGTGTCATCTAGAGCGCTTGAAGCATCCAACTCTAGCTATGATTGGATTCTCTAATGAGGATTGAGAATTAGGAATTCTCTTAAGGAAATTGTCAGAATGCAGCGCATCAAAACTTGACTTTTTCAAATCTTCAGGACTTTTTCTAGCAGACAGTTTGAAATGAAGGGGTTTCAGAAGATGTCTCGTCCTAATTCACCGCAGAAAAAGCCTGTAGGTGTCAGGTCACACCAGACATTGAGAATCTTGCCCCTTGTTAGAAATCCTCTACCCCTAAGTCAACCTGATGTAGTTCTAAGACAACCTGTAAACAAAGCTGAGTATAACTTTGGGACTATTGATAAATAACTGCTGGCTTAGAACTGCCTCCTCACAACCCATCTCTTGTCAGAATATGCCAGAGTATTCTGATGACCCATTTTTTTGCGTATAGACGACTTAGTCTAGGGTCTCGAAGCTACGCGTGTCGAGAGTCTTAGCTTAAGTAGAGGGGGCTGTATTCTGTCTCAGTTCGCCAGAGCAACAAGCCGAGATGAACCTAAATGAACGCTTGACCAAGAAAAACTGGCGATGGAACTTACCTCGCTTAGAATGATTCAAATGAGTAGAAGGTTTTTAAACATTACTGAACTTCCGAATTTCCCTATGACTAGAGTTTTGTACCCATTCCACTCGTTCATTCGATATCCTGCGACTCGATTGTTTGCAGTCGGCCTCCTGTCACTGATGGGTGCAGTGCTCAGCGTGCCCACTCAAACAGTTGACAGCGTTGCAAACAGCCGCGTCCCTCTCTTCAGCATTGGGCAATCCGCTGCTGCCCAGACTCCCTCTATTACTGACGCCGAAGTCGCGCGCTACGCCCGAGCAATTCTCGATATTGAGCCGATTCGTCAGGAAGCCACCGAAGAACTCAGCAGCATTCTTGAAACGAACTCACTGCCTTCAGTGACGTGCGACAACACAGATAGCTACAGCAATATGTCTCGCGAGGCACGGCGAGTGGTCGTGGGCTACTGCAACGAGTCTCGAACCATCGTGGAAGGCTACGAACTTTCCATCCGCCAATTCAATCGCATCACCGAGCAGCAGCGAAACAATCCACGGCTTCGCGATCGCATTCAACAAGAGCTGATGCGAATGCAGCGCGGTTCCGATCGATAGTCGAGACGACCAAACTAACAGAAAAATAGGGTTGGTTTCATTCGTTGCAAGCTGCGTCTGCTTGCGGCGAATGAAAGTTTTTGCTGTTTATATCGAATCATTGCGTCAGTCCAGCTTCCCTGTGCATGGCTTCGCTACTGCTTCACGATCGCCCCAAAGTCTGCCAAAATTCGGGCGTGGTTGCGGAGTAATCCTAGAAGATTGAGGCGATTTCGGCGCACGTCCAAATCTTCGTCCATGACCATGACGCTATTTTCGCCATCAAAGAACTGGCTCACCACAGGAGCGATCGCCGTCAGGGCTTCCACTAGCGATTGATAGTCACGGTTTGCTTTAGACGCTTGAGTCTGAGGCAGCATTTTCACCAAAGCATCGTAAAAGTCTCGCTCTGACGGCTGTTGAAACAGCTCAGGATCAACTGCGGATTGAGGATCAAGAGTTTGAGTGTCTAACTCTCCCTGAGCGGCGAGTCTAGAAGCACGGTTGACCGTTTCATAAATCCCTGAAAGGGTTCCGTCAGTTCGGATCGCCTGCAAAAACTGGGCGCGATCGCGCACATCTAGCACATCTTCAAGGGCGCGTTGCTTGTAGTCGAGATCTTCAGCTTCTTCGTCAACGTTGCCTAGCACAGCGTTGATCAGGTCATAGTCAATGCGGAGTTCATCCTGAAATAGACTTTGCAAGCGCTGGAGGAAAAACTTCTCTAGGCTCGCCTGGAGAGTTTTTGCATCTCCTTTTTTGACGGTGTGATTTTGGGTGAAACTGGCGATCGCCTTTTCTAACAAGCTACGGAGATTGATGCCTAAATCAGCCGCCCAGGTCAAGTTGATAATGGCATTGGCAGCACGTCTGAGAGCGAAGGGATCGGATGAACCCGTAGGAATCATGCCGAGGCTGAAAATACTAATCAGGGTGTCAAGCCGATCGGCAATGCCCACAAGCTGCCCAGGCAAAGTCTGGGGGAAATCGTCGTCAGCCCCCTTCGGCAAGTAATGTTCCATGATGGCGTCGGCCACAGGCGTGGGTTCGCCGCTGGCAAGGGCATATTTTTGACCCATCACTCCCTGCAATTCTGGAAACTCACCCACCATTTGGGTAACCAAATCGGCTTTGCATAGGAGCGCGGCTCTTAGGGCGTGCGATCGCTCGTCGCCTTCTAGCTGGAGCTGATCGGCAATCAACTCCGTGAGGTGAACGATTCGCTCGACTTTGCCCCGCACGGAGCCAATGTCTTGCTGAAACGTAACCGTCTCAAGCTGTTGTAGATGCTGCTCTAGGGGCACTTTGCGGTCGGCATCAAAGAAAAACTTTCCATCCGACAAGCGGGCACGAATCACTCGCTCATTCCCTGCTGAAATAATGTCAGATTTTTTCGGATCGCCATTCGACACCGTGATGAAGTAAGGCAGCAGTTCAGTCGAGTCCTCCGCTTTCAACACTGGGAAGTAACGTTGATGGCTCTCCATTTCAGTCACCGTGACTTCGGAGGGAATCTCCAAAAACGCCGGATCAAACTCTCCCACGACGATCGTTGGAGTTTCTACCAGATTCACCACTTCATCGAGCAGAGACTCAGAGATAGACGCATAGCCCCCCGCTTTCTTGGCAGCAGCTTGGGCTTCTTTCGCAATCTGCGATCGCCGCTGTCCAGGGTCAACCTCAATAGATGCTTTGCGAAGACGGTTTAGATAATCTGATGCCGTGGGAATCGGAATATCCCCTGGCGATAGAATGCGGTGTCCTTGGGAAATGCGATCGCTACTACAGTTCTCAGAGCCATTCTCCAGAGTCAGAGGCAACACCGTATCATCCAACAGCGCAATCAGCCATCGAATCGGTCGAGGAAAGCGGAGGTCGCCATCGCCCCACCGCATAAATCGTTTCCCTTCCAGCTTCAAGATCCAGTCGGGAATCAGCTCTGTCAAAACCTCAGCAGCGGGACGACCTGGAATCTTCAGCTGCACAAAGACAAACTCGCCTTTGTCCGTCTCTCGAATCTCTAGATCCGATACATCCACGCCTTGCTTTCGAGCAAATCCCGCTGCCGCTTTCGTCGGCTCACCATTTTTGAACGCCGCTTTAGCCGGAGGCCCTTTTGCCTCTTCTTCTCGGTCGGGCTGACGCTCTGGCAACCCCCGAATCAGCACTGCCAACCGACGAGGCGTGCCATAGACTTCCACAGATTTAGGTGTGAGGAAATGTTCATCTAGACTAGCGGGGATGCGCGATCGCCACTGTTCAAATGCTTCATCTAAAAATCTTGCGGGAAGTTCTTCGGTGCCCACTTCCAGGAGAAACGTCGCCATACAAGCTGAAGGATCTAGGGTTTGCTATGGTTCATTATGCTAGACGGCATCGCCAAATTGACAAGAATTCTGACAACGATGCGGATTAACGATGCGGATTTTGGAAAAATTCCCGCAAAAACCGTCACTGCTTTATATTTGAGTTCGTGTTCAGGACAGGAAAGGCAAATAAATGTTTTTAGTTCGCTTTTTCCGCTAAAGATCGTTAAACACTGCCAGATTGAAAACCCTGGCGTTAGACTGTATAGAGGCCAGAAAAAATAGAGGCCAGAAAAATCACGGGCTACACAGTTACGAGCTAAAACCAACGGGAAGATTACGAATCGCACATGATGGATCGGATGAAGCAGTTTTTTTTCCACCAACCAGTTTCCCATCGTCGCCCTCCTAATCCTGCAAAGACCGCTGCCGCTACAGGTCTGGTCACGCTTTCTTGGATGGTGTTTCAAAGTTTAGTCATCGCTCCTGCGGGGCTAGCACAATCTTCCAGCGAGGAAGAGGAGCCCCTGACCTATAGCGAGCTTTTGGAAGACATCGAAGATGGGCGGGTGTCCCGCATTGAAATCGATCCATCCCAAGATATCGCCCGCGTCGAACTGAGTGATCAGGAAGAAGATGCCCCTCCCGAAGAAGTACAGCTTTTTATTGGCGAAAACCTGGAGTTAATTGAGCGTGCAAGGGAAAACAACATCGAGCTTGAAGTAAAACCCTCAGCTGATTCAACTGCAGTAGCTTGGCTGGTTACGAATACTCTCATCGCGGTTTTGATCATTGGAGGATTGCTGCTGCTGCTGCGCCGTTCTGCCAATGCGTCGGGACAAGCGATGAACTTTGGTAAGTCGCGCGCTCGCTTTCAGATGGAAGCCAAGACAGGCGTCATGTTCGACGATGTTGCTGGAATCGAAGAAGCGAAAGAAGAACTGCAAGAAGTCGTGAGCTTCCTGAAACAGCCAGAGAAATTTACGGCGGTGGGTGCCCGCATTCCAAATGGAGTACTGCTCATCGGCCCTCCTGGAACTGGAAAGACGCTGCTAGCTAAGGCGATCGCCGGAGAGGCAGGGGTACCATTTTTTAGCATTTCGGGTTCTGAGTTTGTCGAAATGTTTGTAGGCGTCGGGGCGTCACGGGTCAGAGACCTGTTCCGCAAAGCAAAAGAAAGCGCTCCCTGCATCATTTTCATTGATGAAATTGACGCTGTTGGACGGCAGCGAGGCACAGGAATTGGCGGAGGCAACGACGAGCGAGAACAAACGCTCAACCAGTTGCTGACCGAAATGGATGGATTTGAGAACAATACAGGCATCATCGTCATTGCCGCGACCAACAGACCCGATGTACTCGACTCGGCTCTGCTCCGTCCTGGTCGCTTCGATCGCCAAGTCATGGTTGACTTGCCCGGATACAATGGCCGACTGGGAATTCTCGAAGTCCACGCTCGTAATAAGAAAGTGTCACCGGATGTATCGCTAGAGGCGATCGCCCAACGTACTCCAGGTTTCTCGGGCGCAGACCTTGCCAACATGCTGAACGAAGCCGCTATTTTGACGGCTCGTCGTCGCAAAGATTCCATCACGCCGCTTGAAATCGATGATGCCATCGACCGGGTGACTATTGGCCTCACCCTCAATCCCCTGATGGACAGCAAGAAGAAGCGCTTGATTGCCTATCATGAGCTGGGTCACGCGATGTTGATGACTCTGCTAGAGCACACCGATCCGTTGGACAAAGTCACAATCATTCCTCGTTCAGGCGGCATCGGTGGATTCGCAAAGCCCCTGCTGAGACAAGACAGCGTTGATGATGGCTTGCAGACTCGCTCTCAGATTCTTGATCTGATTACGGTCTATCTCGGAGGCCGCGCATCGGAAGATATCGTCTTCGGTCATGACGAAGTCACTAACGGAGCTTCCGGTGACATCAAGGCCGTTGCAGACTATGCTCGCCGCATGGTGACTCGCTATGGCATGTCTGATTTGGGCATGTTCGCGATTGAAAGTAGCGACAACCAGGTGTTTCTTGGACGAGACTTGATGAATCAAGTGCCCGAATATTCTGAGGAGATGGCAACCAAGATCGACCACCAAGTGCGAGCCATCATTTCTCAGTGCTATGACCGGGCGCGATCGCTCCTCCGAGACAATCGTCTACTTATGGATCGCCTTGCTGACATGCTGATTGAGCAGGAAACCATCGAAGGCGACAAGTTCCGAGAAATTGTGGCATCTTTCACCGACCTTCCCGAAAGTCAGAAAAATCTCCAGCTTCAGGCGATCGGTCGCAACTAAGAGCCAAGGAGGTTTGCATCCGCGCACTCATTGCGTTGTAATGCTTCCTCCGTCCACTGACAAAACCTGAGACGAGCGAATCCACTGGGCATCAAATGCTCCCAAATGAGTTGTGGTGATCAGAGTCTGAAACCTCTCCTGAATTGCGTCTAAGAGCTGATTTTGTCGGTTCAGATCTAGCTCAGCCAGCACGTCATCTAGCAACAACAGCGGCGGTTCCCCAACAACCGATTCGATGAGTTTGAGTTCGGCTAGCTTGAGGGCTAGCACCAAGGTTCGCTGCTGCCCCTGAGAACCATACTGACGGGCAGGAGTATCGTTGATGCGAAACTCGATTTCGTCTCGATGAGGGCCAACCAAAGACGTGCCCTGATAGAATTCGGCGATCGCCCGTTCTTCAATCTTGCTGAGAAATGCCGCCTGCACCTGGTTTGGATTATCGATATTGTCTGACTCCTCCAACACAACATTGGGTGAGTACGTAAGGCTGAGCGTTTCGGTGCTGCCGCTGATTTCGCGATGCCAGGTCTCAGCAATAGGGGCAATGCGGCGAATAGCGCGGGCACGGCGACGGATGACGTGAGTTCCTGTTGTCGCCAGTTGAGCATCCCAAATGGCGAGTTGAGTCGCATCTAACGCTTCTGCCGGAGGTAGCTCGCTCGCTTTTGCTTTTTTGAGCAGGGCATTTCGCTGTCTTAAAACCGTCTGATAGTCTTGCCAGATGCGGGCATAGATCGGTTCGAGTTGGGTCAAGAGAAGATCGAGCCAGGTGCGCCGCAGACCAGGGCCACCGCGCACCAAATCAATATCGAGACTAGAAAACTGAACCGCGTTCATAACGCCCAGAAAATCGAGCTGTCGTTTCTGTTTTTCGCCATTGATAGAAACCGTTCGGCGTCCGGCCTTTCGCAAGATCATGGCTAGGCCGACTGGCCCAGCGTCTCGCATTAGGTCGGCGGAAATCTGACCTGCCGAGCAGTCTTCTTGTACCAAATCAGAATCGCGACTGGTGCGGTGCGATCGCAACGTAGAGAGTATTTCAACCGCTTCTAGCAAATTCGACTTGCCCTGAGCATTTTGCCCCACCAAGATCGTCTTGGGGGCAGTGAAAGTAATGTATTGATCCGCGTAGTTGCGAAATCGGCACAGATGGAGGGACTTCAGATACATGGAGACTAGCGTACCGAAAACCGAGATTTTTCGCGCCCCGTTCTCGCTGCACAGTTCTACGCGCGGCTAGATTTGTGAAGATCAGGCAAGAATCAGGAGGCGATCGCCCGTTTAGGTTGAGTCTGTTGAGTCGATCGGCGCAGCACATCCAAAAAGGTGTAAACGGCTGGAGTATGCAAACCATCCGTGCGAATCGCATATCCCGCTCGTCGTTCGAGCGGCACAGGCAAACGAAACACCTGCACCGAAGGCGGAATCGGCTCAGCCACCAGTCTAGCTAAAATGGCAATCCCTAACCCTTGGGCCACCATGCTCACAGCGGTGGAAGATTCTTTGATTTCATAAGCAACATCAAGTACTTGCTGATGCTGGTCAAAATGATGGCGAACAATGTCGCTACAGCTATCGTTTTTAGGCGGCAAGATAATGGGCTGATTGCGAAAATCCTCCCACTGCAATCCTGCGGCTGACACCGAAACATCAGGCGGAACCAACACTAAATATTCGTCTCTGAGCAGCTCTCCGACATCAAACTCTTCTCCAACTGGGAGATGCAAAATCCCCACATCAGCAACTCCATCCAGAACCGCCCGTTCGACATCGTGCTGAAGCGACAATTCGCTAATGCTGATACTGATGCCGGGATATTGCTGGCGCAGCTCAGCAAGTACAGGCGGCAGCACATGAGTCGCAAAGCTGCGAAAAGAGGCAATTTGTACCGTGCCCCCTTCAAGTCCTCGGGCACTGTTGGCCGTTTGGGCGATCGCCTCCGACAGCGACAGCATCTGCTGAGCGTAGGCCAAAATCTGTTCACCAACAGGAGTGAGCCGCGCTCCATATCGCCCCCGACTCAACAGCACCACGCCTAACTCCTCCTCAAGAGCAGCAATGCCATGACTGATGCTGGACTGGGTCATGTCGAGACTAAGACCAGCTTTGCCAAAGTTGCCATGTTCTGCAACGGCAGCCAGCATTCGCAGGTGGGAGAGCTTGAGATTTGCCGGGTTGATAGCCATGAGACGCTACCTCAAAGTGATGATGTATCAATTTTGTTCATTCATAGTATGAACCCTCTCCGTTGAATGTAGAGGTCGGGCAAGGATAGGGTAAGAGCAAGCAACAAAACGTTTCAAATCCAGGAAAGACAGGGGTTTGAGCCAATCTCTGCTGCTTAGCCTAACTCAGACATTATTTAGGAGAGTTCTCATGGTTTGTCCTTCTGATATTCATACTCGCGCAACCCTAGAGCAAATTTATCAGCGATCGCCCTCGGTGCCCGTTCATCAACTGATGTGGGGGTTCTTTAAGCAAGTCGGAGCGACCCTGGTCGAGATGCTGACCCACAACCCCAACGATCCTCATATTTCTCACTATTACGATATCGAGGGTCAGATGATCTGGTCGGCCTACGATCCACTCACACGACAAACGTTTGTGACCCGTTCGGAAAATGAGCTGCGGACATGGCTCGAAGCCCGATACTGTCGATGAGTTCGCTGAGAGAAGGTGCGATCGCATATCGAAATCTTTCGGCCTGTGCAGCAATGATAAGACCTTTTTGAACCCCGAAGCTGTGACTTGCTGCTTCGGGGTTCTGGTGTGTATGTGAGTCAAGATGCTAATTGTCGCCATTTTGTCGAGGCAGTGCCGTTTATCTAGAGCACCACACAGCTTTGGCTTTTAGCTGGTTAAAGATTCCTCCTCAAAACTAAAGCACAAGTAGCACTTCTATCTTGGTTAGTTTGAAATTTTCATTGAGCTTGCTCTGCTTACATTTCCACTTATTCGAGAGGCGCTACAGTTTTAAGCAAAGCGACTTTGTGCAGATTAAAAATGCAAGCAGCAGAATGACAGTTCCTTGCAGAACAGCAGATTTATTTAAACACTTATGAATCTGCACTTGAGTCTTTTGCTTGTGCCCTGAGTCTGAACCCTCAGTTACTCGGAGATTGGGAAGGCAAGGTCGAAATTTTGACGCAGTTGCAGCGGTTTAAAGTCGCCAAGGCAACTCTTGAAAAGGCGATCGCCCTTCACAGCAGCGTCCTCAAAATTAATGCTGATTTTTTGTAACTGAGAAGAGCTGATATGGAAACTCAAGATATTAATTGGGAGAGCATTTTAGGAGATCAAGATTGGGACACTTACTGTCGTCTCAACTCCGAGGAACGGCACACCAAGATTGATCAGTTACAAGAGATCCTAAAAAACGGATTCTCTAATACCCAGCAAGCAGAGATCTGGCGGCAAGTTGGTAGGCTTTG
>CAKZMO010000616.1 GCA_937128595.1 uncultured cyanobacterium | reverse complement strand
TTCCCGCCTTCTGGCCTTCTGGGCCAATAACGTAAAATATCCCTCTGCCTCGAACCCTTCATTGTTTTTATGTAGACCAGTTGCTATAATAGAAGCATTGATCAATTAAAAGGGGGTATCCCATGATCCTTGTTACAGGTGCACCCGGCAACGTCGGCACAGAGGTCGTCCGCTTCTTGCAAAAGGCTGATGCCGAATTCCGCATTGGTGCGTTCAACGTCGAGTCGGCGCGTGAGGTCTTCGGCGATGACATCGAGATCGTTCGCTTTGACTTCACCCAGCCAGAGACCTTCCGTGACGCCTTCGCCGATGTCACCCGCCTATTTCTCGTCCGTCCGCCAGCCCTCTCCAATGTAGATCGCGATATCGCCCCAGCGGTGTGGGCTGCAGTCGGCGCAGGCGTGGAGCAGATCGTCTTCCTCTCCATCCAGGGCGTCGAAAACAACCCCATCGTGCCGCATCACAAGATTGAGCAACTCGTACTCAAAACCGGCGTCATCTATACGTTCCTGCGGGCCAGCTTCTTTATGCAGAATTTGACGACCACCCACCGTGATGAGATCCGCGAGCGGAACGAAATTGCCGTGCCCGTCGGCAATGCCAAGACTAGCTTCATTGATGCCCGCGACATCGCCGCCGTCGCCTGCCGTGCCCTCACCGAGGGCGGTCATGCGAACCAAAAGTACACCCTCACTGGCTCCGAAGCACTGGATTATGATGAGGTCGCCGACAAGCTCTCTGTTGTGCTTGATCGTTCCATTCAGTATCGGCGTCCGTCGGTGTTCCGCTTTATCCGTGATCAGAGCCGCGAGGGTCGCAAATTCGCTCAGGTACTGGTGATGACCGCCCTGTATACGATCACGCGCTTCGGCAACGCCAGGGATGTTACGGGTGATGTCGCTCAGATCCTGGACAGGCAGCCGATCACCTTCGCCGAGTTTGCCCATGATCATGCGGATGTTTGGCGATAGGAGGTATACTCAACGAAGTCTCATCTAAATCTATTGACATAAGTAGACCAGTCTCTATAATGGAGTGTAAGATGGCAACGACCCGCGATCAACTAATTGAAAAGACGTGCGAATTGCTAGAAATGCAGGGCTACCATGCAACCGGACTAAACCAGATCATCAAGGAGAGTGAAACGCCGAAAGGTTCCCTCTACTATCATTTCCCCGGTGGAAAAGAAGAGCTAGCAATCGAAGCGGTGAGCTACGTCGGCAGGATCGTCCTGAACCGCATTACAGAGAACCTGGCCGAGATCGATGATCCGGCGGAAGCGATCAAGATGTTTATCCGCAACATCGCCGTCAATGTGGAGCGTTCCGGCTATCGCGCTGGTGGGCCGATTACGACGATTGCGCTGGAAACAGCCTCCGGCAGCGATAGTCTGCGCGAGACCTGCCATCGCATTTACAGCGAATGGCAGACGGCTTTCGCAGAGAAGTTGAGTGATCACCCACGCGCTGAGAGCATCGCAACGTTGATCATTGCATCAATTGAAGGCGGCGTCATCCTATGCCGGACGAGTCGCAGCCGTACACCGCTGGAGCGTGTCGCTGATGAGGTCGCTGCGCTCATCGCGGGGTGACCATCACCCCTTTTTTGCGCCAATTATAGTGACCGGTCTATACATAAGGAGTAACATCATGACCACCCAAACCCTGGATCGCCCGCAGTGGAGTGCTTTCGGTCAGCGTGCGTTGGTCGCTCTGATCGCCGCCCCGGCAGCGAACGTTATCGTCTACGTCATCGCTGCCGCTCTCGGTGTACTACCGGATTCAGTCCTCGTCGGCCCGATGGAACAGCCGATCACGGTAATTCCAGTCATCATGGCGTCCCTGATGGGAGCCATCGCCGGGATCGGCGTCTATAGCGTGCTGCTGCGCTTCAACAAGCAGTCCCGCCGCCTGTTTATCCGGTTGTCGGTCATCGTCCTCGTTCTGGCACTCATTCCGACGCTGTTTATCAGTGCCCCGGTAGGGATGATTCTGGCATTGAACATCATGCATTTTGTCGCGGCAGCGGCCATCGTTGGCGCGCTGACGTATTCGTAAGTTTTGTAAGCATTGAGCAATCAGGAGTAATGGAATTATGAAAGTTCTCGTTTACGGTGGGACCGGCTCACAAGGTGGAGCTGTTGTACATAAGCTGTTGGAACAGGGCCATGAGGCCTACATCGTGACCCGCAATCCAGAGAAGGCCGCGCCGCTGGTCGAAAAGGGCGCGAAAACCGCTATCGCCGATATGAGCGATAAAGAGAGCCTGGTCACGGCCAGCCAGGGCATGGACGCGATCGCGCTGATGGTCCCGGCTTTCATCCCGGACCCGACCCAGGCCCCGGTCTACGCGAACAACGCGATCCAGGCGGCCAAAGAAGCTGGTGTTGGCCTGATCGTCTACAACACAAGTGGCACGGTCATCAACCAGCCGACCGGCAACCCGATGTACGATATGCGTCTGCATCTCATCAACGACCTCAACGAAAGCGGCGTACCCTACATTACCATCGAGCCAACGGCCTACATAGAAAATCTGCTAGGCCCCTGGACACGTCCCAACATCATCGAGAACGACACGCTTTCGTATCCCGTCGAAGACCATACACCACTCGGCTGGATCGCCACCGCCGATGTCGGCGCATTGATCGTCGCTGCGCTGGAACGACCCCATCTGGCAAACACGCGCATCGGTGTGAGTGGTGTGGAAGCCGTCACCGGGCCACAGCTTGCGGAGCGTTTCAGCGAAGGCCTGGGCCGCGAGATCAGCTATTATGCGATGCCGCTGGAGGAATTCGGCGCGATGCTGGACGAGGCATTCGGCCCCGGCGCGGGTGAAGGCGGCATCCAGGGCTATAAGTTCCAGCGCGAGAACAAAGACCTGCTGACGATGTGGTGGGATATGGACCGCGTCCTGGAAATGCTACCCGTCAAGATGACGAGCATAGCCGAATGGGCGGCACAGCACAAAGCTGCCTTCGAGAAGAGCCAGGAACCAGCATAACCATGCGTATTGATGTTTTCCACGATACGGCCTGCCCCTGGTGTCGCATCGGCAAGGCGCACCTCCAGCAGGCCCTGGCTCGCTGGAATGGTGAGCGGGTCGAGGTCCACTATCATACGTTCTTTTTGAACCCATCCATCCCGGAAGGTGGATATCCCTTCCGGGAGTATATGCAGGCCAAAGGTGGCGGTCAGGTCCCGCTGGAAGACTGGTTCTCCGCACCGCGACAGATGGGGGAGCGTGTCGGGTTGACCTTCAACTTTGACCGCATCGAGAAAGCACCGAACACGATGCTCTCGCATCAGTTTATCGCGCTGATGCCCGACGAAACGATCATCGACGCTGTCTACGCAGCTTACTTTGAACATGGGCGTGATATTGGCAGTATCGACGTGTTGACAGCTATCGCTGCCGATCAGGGCCACGACGCGGACGCGATCCGAACTCGGCTGGAAGCGGGCGACATGCGCGACGAAGTCCTCGCCGATGCCGCGTGGGGCACACGCCTGGGTGTGACCGGTGTGCCGTTCTTCGTCATCAATCAGCGGCTGGCGTTCAGCGGTGCTCAGTCTTCAGAAACTATTCTTGATATTTTACGACAGGTTCATACAGAGGAGATATCCTGATGCGACTTGCAATTTTTGGCGGCACGGGCAAAACCGGTCAGCATCTTGTGGCCCAGGCTCTGGACGCCGGGCATGAGGTTGTCGCGCTGGCCCGCACACCGTCTAAATTCACCCTTCAGAACGACAAGTTGACCGTCGTCCAGGGCGGTGTGCTGGATCGTAACGCGGTTGAACAGGTGATCCAGGGTGCAGATGCCGTACTCAGCGTGCTCGGCCCTAGTAGCAATAAGTCGGAGTTCACCATTAGCAAAGGGATGGACAATATCCTGGCAGCGATGAAGGCACACGATGTTCAGCGGTTGGTTATCTCCGCCGGTGCCGGTGTACGTGATCCACAGGATAAGCCCGGTCTAATCGACCGCGTTGCAAGTGTGGCTCTCAACATCATTTCTAAAAATGTGGTCGCAGATATGAAGCAGGTGGTGGAGAAAGTCCGCGCTTCTGACCGTGACTGGACAATTGTTCGCGTGCCCATGCTGACAGATCAACCAGCCCAGGGGACGCTCAAGGTCGGCTATGTCGGCGACATCACACCGCGCATCTCCCGCGAGGATATGGCCGCCTTCATGCTCAAACAGGTCGAGCTAAGTGAGCATTTGCACAAAGCTCCTGCGATTAGTAACTGATGTTTGCAGTAATAACTGCTCAAGTTGAGACAGAGGCAGTCGTTTCATGACGTAGAGCATACCGCTACTCGTCTATTTATGCAGTTCATTGTCCGTTCAAAGTGCCTACGAACTTCGCTTGTTTATCATAAAAACTTAATTAGTTAATCACTAACTTTGATTACATATTCAAGCTCGGATTTGTAGGAGAGTATCTGTGTGTGCTCCCGTAAACAAGCCGCCAACTGCGTAACATCAGTTAGTGCTTGTTTACTATCGTCACTCATCCTAATTGCCAAGACCTTTTGCCGATGTCTAACGCCGAATGCTACCACGATCTCCATAATTAACGATCTCTTGCACTTGTTGGCGATCCAGCAATGGCATGTCGCCGGGAAGTGTATATTTGTAGGCAGCGGCAGCAGCACCCCAGGCCAGGGCATCATCCACTTGCGCAGTGTCTATATATGCAGATAGGAAACCCGCAACGAAAGCATCGCCACCACCGATACGCCCACGACCCTGCGCAGGAAAAGCAGCACAGCGGTTTACACCACTAATGGGACTATGGCAAATCGCTCCTTCAGTGCCGAGTGTCAAAATTAGTACACGATTCGGAAAGTGGGCTGCCATATAAGCCAGTGCTTCATCTGGATCTGTCGGTGCCGAATACAGAGTGACGGCATCGCGCTGGGCGATAAAAACAATATCAGATTGCTCAATGAGTGATGAACATGCAGTGGCGGCGATACTTGGCTCCCATAATTTTCTCCGATAGTTCACATCAAAGCAGATGCGCCAGCCAGCAGATTTTGCCAGATGCACTGCTGCTGCTGCGGTCTGCGCTGCTGTCTCACTGATCGCCGGTGTGATACCGGAGACAAAAAATATGCCTTCAGATTGGAACAGGCCCTGTGGTATCTCGTGCGGCTGCATATAGCTCATGGCACTGCCGACCCGATCATAAATCACAGTGCTGCCACGCGGTGACGCTCCTTCTTCCACGTAGTAAGTCCCTATTCTATTCTGATCGGTCCATACAACATGAGATACATCCACGCCTTGAGCACGAATCGTCATCGCCACCTTGCGTCCCAGGGCGTTGTCGGTCAGGCGAGAGACCCATGCCACGCGCCATCCCAACCGAGCTAATCCAACAGCAACATTAGACTCGCTGCCACCGACATATATCTCCAGGGTGTTAGCCTGCTCAATCAACTGCTGGCCGGGCGGTGTCAGTCGCAGCATAGTTTCGCCCAGCGTCACGAAATTATAATTCATCGTTGACGCGCACCATGTATGACCTCTACAAAAGCATGGGCACGTTTGGATAGTGTGGCCCAATCTCGACTGGCAACACAGTCTTTATCAATCAGACTGCCGCCAACGCCAATCGCGAATGCCCCGGCACCGATGTAATCTGCTGCATTGGCAAGGTCGATTCCGCCGGTAGGCATAAGGCGCAAATGTGGCAGTGGGGCCAGCACATCCTTTATATAGTGCGGTGTCAGGCTACGTGCCGGAAAGACCTTGACGACTGATGCACCTAGTTCCCAGGCATGTTGAATTTCAGTTGGGGTATATGCTCCGGGGATCACTAGCATACTCAGGCTACGACTTGTCATGATAACAACCTGACTGCACACCGGGCTGACTACAAACGCCGCACCAGCATCACCTACCATTTCGACCTGCTCTGCCGTGACCACCGACCCCGCCCCGACTAAACAGCGCGTGCCCAGTGCGGCCTTCACCGTTTTGATTGCATCGATTGCTCGTGGGTTGGTAAGCGTAAATTCAATAATCTCAATACCACCATCGACCAAAGCATATGCAAGCGGTACCGCATCCACCAGGTCATCCAATCGCACCACTGCAACAACACCACATGCTTCAATTCGTGCCAACCTATCATCAGCCATGATACACTACCTTTTTAACCCCCATACCGTCCACTGCGATGCTTATATGCATAGCTGTGCCTGCCGCCGGCAGTAAGCGGACCCAGGCTCGCCCGTTGGCCGTTTGGACAACATCACTCTCGCCCATAATGCCTTGCCAGCGCGAGATTGCGCCACCCTGAATAGCTTCAAAGCAGATGCGACGTTCATCCGTTGTCACTGGATTACCGTTAGCATCCATCAGTTGAACTGATAGCGATTTACCATCAGCATCCGGTTCAGATGTTAGCGCAATATGTAGATCTGTAACCGGTCCCTGATCGGGTTTGACGATAACCCGCTTGACTCTATGTTCTGCACACACTTGGCCCATCCGATAGCCAATTGCTTTGAAATCAACTTCATCGGGCGGCAGGGATACATCCCAGATGAGTAATGCTGCCGGAACCCCTGGGTTCTCACGCTGTTTGATCCCATGTGTCTGCCCATCAATCAGCAACTCAACTGCATCACAGTTTGTGATGACCCTGACCTGCTTGCCAGCGTACACAGCGTCACCTGATGATTCAATGTGGACGACTGGCTGCGTGGATTGAAACGCACGGAAAACATAGTAAGCATCTTTGGGGGCGCCGTCCCGCGTCAGCAGACCCTTCTGATTAACGTAAGGCACCGGGTTTTCCGGGCGCAAGGGCGTACCAAAATCTTTGAACACCCATTGTGCTCCCCCGGCAAACTGCGGTACCTCGGCCTGCACCATCAGGTGATGGTGCATCAGATCGACAATATAACTTTCACTCCAATCGCCATCACGCGAGTACCGGGCAAAGCCTTCCTCAGAGGTCGCCGTGCCAGGGACTTCGCCATGTTCGCTGCTCATTTCGACCTCAACGTTGATGTGTGGCCCATCATTGTGCCGCCCAACATGCGAGTCTCCACCCCATTCGATGTGCAACATGTGCGGATAGCGGGTCATATTTTGGCGTAATGCTTGCTCGTAGTCTTCATATCGTCCCCGATACCATCCTGACCAGATCGACGGTGAATACACGTCAACGATCTGCGCACCGGGTTCAAAGCGGCGTAGTGCGGTCATCCGTCGTGCATCAAGCTGATGACTCAGCCTTTGTAGTTCGCTTAGAAAGTCAGCCACTATTTCATCAGAGGAACCGGGATGCTCACTTTCCCAATCCAGTTCGTTGCCTAAACCCCAGAAGACAATCGACGGATGATTGTAATGTTGTTCGATCATCTCAACCAGCATTGCACGGGCTTTATCTTTGAATGCCTCACCACCAACCCCACCCCGGCACCAGGGCAACTCTTCCCAGACGATCAAACCCAGGCTATCACACAGATGGAGTACAAAATCATCCTGTGGATAATGCCCCAGGCGCAGGAAGTTAAACCCGGCGTTTTTGATCGCATCTAATTCTTGTTGTATTAGATGTTGTGGTACCGCCGCCCCATACCCGGCCCAATCATCATGGCGATGGGTGCCCTTGAGCAACAACCGCTCACCATTGAGGTAAAATGGCCCGCCTGAAGGGAAATCAAACCAGCGGAAGCCAAGCTTGCCCATGTTCTCGTCTAATAGTACGCCGTCTTCTAAGATCTGCACATTAAATGCATACAGGTATGGATCATCTGGTGACCACAAATGCGGCGCGGCGACATCGGGTAGGGTAAAGCTGAACTCATCAGTTGGGATAGACGTTGTTTCAATAAAGTACGTTTGATCGTTGTCAGTGAGTGTCACCTGTAACGTCAAGGGATGCGTTGGTTGGCTATCCAGGCGGCCACGCAGCCGAAGTGTGGCGCGATCAGCAGTTGTATCCACGTCGAAGAAAAGTCGCTCAATGGCGTATTGACCCGTATGATAGCAGGTGACCGGGCGCGTGATGCCCCCATACAAATAGAAGTCTGATAGATCGGACGGAATAAGGTCTATATCAGGGCTATTGTTTGCCTCGACGCGCAACACGCCAGGTCGGTTCGGGATTTCAACGTCGAAGCGGGTATATCCGCCGTGGTGTTCACCGACGAGCACATCATCAAAATACACCCATCCACGCTGGGCTACCGCACTAAATGATACCCACAGGCGGCGACCTTCCGCGTCTGCGGGTGGCTTAAAATCCAGCTCATAGGTGCCCGTACCGCGCCGGTAGTAGAAATCCGGGTCGGTGGACATGGTATCGAGTGCGTTCCAGGTATGCGGCAATTCGATCTGCTCCCACGGGCCATCCTCAAAGCGAAATCGCCAGCCCGTCGCCAGTATCTGCCCAGACCTCATTGTTTGACCGCACCTTGAAGACCACGCACAAAGTAACCCTGGAAAAAGAAAAATACCAGCAGCACGGGGATAATCGAAATCACCGTCCCAGCAGCGAAACCGGGCCAGTCCATCGCAAATTCACCCTGGAAGGCATACATACCCACCGCCAGGTTACGTAATTCTGGTGAACCGAAGGTAAATACCAGCGGCACATTGAACTCGTTCCAGGTTTGCATGAACTGAAAGATCACCACGGTGGCAATAATCGGCTTTGCCAGTGGCAGCGATATGCGAAACTGCTGCACAAACCCGGCACCATCAATTTTGGCCGCATCATAGATTTCTTCGGGGATGGTGCTGAAGAAGCTGGTAAATAACAAGACGTACAACCCACCTCCACCAGAAAGGGCCAGGATGACACCCATGCGCGTATTCAGCAAACCTAACGTCTTGACGAGTTGAAATTGCGGGATAATCACGGTGGCTATGGGCACGAACAACGTCGCCAGTACCACACCATAGATGATATTACGCCCGAAGAAACGATAACGTGCTAATACATAACCGCACATCGCTGTCGTGATGAGTACGATGGTCGTCGCGGATACGGAATACAGGACAGTGTTAAAAAAGTAGGTGCTGAAGTTGGCTTTCTCCCAGGCATCAGGGATATTGCTCCATACCCATTCATCAGGGAGCAAAGTCGCCCCAGCATTCCAGATCGCGCCATCCGTTTTGAATGCGGTGAACACCGACCACAAAAACGGATACATCCATAAGAAGGAAACTAAACTTAAACCGATTAAAATCACCAGATTATACTTAAGAAAACGCCCAGGCCGCAGTATTTTTTTAAAGTAGGCCGAGCGGATACTCATCTGTTGTGTTGTCATGATGGGCCTCCTAATCCCTCGCCTTACGCACAAAATAACCCTGGACCGATACCGCTATCAACACGGTTACGCCGAATAGCACCGCCGCTGCCGAGGCAAACCCATAACGAAACGGTGGCTCGCTGAGGGCTTGATTGTAGATAAATGAGCTAACTACACGGGTTGCTGCTGATGGGGCATTGATGGCAACAA
>CAKZMO010000615.1 GCA_937128595.1 uncultured cyanobacterium | reverse complement strand
TGCTGACCAATGCCATCCTCAATGGTGCCATCTTAGTGAGTGCCAATCTGACAGATGCCATACTTCATGGAGCGACCTTTGAGGAAGCAAATTTGAGTTATGCCAACCTGAGCCGAGTCAAGGCGGTAGGCGTCAATTTTATGAATGCAGGGTTCAGAGAGGCTAATATTCGCGGGGCGTCGTTGATGTGGACCTCCATGCGCGGTGCCAATCTCGAAAAAGCAAGTTTGTATCGAGCAAAGCTCAATTGGGCAAACCTTAGCGAGGCTGACCTCACTGAAGCCGTTTTGATTAGCGCAGATGTCAAGCGCACGAATTTTCACAATGCGGTTATGATCGACACGCTGATGCCCGATACAATGACTCGAACATAGCAGCAATGTGCCTTCAACTCATCGAATCAAATGATTCGAATCTGACGGTTTGATATCGTCTCAGCCGAGCCGACTGTATCGCCACAACTATAGTGCTACGCGCTGATGTAAAACCAATAGTTGATGGAGAAGCCGCGCACCGCGCGGCTTCTCCATCAATATCTGTCCTAACCTATCTGCGCATTGCTATACAGTTGAACTCAAGTAGAGGCATAACACTTTCAAAATTAAAACTGTGCTGGTTCTAAAAAGGCAGCACTGAATCTGTTCTGGTTGCTATGTTTTCGCCATAATAGAAGCATAGCTAGTTGAGCAGAAAAATTCATTCGCGGCCAGTAGTAATTAATCCAAAACAGGAAAAATAGCTAGCTAAAAATTTCAATTCTAGGTGAATGAAAAGAAAGCTGAGTGTTGGGCGATCGCTCACACGATAAGCTAATTTTCCTTGCACTGCAGCGACTATTTTCACATCAATCTTGAGATTGATCTCTAAACACGATGACTCCACTCATCGGCAGTTTCGATTGCACGTTTAGAGCTTGTGATTCTGGCCTTACAGCGTTTACAGCAATCCATGAGAGATATTCATACATGCCATCATGTTTAGCTTTTGAATGTTTCCAGCTTAATTCCTACACTGAAGACATGAGCTAAGGCAAGCAGTAGCACTGCAAGCTCACAAAAGGCTTTATTAGCTTCTCAAATATTCTTAAAGCGTTTCCAACGATTCATTCAATTAAACCAAAGGAGATTCAAAAATGACCCCATTTTCTGTACCAAATAAAACGTCTGTTACTGCCAAGCAAGAAGTCTCTCAAAATTCACTAATCGGAGCGATGAAGTGGTTTTGGCACTTTAGCAACTTCTACGGAGAGTACAATTCACTGCCTCCTTCTCAACGGAACAGGTTTGCTAGCTCATCACGTTAAATACTTCCCCAATTAAGTTAACGATTCAACCAAAGGAAATACAATCATGACCCCGTTTTCTACGACTAATCGAATTTCACTCGGCCAAGAAAGAGAAGTTTCTCAAAATCCACTGCTCAGAGCTATGAAGTGGTTTTGGCGCTTTAGCAACTTCTATGGAGAGTACAATTCACTGCCTCCCTCCCAGCGAAACAGGTTTGTCAACGAGCAAATCGAAACTCGCAACAAAGCGCAGTAGAGTCTCTGGGCTTTTGGTCCAATCGTCAGAGACTTAGACATGCAAATCAGCCCCCTTCTCATCCAGAACGCTGAATGAGAGGGGGGCTGACAGATATAACGAGGAGAAAGGCGATCGCCCTGCCCCTCTAGCGTCTAAAGTTTCCGCGAATTCTCTCAGAGCAAATATCGCGATTCTCGTCTCAACTCACAGATAAGCCGGAGAAGGAATCACCCTCTCCGGCTTTTTATTGAGTCATCGCTTGTAATATCGAGAACTTAGACTAATCTAAGCTTCGCGGTTGTTGATGAAGCTGCGAGCCTGTTCAAGGGCAATCTTTCCAATATTGTAAAACGCCCAGCTTCCCGCCAGAATGACAGGCAGAAGAACAACAATAATGCGCCAATCCATCTTGAGAACCTCCTTTCTAAATTTTTATGAACCGTTCTCATATTTACTCTATTGTGCGCTGAAACGCGTCAATTTTCTAGTCTTCTGCTCAAATTGTTTTGGTAGAAAAACCGATATCGGTACCTTTGCCTGCGTGAACAAGGGCTAATTTCTCATATTGCTGTGCATGTTTGATCAGATCATCTGCCTCAGCATCGCTCAAGGTACGAACGACCTTTCCTGGAACGCCGACAACGAGCGATCGCTCGGGTACCGATTTGGTCACCACAGATCCAGCTCCGACAATGCTACCTGCTCCGATGTGGACTCCGTCTAAAACAATTGCCCCAATGCCAATCAGCGAGCCTTGGCCTACAGTTGCGCTATGAACCGTCGCTCGATGGCCAATGGTAGCGTAGGCTTCAAGGATCGTAGGCTGTCCCGGATCGCCATGCAAAATGGCTCCATCTTGAACGTTGCAAGACTCACCCAACACGATTTTTTCGACATCACCCCGAACCACAGCTCCATACCAAACACTGACGCCTGAGTAAACCTCAACTTGTCCTATCACAACAGCGGTGGGAGCAATGAATGCGGCTTGCGTAAGGTCAGGGGCGGGCCAATAGCTAGGGCTAAACATACTCTAATCTCTATATTTCCTGAAAATTGGTTAGTCTTGGCTGCTAATAAAGATATTATGCCCATACATCTGTAAGGCATTTTTCGCGAACAGGTCTGCACTAAATCTGCGCTAAAACAGAATTTGGCAGAAGTAGAGCCTCGGAAAAACAGCCTTAAAAAGTGTTCAGAAAAAATGCCCAGGTATAATAGATGCACATGGCTGGGATGAGAGAAGTGATGCACACAAACGTCTTATGGTAAACGTAGCCCTCCAGTACCCGATCTTTGGCCCCGAAATTCAGTGTCCTCACTGCCGTCAGACCATTCAGGCGCTCACATTGACGGACACTTACCTATGTTCCCGCCACGGTGCGTTTGAAGCCGATCCAAAGACGGGGGAACTGGTTCATCTCCAGTCAGGACGGCATTGGCGACGCTGGGAAGAGAGCTGGTATCGGCAGCATACTCATCCAGACGGGATTCGATTTGAGATTCATGAAGCTCTCGATCGCCTTTATACGCAAGGATATCGAGCAACCCGTGTGATTATTGCTCAGCGCTATCGAGACCTCATCAGTACCTACCTAGAACGCAGTACTCCCTGGCGTAATCAGGCAGATTCTCCTCGACCTCGCCTGTATGGATTACCTGTGGAGTTCAGCCCCGATCCAACAGACGAGCCCTGTTGGGCGGTGATCAATTTCGACTTGGAAAAGGAACCCGGCGCTCCAGTCCGCTATCCTTATTTCCGCCTTTTCGATTAATTTGATACCTCATCATTTGATGCCTCAATTGATCGGGCCGTTTGCTTGGGGAGCCTTGTTGTCTAAGGTTTGATTGGAAGAAGAAACAGACTCGTAAACTAATCCTAGTGGGTGAGCTGTGCTACATCATGTATCGATTCGGACGGCAGACATTCATCGTGCGATCGCCTTTTACGAGCGGTTAGGATTTGAGGTATGTGAGCGCTTCACGGCTGGCATTACCCTCGCGTGCTGGATGGAAGGACTCGGCGGTCGCGTTGAGCTGATTCAGGTGCCGCAGCCTCGCCCCACTGCTGACGCCTTCAGCGATGAACATTACACTGGGTACTATCATCTGTCGTTTGACTTGACCGACATCACTGAAAATCTACCTGATTGGCTGGATGCGATCGCCCAATCGTTTGAGCAAGATGTCGCTACCAGTGCTGCAAATACTGAATCAAGTCAGGTGTTGAAGATTCTCTTGAAGCCAACTCAGCAGATTATTGGCGATCGCGTCTACGAGGTTGCCTTCATTGCAGATGCAGACGGGTTGCCGCTGGAGTTGATTCGGCTTGTAGGCCAACGTTCTTGAACTGAAGTTAAACTCAGTCCTCAGTGTTGTGCTTTCAGGCTCTGCAATTCTTTCGAAATCATCTGAGACTGTGCTCAGCTGCCAAGGGATTTGACGAGGTCTATTCAACATGTCATCCGATTCACGACCTGAGCCTTCTGCCGATGCTCCAGCCGGGTTTGCAGATAATTGGGCGTACTTAAAAACCGAGCTGAACTGGCTGGATCGAGTGCTGATGTTGTCCGTTGCTCGCCATCGTCAAGATCGGCGCACCGTGAACCGAGTGGCACAAAACCGTGCAGACCGCGTCAGTAGCCATTGGTGGAAGGGAGTGGTTTCATTGGACGGAACTCCTGTTTATGATGATCATCGCAAAACACCCCGTTCCACCCCCAATTCTCCCCAGCGAGGAGGGTATCAGCAACAGCTAGAGACTCGGATTCACCACAGCCGAGAGCAAGGGATAATGTTAGCGTTGCCTAGCCTGTGCGATCGCCTACAGCTATCCTTGTTTGAGAAAAACATGGTGCTAATGGGGGTGGCTCCTGAAGTCAACCGCCGTTTTGCCAAGATGTATCGTTATCTCCAGGGACACGCCGATGATGATTTGTCTGATTTGCCCACGGTAGAGCTGGTGATGCGGCTGATGTGTCGCAATGATCCAGAATGGCGTCAGGCACGAGATCAAATCACCCGTGACTCTTGGTTGATTCAGAATGGGCTGATCTTACTGGTGCAGCAGCCCTATGACACGTTGCTCACCTCTTCGATCAAGCTATCGGAGCCTTTATTGAGTTTCTTGCTATCAGAACAACCGACTTTAAAGGATTTGGATGCCCTTCTAGACAGTGCCCCTTCAACCCAGTGGGAGGCTTTCCACCCGGAGCCAAGTTCTCTTCAGCTGATTGATGATGCCGCAACCGTTCAGTCCGACGCTGTTATAGAAAACTCCGTTCTACCTATTCTCCCAGAAAAGGATCTGTCAGTCCTAAATGGTTCGGAGAATCAATCCAGTGCAGCAGATGGCGTCAGTTCGTTGATTCACGTTGAGCAGAAGCCGCAATTCCCGTGGCTAGAGCTGATCGTGCCAGAGGCGATCGCCAAAGACTTGAATCATTGGGCAAACCGAGTCCAGATTTTACAGCAGGCAGCCGCAACCTACGGCTCTCTTCCTGGCACAACTGCGCTGTTGACGGGGATACAGGGAACAGGCAAAACTAGCGCAGCGAAGGCGATCGCCCACCATTTGGAGACAGACCTATGTTGGATTGATCTGGCTCAGGTATCTCCTCATCAGACTGGGTCGCTGATGGTTCAGGTTCAGGCGCTTGCTCCGTTTGTGTTGATGATCAAAGGCGCACGTCACTGGCTGTCACGATCTTCTCCCTGGGCTGACTCCGCTCCGCTCCAGCAACTGTTGTCTCATCGCCGCCAGTCACCCGGTTTGACCCTCTGGGTCGAGACGGAGATGGAACGCATCGCTCCTCGCTGGCTCCAGGAACTAGATTTTGTATTGACGCTACCCCTGCCCCAAAGGAGCGATCGCCAACGGCTATGGGAACGGGCGATCGCCAAACTGCCAGAATCAGTGCAGTCAAAGCGAGGCATAAACACGACTCTGCTGAACGCCCTAGAGCTAACAGGAGGCGACATTGAGAAAGTGGTTTGCGATGGGGCGATCGCCGCTGCTGCCCGCCAGGGCAAGTTCAACCTAGACGACATTCAAAACGCTCTCAAGCGTGGCCGATATCATCGTGCCCTGCGGCAACTCGCACAGGTTCGAAGCAAGAAATAAGAGTTCCTAGGAAGATGTGTGTTTAGCATGAGGACACGCTGTAACACTGGTGAATCCGATGGTTCAGCCTAATCTCAATACCCGACTTCCCTCCAGTGCCGAGTTGCCTGACTCGGATAGTTTGCCTGTAGATAACTCAGCATCCGGATAGAGTTGCGATTTGCGGTAGAAAGCAGCGTTAGGTTGAATTCTCCAATGACTATCGCGCGATCGCCATGCTTGTATTCTTTATCCACGGTGTTGCCACCCGGAATGTGCAATACGCCGACGATCTCAAAAAATCTCTGCGGGATAAGTTTAATAAAGCTCAGTTGCCTGTGCCTCACTTCCGCGCAAGTTTTTGGGGCAATGCGCTCGGCGATATCGAAAAAATGTGGCACGGGATCAACCAGGATACCCAAGCTATTCACCGTAAAGATCCCTCTCTCGATGTCAATGACTGCTTCCGCTATCGCCAGCTCAGAGAAGGAATGCTCTCCGAATTTGCTGGAGACATGTTTGTTTATCTCAACTCAAAGCGAGGGGTTGAAATTCGGCGGAATTTGGCGCGGCAGTTGATCCAGTTTCTCAACGATCATCCTGATGAAACCGAATTACATCTCATCGCTCATTCTCTTGGTACGGTGATTTTCTGGGATATGTTTTTCTCGGATCGCTTTTCTGAGGACGATCCAGCTCATTGGATTCGTCGGCTTATTCGAGGACTGAGTAACGATTCCGACGATTCTGCTCCATCGCGAATGGTGGATCTGAAAAGTATCACCACGATGGGATCACCCATTCTCTTCTTCAACATGATGCTCGGCATTGATCCCCAGAGGGTCAAGGACTTTGCAGCACGAAAACCTGAGAAGACTCTGCCATGGCTCAACATCATCCATCCCGCAGATATCATCGCCTATCCCCTCAAGGCGAGTTTCGCGGTGGATGAGTTAGATGCTTTGCAACTCAGAGATGTCTACCTTTCCAGCAATGCTCTTGCCAAGATGATCAATGTTGATGCTGCGCTTCTCTTTGAAGGAGTAGATTCTCACATAGGCTACTGGAATTCAAAACGCACTACGCAGTTGATTTTCGAGCATTTAGTAGGCGATCGCCTTGCATCTCTCCAATTTTCTCTTCTGAGAACTCAGCTTATTTCTAATGTGGTGTACGGCGATGCCTCAAAAAGAAAGGGTTCAGCGAAAAAAAGTGCCGCCTCTTATGATTTGGCCTTCGTGCAGCAGGCGATCGCCAGTTTACAACACGTAT
>CAKZMO010000614.1 GCA_937128595.1 uncultured cyanobacterium | reverse complement strand
GTTCATATAAAAAGACGAAAGAGAAATATAGAGTTGAGGGTGGTCTTTCAAAACCCAAGTCTCTTGATGAGAATGACCCCGTCTTATTGAGAAAATGGCATCATTACCAATATCAAATCGAGACGAGCAAAACTAGAGTGAGACTATTGGCCGTTGAGTCAATACTGAATGAATCTCAACCAGACTGCCATAGTCCCATCGATATTGCTGAAGGAATTGATAGCGCTGCTCGTGCCACGGGACAAAATCGAAATCAGGTGACTTTGCGTATTGAGAGCGATCGCCTCGTTCGAGCCTGATTAGCTGAACAACACTGTGAGGCCGTGATTTCTTCTAAATGCAATCGGAAAACACCTTACCCCTCTGATTGTCTACCCTCAAAACTGACACACGGATATTCTCAATTACCTTTCACTAATGAGAAGAACCTAATGCAAACTAAATAAACTATATATACAATTTATATTATTTTTGTCTTGAAGGTCTTCCTGTTTTGACCTTCTCTAAACCATCGAAGACTTGCAGAAGCTCTGAGTCATTCAGGTGCCCCAGAGCATGAAGACCTGCCCTTATCACTTCGCTCTTGGTTGCATTGACAGCAAGATGGAGGCATCTCTGCTTCATCGCATCGATTAACTCATAATCATCAGATGGCAGGGTAAAGCTATCGCGAATAACTTTTGTTTTCTGCGATGAATTATCATCTTCAGGTGTTTTGCCCTCCGACTCCGAATCGTCTGAGGAATTCCCGGAAGCTCTACCGAAGATGCCCTCTGCTTTCTCAAAGCGACTCCTTACAGCTTCATCTTCTGCCTTGAGAGAATTAGACAGAGCCGATTTCATATTTTTTCTAGCCATAGATATTGAGCCTAGCGAGATGAGTAATGCAGTGAAAGCATATAAACCATAAAAATAGTATATATAGTTTTATGGTTTATATGGCAGAGGTCGGGTAGTCGGGCAGAATCTTTGTAGAGAAACGAATTTCACGCCAGGTATCCGTAGGCTGCCAAAATAAATACTATGCAAACGATATATATAGTTAATACCTTACAAAGGGTTATTACTCTTGTACAATCAGTGGGGCTCTTCATTCGTTGAGGCCAGGCACCGTTCAAACTCTCCTTGCGATCATCGCTAACTGATGGCTGAAAACCTAGACGAAATTTATGCGGAAGCCACTCGACTTCTTGAAGGCTTTAAGGCTATTCCATTTGAAGACTGCTGCCCTCTGAGCAAAGAATTTAACGAACTCCCTTCTCAGCCAGGAATTTATGCGCTGAAGCATCAAGCTCTAGGCATTCTCTATATCGGCAAGTCTGGCAACGTAAAGGGAAGATGGCGTGGAGGACACAAAGCGTTGGGCTGGGCGTTTATCGATCGCATGAACCCAGATGACGTCAGAATTGCGGTGGCAACGCTGACCTTTCGGTGGACTCGGTTATCATTGCAATTAGAGCGCACGATGTTGCGACAAGCTCTGCCTCCCTATAATCAACGCATCGGACAGGAGGAATGACTCTATGGCGATATCTCACCCCAATCATCAGGTTCAAGGGTTGGCTTGGCTGCCTCAGTCAATCCGATCGACGATCGCCACCTATGCTGATGCCGCAGATCTTCCGCCTCAATCCGTCGTCGAGTTTGCGATCGCCTCTTTCCTACAACTCGATACAGACTCAACTCAGGTTGAAGCCCTAGCAGAGCCTAGCGATCACCTAGCAGATTTGCCAACGCATCTCCAAAACAGGCTCCATCAATACGCTGAGTTCTATGACATGCCGATTGAGTTTGTGGTGGAACTGGCGATCGCCTTTTTTATAGACCCAGATGCCGTCACGTTTGATGACTGCCAAGTAGGGATTCGCAGAAACCAAGTGGAGCAGTTGAAACTTAACCGAGACTTGCTCCAAATCAGTGCGGCATAGCTTAACGCTAGGTTGCCTTAAGCGGCCATGTAATCTGTCAAATAAAGTCAAATAAAGTCAAATAAAGTCAAATAAAGTCAAATAAACAGAATAAACCGTATTAACTCTTTTTCTTTTTTATATCGTTAATACGGTTTTTGTATAGATGAAGCAGAAGCACTATTCCCCCGACCTGGATGACTGCTTCATCACAAGCGTGGGATTCCTTGATTTTTATGTAAACAGTATAAACCGTTTACACTCGTGGCTGATGAGCAGAGCCGTGCAAGAATATCGCTATGCGAAGTGAATGAACATCTAGGGGGATATCCCTTAGCTCACGACTCATTTCTAAAACAATATAAATCGTTTATTCAGTAAAAATAGTTTTTATGGTTGCCAAAATTATTGCTGTTGTAAACCAGAAAGGAGGCTCAGGCAAAACCACGGTGAGTATGCAGCTCGCTGGGGCGATCGCCCGTCGCAAAAAGCGAGTATTGGTGGTTGATGCCGATCCTCAAGGTACGGCGACGCGGTGGGCGGCTTCGGCTGAAGATGAGAAACCTTTTCCAGCATCGGTGATTGGACTCAGTGCCGCCAGCGCCAAGGTGCATCGAGAGGTAAAAAAGTTTATCGACGATTATGACTTCATCATCATCGACTGCCCACCAGCGGCAGATTCGCCCGTGCCTCAAAGCGCTCTCCTCATTGCAGACTTGGCTCTAGTGCCGATCATTCCATCGCCTCTCGATATGTGGGCTGCCGTTGGCATTCGTCAAGTCATTCTCAATGTAGAAGACCTCAATGAGGCGCTGCAATCGAGGCTGGTGCTCAATCAGTGTCAGCCCAAAACAACACTGGCTCAAGAAAGTCTAGAAATTTTGCCCGAATTTGGCATTGGCCTAGCAAAGGCACAAATCCATCATCGCCAGGTGTATCGGCAATCCGCTGTGTATGGTCAGACGGTACATGATTTTGGAAGCAAGGCTTCGGCAGCGATTAAAGAGATCGAGGCGCTCACAAAAGAAGTGATGGCGATCGTCAAGACTCAGTAGCCAAACACAGCCTGATTGAACTCCGTTACTTTAAGGATTGCTTGGAAGTGCATCCAACCTGACTTGTTATCGGCAAAGTGATGGTAAATACACTGCCCTGCCCGATCTGACTTCGCACCTGAATGTCACCACCGTGAGATTGGGCGATCGCCAGCGCAATTGACAACCCCAGTCCTGAGCCACCGCTTTGTCGCGAGCGATCGTGCTCAACGCGGTAGAATCGATCAAAAATTCGGGGCTGGTCAGCTAGGGCAATGCCGATGCCTGTGTCTTCTATCGTGATGCATACTTGTCGTTTCTCCCCTTCAGGAAAGGTGCTACGAATGCCATGCTGAAGTTGGATCAGCACCTTTCCCCCTGCTGCAGTGTGTTGAACGGCATTGCTAACCACGTTGAGCATCAGTCGGTAAAGGTGCTCTTCATTCCCCATCACGATGATGGCGGGTTCGGTCGATTGGTTGAGCATGAGGTGAACGTCATAGGCGATCGCCATGGCCGCCAATTCTTCTTCAATATCGCTAAGAATATCTTGCAGGCAACAGGGCACCCTCTTCGCTGGGCTTTGAATATCTAGGCGAGACAGCAGCAGCAAATCGCTCACCAAGATCGTCAGTCGCTGGTTTTGCCGGGTCGTGACCTGCAACATCTCACGGGCATCAGCATCAGAAATCTCCGGTAGCCGCATCACAGATTCGGCAGTCGCTTGTACCGCAGCGAGGGCGTTCGCAGCTCATGAGCCGCGTCGGCAGTAAACTGTTGAATTTTGCGATAAGACACCTGGACAGGCTCCATCGCCAGCCCCGCCAACCACCAACTCGCCGCAGCAATCAATCCCATTGTGATCGGCAAACTGAGTAAGATCGTCCAGCGAATCGTCGTTAGATAATCGGCAAAGTCGCTGAAGGAGCGACCAATTAGCAACGTTCCCAGCCGTTCCTGATTGTTCAGATCCATCAGTGGCAAAACAATCTGCCGATACTGGGTGCCGTCGGCATCCGTTAGAGTTTGCCAAGCCAGTTCAGGATTAACAACAGGTAACCCCGCCGGATTAATCCCAGCGGTGGCCATGAGTTTTCCCGTGGGTGTGAGCACTCGAATGTAGTAGCTCCCCCGGTATAAAGTTCCACCATGATGACCGCGAGAACGCTCGAAAGGCACTCGGCAAGCTTCGCCAGCGACGCATAAATTTGGGAGTAAATTAGGAGATACGCCATCCAATGCACCTTGAGTACTGAGGGTCTTTTCCACAGCATCATGAACCGTCTCAGCCACTGACTTGAGTTCACGATCAGCGGTTACCCGGTGAGCATGGGCGATCGCCTCATAAACACCAAAACCACTCAACCCCAATACCACTGCCATCACTCCGGTATACCAGACGGTGAGTTGCCAACGGCTGCGACGAAATAGCCTATTCGGTTTTGAATCGATATCCCATGCCATAGACAGTTTCAATCAAGTGAGCACAGTCAAATTGGCCTAGTTTACGGCGCAGCAGCCGCATTTGAGCCGCAACTACATTGCTGTTTGGGTCAGATCCTATTTCCCACAGTTGATTCAGCACCTGGTCACGGGTGAGAATTTGATCAGGATGCTCCATAAAATACTGAAGGAGTTGAAACTCTTTCTGTGTCAATTCAATGAGACGCTCTGAAGCCTCACCGTGATGCAGAATCGCGATCCTGCAATCACAATCTAGAGTCAGTGACCCTATCTGGATTTTAGCTGGCTTAAAATCGGGCGATCGCCGTCGCAATGCCCGCAGTCGTGCCAGTAGCTCTGCCATACTGAAAGGCTTCACCGGGTAATCATCGGCTCCGGCATCTAGCCCGATAATGCGGTCTTCGATTTGATCTTTGGCAGTGAGAATGAGCACGGGTAAAGCGTGGCGGTGTGTTCTGAGCCACTGGCACAGTTCAATACCAGACTGCCCCGGTAGCATCCAGTCAAACACGCCTAGAGTATAAAGTGACAGGTCGTGCTCTAGATAGGCCAGCGCTTCATCTCCCGACTGCACCCAGTCTACGACATAGGCTTCTTGGGTCAGGGTGCGCTTGATGGCTTTGCCTAAGTCGGGCTCATCTTCGACCAGCAAAATCCGCATAGGTAAAGAAAATCACTACTTACCAATCATAGGCTTCAATTTTTTTTGAACCCGTTGCTGTCGCCTGCGTCGCTTTAGCCATACGGTGGCATCGTCGATAAACGAATACACCACGGGCACCACCACCAGAGTCAGCAACGTCGAGAGCAGCAGCCCGCCCAAAATGACCGTGGCGATCGGGGAATAGGCATCCATACCGATCTCCGGGAAAAAGGCCAGCCGCACAATCACAATCACCGTGGTCAGGGTCGTCATGGTAATCGCCTTTAGCCGCACTGGCCCTGCCATGCGAATCGCCACATCGCGGGGTACCCCTTCTACCCGCTT
>CAKZMO010000613.1 GCA_937128595.1 uncultured cyanobacterium | reverse complement strand
TTTGCTCGCTTCTCCAATCGAAAATTTGTTCACCACGCGAGATCCTGAAGAACCTGAATAATTAATTGCATAACCCAACATATCGCAATAAAGATGTGTTGGGTTGGCGAAACCGATCTAGAAAACAGCGAATAGCATGCCCCAGCAAATCCCACTGTCCTGACCAGGGATGCATATGGATGACATCTTGCTTCAAACAGCACCAGAGTTGCTCAATGTAGTTGCGCCAGGATGAATAAGTTGGCAAAGGAACCATCGTGACCTGGACCTTTTCTGCCGCCTCACAGACCTCATCGAGAAAGTGGGTGGGACAACAGTCCTGAATGACATGAATGCGCTGGGCATCGGGGTATTGTCGGCGGATGTAGGGATAAAACTCGCACAAGGCTTGTTTACCAATCTTTTTGCGTAACTGATAGCGAACCTGTCCACTCGTGTGGTCAAGAGTCGCGACAATGCGCCGGTAGGTTTCATCTTTTGTGGCTTGATGAGCCTTGTGCGCACGTCCTTCTTGAGTGCCCCATGTGGGGGCTGTCGATGGCGATAAATAGACCGTCAATTCATCCATCCACAGCACCACGACCTGACCTGGATTAGCCTCAGCTTCTTGGCACACCTCGTCAATCCAGGCCAGCGTTTCTGTCGCAAATGGGTCAGGGCTTGCCCAGAACTCCCACCCACGACGAAACTGGATTCCCAGACGCTGACAGACTCGCCATAGTCCACTGACGGAGTTCACCATCTAAGCACTCGGATACCACGGGCAGTAAGTCGCGCAACCGCCAGCGGGTGCGTGAGGCCAACAAAGCCGAGGACGCCTCCGCCTTTGCGGATTTAACGCAGCAGGAACTCGCGGTATTAGCCCTCGTCTCCGAAGGGTTAACCAATCGGCAGATTGCGGTGAAGTTGTTCTTCGGTGAAGGTACGGTGCGCAACTACGTCAGCAGTGTGCTTCCAAAATCAACGTCAGCAACCGGGCGGAGGCCGCTATTTACGCGGTCAAGCACAACATCAATAAGATCGTACCGCCGTTGGACGACGATAGCAGCAGTTGAGCAAGCCATATAACGTGAATGAGCCGTTTCGGAATGGTGGCATTTAAGCACGCATCCGTAGCTTTTCAGATTCTAAGGTTTGGTGGAAAAATTCCTGTCAGGTTGCAGTATTGTGCCAAGGTATCTATTCACCTTACCATGAGATTATGGACAATCGTACAGAGGACGCCCTGTTGGCGCGAACTGAAGGTTTGATCCTACAGAACCTTTGGTTCGCGTGCAACGGCACATCCACCAAAAGAAGGTATCTGTTCACCTACCCGCGAGATTGATCCGTAGGCCGTACAGCGGGTCCAACCGGAGGTTGGCGGGCCTGCCCTATCCGCCGCAAAAACACCCAGAAACCGCGTGTTATGATGAATAGATACCCAATCAACTACCTGACAACTCGTCCGTAGTCCCCAATCATGATGGGTTTTTGCAAATCATAACACCCACAACTATACTTCCATGAATTACCCACTTACACGAAAGCTTACATCATGATCTCTGGGTTAGCTAAGTTAATTGGCGTTGTGATATTTAGCATCGCCTTGCTCATCCTCATTGCCACGAACCTCCTCTTTTCTAACGTTATCGGTGAAACCTGTGGTGTCATCCACCCCACCATTTTTCAGATCGAAGTCAGCATGCAGCGCGAAAATGGGACCAGCATCGCCTCTACGGAGACGAGTATTCCCGCCGCCAACGGCGATAATTACATCAACCCGCAAACAGTTGAACTCTACCCGGATGTCATCGTCCAGCAAGGTGATGAGATCGAGACCGGAAACCCACTAGATACATATCTGCGTGTATACGCCGCCGATGGCACCCTCATCGCAGAAAACGACGACTTCAGCGGGTTAGACGCTGGCATCCAGGGGTTAGACGTGACCGCATATACTGGTCCGTTGTTTATCGAAGTCGCCACATTTAGTGATGCCGGGCGCGGTGTGTTTCGCCTGGATATATTCGAGGGCACAACTGGCGTGCTGGACCCGGACGTTTTTTCGCCTGTAGTCCCCCAGGGCGACGTAGCAGGCTCCGTTGAAATAGGCGGCGACCCTACCACTGCACTCATTACCCAGGGTGAGCGTCTGCTCTATGAGGTGACCGGGCAATCACAGACTGGACTCATTGACATCAGCTTGTTCGGGCTGGAAACGACCTCCGCCGAAGCAGCACTCACATCCCGGCGACGTGAACAGAGCGAAAGTGCGGTAGATCAACAAGACCCCCCATTTCTCAATACCAACATCAACACTGAAGACGAATGGAACTCTTGCTTGCAATATTATGGCTACGTCAGCGGGGATGACTTTACCGTCACTCAGAACGGTATTGCCCGCT
>CAKZMO010000612.1 GCA_937128595.1 uncultured cyanobacterium | reverse complement strand
CTTTGCGAGTGACGAATGCCATCTCACGGAAGCGTTGTGCCAGCGTATTGTAGTTGAATTCGTTGTTGTCCATCACGGTGAAATCCGGCAGGAAGGTGGTACTGGTGCCGGTTGGCTCACCATCTTCCAATGGTCGGATTTCTTCAACCGTAGCGGTTGGCACGCCACGTTCGTAAGTCTGGCGGTACATCTTGCCATTACGGAAGACTTCTACCATCGTCTGTGCGGAGAGGGCATTGACTGCGGATACACCCACACCATGCAAACCACCGCTGACTTTATAAGCACTGTCATCGAATTTACCGCCCGCACCGACCTTGGTCATGACCATTTCCAGCGTGGACATCTTCAGTTCTTTGTTCATGCCGACGGGGATGCCGACGCCATTATCGGTCACTGTCACGGATCCATCTGGGTTCAATGTGACCAGGATATGATCACAACGCCCGGCTAAGGCCTCGTCAATGGAGTTATCCACTACCTCGTAGATGAGATGGTGCAGCGCACGAATATCGGTACCGCCGACGTACATACCAGGCCGTCGCCGGATGTGTTCCATCGGGTCCAGAAACGTGATATTATCTTCTGTATACTGGTCGTTTTTTGGTGGTGCGACGTCTTTATCCGTCATAGGTTTTCCTCAACACACTAGCTAAATCAGTAGCAGGAATGTGCAGTCTAATTGCAGGGGGAGTTCCCTTTGCAAACGAACAATTCTCTTCATTAATTATACTTTACTGTCGGTCTATTCACAAGCGTTTGGAACACATGTTTTACGCATGATAACGTCTTGCTGAGGTCAGCATTGTTGTGCTACGTGGCCTCAGGTACCCTTAATTTACATCACATGGGATAGGGGTTAGGCCATGCCACCAACAGATCGTTTCATCGGGAAAACACAATTGCGCGTGCGCTATGCTGAAGTGGACTCCATGCGTATTGTCCATCATAGTCGTTACATCGTCTATTTTGAAGAGGGACGCAGCGCATATGCCCGTCAGCGGGGTAAACCGTACAGTCAGTTCGAAGCAGATGGCTTCTATCTCGCCGTTACCGAAGTGAATGTGCGTTATATACAACCTGCACACTATGAACAACTTATCACAATCAAGGCATGGATCACTGACATGAAAAGCCGTGGACTGACTTTTGCGTATGAAATCCTCGATGCAGACACAGAGGCTAAACTGGTTACTGGCTTTACCAAGCACATTTGTGTGGATCAGGCCGGAAAAGTCGCTCGCATCCCTGAGAGTTGGCGTGAGTGGAGTGCAGATTAAATCCTGGTGATTCTCATTGACGCTCGGATAGGGCGTGGATTATAATCATCAACTAATAAATTAAGTTGTATGTAACCTTTGGTTAGTTTTTAGAAATCAGTTTTGAATTATAAGGATTTAAGAACTGTAATGATAGTCCATTTTCTATCACAACAGACTAAAAACTGAGAGCCTAAAACTAAAGACTTACGACTTCTTACATGTATATATCTATGGAGATGTTTGTTAATGGTGACTTATGCTGACCGTCCCTGGACGAAAATGTACGATCAAGGTGTGCCGACGACGCTGGACTACCCCAACGCACCCCTCCAAGATTTTCTACGTCAAAGCGCAAAACGTGTACCCAATAACCCGGCTCTGGTAACCAATGTTGATCTGCCTATCTTTGGCCGGGTGAGCAAGAGTATGTCGTATCAGGCGTTGGATGCCGCGTCTGATGCTTTGGCTGTTGCCCTGGTAGAAAAAGGGTTGCAACGGGGTGATCGGGTGGCGATTGTGATGCCCAATTGCACCGCTTTTGCCATCAGCTTCTATGCGATTTTGAAGGCTGGTGGGTGTGTGGCCGCTACAAACCCCACGTATCCAGAAGATAAGATGGCTTATCAAATCAACGACTGTGATGCTGAGTTTGTGTTGGTATTGAGCCTGTTCTATGATCTCGTCAAGAAGATCCAGCCAAAGACCAAGCTCAAGCATGTTATTGTGACGAACATCAAAGAGTATTTCCCGCCAGTTGCTAAACTACTGTTTACGTTGGCACGAGAGAAAAAAGACGGCCATTACGTACAAAGTCTGCAAAGTGGTGATTTCTGGTTCCAAGATCTACTATCGCAGTATCAAGGACGCAAGCCTACTGTTGAAGTCACCCCAGATGACCTGTGTCTGTTCCAGTATACCGGTGGCACCACGGGTGTATCCAAGGCAGCGATGGCTACACATCGTGCGTTAGTTGCTAACGCCCTACAACAAGAGGCATTCCTGACTGTCGAAAATAAACCGGGTGAGCAAGAGACTTTCCTGGGTGCCATCCCGATGTTTCATTCATTTGGATTGGTCGCTGTGCTGAGTGTGGCCATTTACCTTGGGTCACGCATTATTCTGGTGGTTAACGCCCGTGATATTGATGATGTACTGGGTACGATTGACAAGTTCAAACCGACGTTGTTCCACGGTGTGCCGGCCCTGTATAACGCGATCAACAATCATCCTAAAGTGACCTCTGGTGAAATCCCGTTGACCTCTATCCGGCTGTGTGTGAGTGGGTCAGCCCCGCTGCCACCCGCCACTAAGAAAGAATTTGAGCGGTTGAGCGGTGGTAAGCTCATGGAGGGCTTCGGTATGAGTGAGGCACCGGTTGCCACGCATGTGAACCCTGTGCTTGGAGAAAATCGCCTTGGTTCGATTGGTATTCCCCTGCCAGATATGGATATGAAGATCGTCAGCCTGGATGATGGGACGACTGAAATGCCTGTCGGCGAGCCAGGTGAACTCATTATGCATGGCCCTAATGTGATGAGGGGCTATCATGGCATGCCCACCGAAACCGAGAACACACTGCGAGAGATCGACGGTAAAAAGTGGCTGTACACGGGTGACATCGCCCGTATGGATGAAGATGGTTACTTCTACATTGTGGATCGCAAGAAGGATATGGCTCTCATCGGCGGTTTTAACGTTTACCCGAACGCAATCGAAAAGGTCTTGAAGGACCATCCAGCAATCTTAGAGGTAGGCGTTGCATCCATTCCGCATCCACAAAAAGAAGGGCAGGAAGCCCTCAAAGCGTGGGTTGTCATCAAAGACGGTGCAACTGCGACTGAGCAAGAGTTGATCGCTCATTGTGAGGGCCGCCTGGCTCAATATGAGATCCCACGCCGCTTTAGCTTCATTGACGAGTTACCCAAGTCAGCGGTTGGTAAGACCTTGCGCCGCGAACTGGTCCGCTTAGAAGTTGAGGATCGTGAGAAAGAGCTACTGAGCGGCGACTAAGTCCATACAAATAGCTAGCATAATTTTTGAGACGGAGCATCACTATCAGATGCTCCGTTTTTGTTTTTAGCTGTGTGTTACTTCTGCGGCTTGTGGTTGTGGGGTGGGGTCATCATCAGCGTAGATGCCGCGTTCGCTGCGATCCAGGTAATATCCACGGAAAAATGCGCGTGATGGGCCTCGGTTGAGATACCATGTCACGTACAACGGAACGACCATCCCCTGTGCGATGACACCCATCGTAGAGAGTGTATTCCCTATTCCATCAAGTGACCCGCCACTGATCGTTGGTTCAGTGGATTGTTGCGTAGGGAGTACCGTCGTGACGATGGCCACACCAGCCAATATCAGGACGGTTATCATGAAGACATACCGCATGTACGGGGGCTTCCCACGCCATGTGACCACGGCAATCACCAGGAAAACCAATGCCACGCCCGCTTGGATTGCCAACTCCTCATTGGTGATACCACCACGGAAGTCACCCCCGGACATAATATCACCATTTCCGAATGGATCGGCGTTATCGGCAGCATTTGCAAAATGCTGTTCGACCAACAACACGCTGCCGACAATCATCAATGGGAAAATCGTGTACATGAGAATGCTGATACCAATAGCCAGAGTAACGCCAAAGGGTCTACCCGGCTTTTTGTTCTGTTCTGCTGTCATCGTTTGTTTGCTCCGTTACATTTATTAATGACACAAATTCTAATTTGCGGTATAGTAAACATAATCTTGTAATAGTGGACTAACTAAGTTTGATTTTTTCGTCCACTGATTTGTTTGTCATGAGTTACGTGTGACGTTCAAGCAAGAACGTCCAAATTCACTGCAAAGACAGGGGCAGCAACGCAATGACCTTACACCAGCTTGTAGACCAATCTTACCAAACATTGATCGAACAGATGAACGAAGCGCAGACTATTCTGCTGCATCCACGGAGTCGCTATCGCTCAATGCTGATCGCAAAATTACTCAATCAACCTGATCTGAACGTCTTTTATTACGCGCTCGGCCCGGATGACATCAACTTGCAGGCCTTTATCTCCAGCATCGCCCATGATATGGCCAACCAACATCCGACTTTTGGACGACATATCAACATGTTACCCCAAGAAGTCTATGCCAAACCTGAAGAACATCTGGAACAGGTACTGGAAACCTTCGCCGCTGATCTTTCTGAGGTCAGTAGTGAGCCGTTCTTACTCGTTCTGGACGAGTATGATCGCAGTGACAGCTCCGATGATGTGCAGCGATTTGTTGAGAAACTCTCACATTTTCTGCCGGAAAACTGCCGGGTCATTCTGAATGGCCGTACTTTGCCGCGCTTGCCCTGGGTGGCGATGATCGCCGAACAGCGTGCGGTGATGTTAGAAGATGACAAGATCATCACGGAAGACTTTTACAACCTCGGTCAGTATGAAAACAACAAGCTCGAAGTCTATGCCCTAGGCCCCGGCTTTGTGACGCTTGATGGTGATACCGTCGATAATTGGGAAGGACACTTACCGCGTCTATTGTTCTTCTTTGCGCTGGATCGTCCGATTATCACCCGTTCAGAAATTTGCCAGGCATTCTGGCCAGATCTCGACAGTGATCAGGCGGTGAATGTCTTCCATGTAACGAAACGCCGTCTGCACAAGGCCCTGGATACCGATGTGCTCATTCATGAGAACGGGTACTATCGCATCAATGATGAGATGACGATTTATTATGATGTCATGGAATTTGTCAGCGCGTTGATGGCGGCCCGTAACACTGACGATCAAGATGAGAAGGTCAAGGCCTGGCAGCGCATCTCAGAATTGTATCGTGGGCCGTTCCTGCAAGGTCACAATGATGCGTGGATCGAAGAGCGTCGCAAAGAATATCTGGAAGGCTACGCAGAAGCATTGACTAACCTAGCAGATTTCTTGTTGCGCCAGGGGCGTAACGAGCAAGCGATTGTGATGCTGCAAAAAGTCCTCGATGAAGACAAGACCCGTGAGCCGTTGCATCGCCAGATTATGCAGATTTACACGGATTTGGGTCGGCGTGGGGAAGCCGCCGCCCACTACAAGAAATTCAAAGAGATGATGGAAGATGAGAGTCTTCCGATCTCCGCTGAGACTGAAGCACTGTACCAGCAGATCACAGTATAGATAGGTATTAGCTGAACCAGTTCGGTTTGTTGACCAATGCCCGCTCAATGTGAGTGGGTATTTTGTATTGGAGTATCCTCGCTTGAATTGATAGGCTAACCTATGCAATAATTTGCCACAAGGTTACTGTAATTTGTCTCTGTTTCCAAGTTTTTCGATGGATGTCCTATGCGAATCAAACCCGAAATTATGAGTCCTGCTGGTTACTGGCCGCAATTGCACGCGGCTATTGAAGCCGGGGCCGATGCGGTCTACTTTGGCTTGACCCACTTTACGGCGCGGGCGAAGGTCGGTTTTACCTTAACCGAACTGCCGGAGGTGATGCGGGCATTGCACAGCCGGGGTGTCAAAGGGTATGTGACGTTCAACACGTTGGTGTTTGATCATGAGTTGAGTGAAGCCGTTCATGCCATTGAGCAGATCGCCAAATCTGGTGCGGACTCCGTCATCGTGCAAGATGTGGGTATTGCCCAGCTCGCCCATCAGATCGCACCTGAATTGGACATCCACGGTAGCACGCAGATGAGTATCACCAGTGCTGAGGGTATCGCGCTGGCCG
>CAKZMO010000611.1 GCA_937128595.1 uncultured cyanobacterium | reverse complement strand
CAAGCCGAAACGACTGGATTCCCTGACGAGTCCTTTGATGTCGTCACAGCATCATTGCTGTTTCACGAAACACCTCCGGCGATCGCCCTCGAAGTGCTGAGAGAATGTTTTCGTTTGCTAAAACCCGGTGGCGAAGTTGTCATTCTCGACGGCAATCAAGGGACGCTGCGCCAAACCGAGTGGCTCACCGAAATCTTTGAAGAGCCTTACATTAAAGACTACGCAGCCGGAAGTATTGATGCCTGGATGGGAGCCGCAGGGTTCGATGCCATTCGTACTGAAACCTGGTGGCTATTGCACCAAGTTTCAAAAGCCGTAAAACCTCTGCCGATCAATACTCCAAATCAAGCTGTTCAGGTACAGAACATTTCGTTTGATTCTCCTACCGAATCCTCTCCAGACATGCCACAACCGTTCCCAGCTTGAGCATTCTAATCGAAGCTGCATGACCTGCACTCACCCCGATTCCCCCAAATCCTTTTCTCTCACATAATCTTGCAACGATGCCTCTGAAAGCTGTATTCTTTGACTTCAATGGAGTCATTATCAATGATGAACCCATTCATCAGACACTGATCGAGCAGATTTTGGTAGAGGAAAATCTACGACCCAATCCTGCTGACTTTCGAGACGTATGCCTAGGCCGGAGCGATCGCGCCTGCTTTAGAGATCTTTTCTCTCGACGAGGACGAGTCGCAACCGACGCCTATTTAGACACCATCATTCAACGGAAGTCCAGCCTCTATCAAGAACAGCTCGAAACGCTCAATCCCTTACCCATTTATCCAGGCGTAGAAGACTTTATCTATCAGCTCCGAACTGCTCACTTGCCTATAGGTCTCGTCAGTGGAGCCTTGAGGCAAGAAATCGAAATTGTGCTTCAGCGGTCAAATTTGCTCAGCGTTTTCTCAACCCTAGTTGCAGGCGACGACATTCGCGCCAGTAAACCCGAACCCGATGGCTATTTACTCGCCCTTGAGCATCTGAAAGATCAGCTTCAAGATACAACGCTGAAGCCAGAAGACTGTCTCGTCATTGAAGACACTCCTGCCGGAATCGAAGCAGCAAAACGAGCAGGCATGGCAGTGGTCGGGGTTGCAAATTCTTATCCGTTTCACATGATGCAGCGTCAAGCCAACTGGACAGTAGACTATCTCACCGAGCTGGAGCTAGAGCGCATTCGCTGTGTTTTTCAAGGAACAGGAGAACGGGAGCTTGCAGCCCAAGTGAGTTGACATAAAAAGTTGGGTAGCATTGACGGGCATGAAAGCAGCCCACGCCGCTCTACATGTCGAAAGGCAATGCTAAAATACGCACTACATGGGGAATTAGCTCAGTTGGTAGAGCGCCAGGATCGCACTCTGGAGGCCAGCGGTTCGATTCCGCTATTCTCCATTGCATGTTTTTTTTGTCAAACTTCTGTTTATAAATGGTGGTACGTGTACAGTGACACATTGTTTGTCATCAGTGACAGATTAGTGTCTTTGAAGCCAAATTGATGTCATTGGGACAATTTAGAGTCGTCGTACTGCTAGTGACAAAATAATGTCGTCAATCAAATGTAATCTCAGTCCTGGAGAATAGCGGAATCGCTTTCAACCCACTCAAAGCTCTAGTCCACAAGTCATGTGTCATCACTGAGAAAAGGTTTCTCATAACCCAACCATGTTGATGCCTGTCCCGATCGGGACAGGAGATTGCGACGTGGGCTATGTTCACCTTCCAGAAGTAACTCAAGTTCGTCTTTCAACCTGTCCCGATCGGGATAGGAGATTGCGACGCGCCCTTCTGAAAACTAGATAAATCGAAGCTTACAGAAGGTGTTTGCGCGAATCGAACCAACTATCCCTTTTTCAGAGGGCTAGTATTATGAGCATCTCTGTCTTCAAAACTCTCAAAGTCTTGATAAACAAAGGTTTTAGCCTTTGCGCGGATCGACTTTGAAAAATCGCCTCATTTCAGAGGCTTCAATGAAGAGTAGGAGCGGGTTCTCCCTTGGTCGGGAGTGATTCGGTAGCCACTACAGCAGTATATCCGCACCCTTTTTGCTGGGAGCGCACCTACGTCATAATGGAAAGTGCAAAACTAAACAACCATGACTTAATCTCACCTGATAAGCAAAGCTTTCAGGGACAGCATCCGGGCGAGCAGCTACCAGGGTCAGAAAGTAGGACTGTCGGCAAACAGTCAAACAAACCCATTGCAGTCAGAAGAACTGACTGCTGCGCTGTTCAATAATTCAGTTATCAAGGTTCTGAAAAACAGTACAAATACTCTATAAAAATTCTACTTCACTTTTCGAGATTGGTAAGCAGCGATCGCCAATTCTTTTGCCTTTTCTTCTTGAGTCCCCTGAAACGATTGCTCTGCTTCTTCTAGTAAGATACCTACCTTCTTGGCTTGAACCTGAATATTGCTAATCAAGCGACTGTAACTCCAGCGATGGATCTTGGTTCGGTATTCTTTGGCATACCGTTTCTGAATCTCAACTGATCCTGGGCATCGCTGCTCGGCTCTAGACATTACCTCACAATTTAATATTTCTCGTATTCTTGCAAGTTTAGGGATGACAATGCTTTGTGCTTTGTGTGCTTTAGCGATCGCTACAATTTCTTTGGCAATCAAGCGGTCGAGATATTCCCCTAAGTTAGACTCTCCAAACTGATCTGATGCGCTTCGCTTTTGAGCCTTGTGCCTCTGGTGAGCGTTTTTCTGTTGCTGACGACGACGGCGCAGCAGAAGGCCGTAATTGCTGCCCAACAATTCTCGAATCGTTCGGGTGGCTAACACTTCTTGAGTGCTGGAATTCATGATGATCAGCGTAGCCGGGTATTGTAGACCCATGCTGACAGCAGCGATGATATCTGGCTGGGGTGTGTAGAGTGGGCGGCTGGGACGGTCAAAGGGATAATCAAGCCCTTTCAGTTGTGAGTCTAGCCGTTGAAGGTACTTCTGCTGGCTTGGAGATAACGCTTCTTTCTGGTTCAAGGATTCGATTCGTTTTGCAACCTCTTGGCGTTCGGCCTGTCGAATTTTTTCTGTCCCTTCAGCCGTCCAGCGAGGCGTTTCTACAGTGCAGTGTAGGTGCAGATGATGGACATCCCAAGGATTGCCCTTGCCCTTTTGCTCG
>CAKZMO010000610.1 GCA_937128595.1 uncultured cyanobacterium | reverse complement strand
CCGCGCGGCTTCTCCATCAATATCTGTCCTAACCTATCTGCGCATTGCTATACAAACTGGGGACAAATGATCGTTTGCCCCCAGTTTGCATAGTCTTCATCAGTCTCAGTTCAGCGTCTATGACACTGCTGCCGTGACTGACTCTGTACCAAAGTCTTCGCGCAGTTTTTCCTCTTGCTCTTTGCTCAGATTCGACTGCAACAGTTCAACGTGATCCAGTTTTCCACGGAACGCATCACGTACCTTATCTAAAGTGACCTGTCCAGTGAGCAAGAACAGCGCTGAGGTTCCCTTCGTGACCTGATCGCGCATGTCTTTGATGAAATCATCATTGATTCCGTAGTCGCGGAAATAGCCTCCTAATGCGCCTGTCGCAGCTCCGACGGCTGCCCCCAAAAAGGGAATGAAGAAAATCAGACCAAAGAGGAGTCCCCAAAAGGCACCGCCTAAAGCACCCGCTCCGACCAAATTGAAAGCTTGCTGTGTCTTGGGCTTGTTGCGATCTTGAGGCCAGCTCACAATAGCTGCGTCGCGGACTTCGATTAACTCTTGCTTTTGCAATTCTTTCAGCTTAGAAATAGCTTGATCAGCGCCATCAGCACTATCAAATTTCCAGACCGTTAAAGCTACCATAAAATACTTTATCCTTTCTCTTTTCTGCCTCTAGAAGTCGCTCGTTGAATGACCTATCTAACACTGATTCAACAGCGTTTCAGTAAGTTGGCCATCAGTAAACAATGCGATCTGGGGGATACCCCTTGTTCGCTATAGTTTTGATCACACACCTAAGAAAATGGTGCTGGAGAATCGTGCTTAAGAGCAGCGTGGCGTCTAACCACGCCAACATGAACGGTTGAGCCGCTCAAAACGATTCGGTGAACGGGTGACTTCTAATAACACAGTTTAAGAGCTGGGCTATGCCGCTGTAATCTACCGAGGTAAGGAGTTTTGGGCGATCGCTTTGCCCAAATAGGAAGACTTTCTTTTATGCATTCCGAGATAAGTAAAACTACATGAGTTGCGAGCATAGGAGGGTTGCAACAATCTCGAAATTTCTCCAGCCACTGCTGCTACGGTCTCAGACCATGCGCGCCCTGCGGTCTACTCCCAACCGTGGGAGTAGGAGAGAGATTTAAAATCCCTCTCCCAGCGCTACTCTTGTAGGAGTTCCTTTGACCCAATTTGACCTAAACCCTATGTCGCACGGCCCTTTGCCCGATACTCGCTATCCCATCGCCGGTCAAACCCGCCTGGTGTATCTCAAAACCATCATTACTAATCCCAATATTCTCGTTGGGGACTATACGTATTATGATGACTTCGAAAATCCTGAGAACTTTGAGCGCAACGTTTTATACCACTTCGATTTTGTGGGCGATCGCCTTATCATCGGTAAGTTTTGCTCCATCGCATCTGACGTAAAATTCATCATGAATGGAGGCAACCACCGCACAGATTGGCTGACGAACTATCCGTTTCCGGTGTTTGGTCACGGCTGGGAGTCAGTGATGCCTGAAGAATGGCCTAACAAAGGAGATACCCGTATCGGCAACGATGTCTGGATAGGATATGGAGCGACTCTTATGCCCGGAGTTCGGATCGGTGATGGTGCCATTATTGCGGCACAGTCTGTCGTGACGCGCTCAGTTGAACCTTACAGCATCGTAGGTGGCAATCCGGCTCAGGAAATTCGCAAACGTTTTGACGCAGCTACAATTAAAACGTTGATGGAGATTCAGTGGTGGAATTGGGATATTCAGACGATTACCCGCTTGCTTCCTGCTATTTGTGGAAGCGATCTAGACGCTCTTAAACAAATTCGTTCATGAAGGTCATGACTTTCAGCGACTTACAGATTGTGAATGTATCGGTCAATCCGACTATCCTTCTCGTAACCTACTGACGGCCAAAACGATACAGCATCAGAATGCTCTCGCTCGACTAGGGCACTAATGCGTTTGGCTCCTTGCTGAACAAACCGATGCTCGACTTCCTGCACTAGAGCTGTCGCGATACCGTTGCGTTGAGCCTTGGGATGGACTACCAAGCGATACATCGTACCCCGCCAACCATCAAAACCACCGATAATGCTTCCCACAATTTGCCCGTGCTGTTCAGCGATTAGAAAATGAGTAGAACTAGCGGCGATCGCCATTTGGACAGAGTCGATCTGATCGGTTGGGCTAACGGTTGCTTCGGCATCGCGCCACAGGGTCAGAACGGCTTCTGCCTCCTCTTCACGACAGTCTCGAATGGTGAATCCAAGTTGTGGCGAGCGAAACACAACTCGAAACCGCTCACACACCAGCATCATATCGGGAGTGGGCTCTTTGCCAATTTTGGGGAGAACCCGTGAGAAATAGTTCCAGTGCGCTCGTCGCCAATAATCTAGAGTGCGATCGCCTTCTCCTTCGTCATAAGCAAATTCGGCTTTGACCTGGTTAAACGGACAAAACGTTACTTCCGTCGTCTCAATAATGCAGATGGGCTGTTGGTCTCCGTTCAAAACAATGCTTTTCAACCCGCTTTTGGGAAAGGGTTGACCTTCTGCTTCCCATTCCCACAGTGCAGAGCAGGTGGCTGTTTTCAAACCATCAAGCACCAACTGTCCCAGTTCATTTGCGAGTTCGGGGATGTCACCCAACTGATCAATAAGATAGTTCGAATCTCCGCGACGCTCTTGCGGTAGAGTGTCGAGATAGCGCTGCCAATACTGTTCTATCAAGGGTTCATGGGGTGATTGGAACATCAGACTTTTCCGCATGAGGAGAGTAACAGTGATGGTTGAAAAACGTCGCAATTTCGGCGATCGCCTACTGTACTCCACTTTATTAGACCTGTTGTGAAATAGGGGATAATGCTTGAAATCAAATGGGAAGCTTTAGGAACACAGATGGTCTTGTGCGATCGCAAGCTCCCTTGCGTCGAAGACTTCATTGAACGGTAGCTTGCCCCGACTTTTTTCAAAATGTTTGTTGTGGATAGGGGCGATCATTCACTCATGATACGGATATGAAGGGCGATCGCCCTTTACTCAAACAGTTCAAGGTATTTGTGCAGCCAAATGAAACGTTTCATAGTTTTCGTTCAAGAGTGGAACAAACGATTGGGTCATGACTTGAACCACGACAGGCCGCAAGTCTAGTCGAAATCTGAGGTGTCGCACATTAAAGCAAGTAGAGTGATATAGCTGTAGTCAGCTCATGTTTGGAATGGTCAGTCTCCGAGTTGAAGTTGCATAAGGCAGTTTCGTTTGGACAAATAGTTCAATTAGAAACATCACTTTGGAGTAGCCCCCCATGCCAAATTCGTTGAACTCTGCTCAATCGACCATTTCAGATCGCACATTGCTTCCGCTCCAGGAAGATCCGGTCACCGATTCCTCTTCACTCCTTCCCCCCTGTGGACGCAAAGAGGAAATTGCTCTCTCATCGAGCTCTATCCCTGACACGCTAGACCCAATTCCAAGCAACACCCTGGATGAAACAGCACTGACGCCTCTCGTGGCTTCTCATCCTCCGCAAATTTCTGATAATTCCGCAGGCATCGCAGA
>CAKZMO010000609.1 GCA_937128595.1 uncultured cyanobacterium | reverse complement strand
TCTAAACGCGCTTCAAGACGGCACATCCTGGTTGAGCTTGCCGTCTTGTTTTTTAGGCGTTGCACATTCGAAGAATGATTTTGATAGGGGCATCGCATTGCGATACCCCTACAGCAGGTCATCCATAAGTTGAATCTTTCCGCATCATTCCATGCTGTGCAACGCCTGTTTTTTAGAACCCCCATTGAGGAACGCTAAATTTTCAGACCGTTAGCTGAACGATAATTTGGCCTTCGTCCGGGAATTCTTGATCACAAAACAACCTGCCTAATATCGATGAACTCAAAACTCGTTTCTCTCATTGCCCTTCTAGGCGGAAGCTGCATCGCGGTAGTTGCCTGCGCCCAGCCTGGCTCATCTACCCTTTCTCAAAGTTCAACCGAGCAACCTTCTTCCAGTGCTGAACACGGTGCGATCGCTCAATCCACTGGTTCAGAGAACATGACTGCTGCCGAGTTTTACAGGCAATACAGCGGTCAGGTTAGCGATGTACCCCTGCCTGCTTGCGCCACAGAGACTTCTGAGCTGACTCGTGCTGAAATGCAGCAGATTGTCCTTGAGCACAATCGCTCTCGACTTGATGCCGACCAATACGTTCCAAATGGCTTAGCGGCTTTACCTGCTGTCACGTGGAATTGTGATGCAGCGGCAGTTGCTCAGCAATGGGCTAATCAGAGCCAGGGGACGCAAGGCCATAGTCCAAGAGAGTGGAGAGAAGGACTGTTTGGCGATCGCACGGGTTTGCAGGGTAACGGAGCCTCTTTAGGAGAAAATCTGGGTTGGGCTGTCGGCAGTCAGCCGAGCGTCGTAGATCCCGTAGTGTCCAGCGTCACGAGTTGGGACAACGAGCGATCGGACTACAACCACAGCACAGGCTCCTGTACGGGAGTGTGTGGTCACTATACTCAAATTATTTGGCGGGAGAGTACAGAAGTCGGCTGTGGCGTCATTCGAGATCAAATTCAGATGCCTGGAAATAGTACGGTGTGGCCCTATGGCTATTTTCTGGCCTGCACTTACCATCATGCTGGTAATATCAATGGCGATAACCCACTGATTGATCATCCCGACTGGTACTACCAGTAAGGCGATCGCCCCCTTAGAAACTCATGAATTGATATGAAAAACCTTCTCAAGAAAATCGGCTCGAAGGTTTCAGCTCGCTTGGACGATGCCTCGAAGCGTCAGCTTCCGGTACAGGTGCAGCCTCGGTTTACGAAAATGCGCCACCGTCAATTCCCCGTGATGCACTGCTGCATCGCATACAATAAGCACGGAGGCTATTGTGTGCCGCTTTCCTCAAAGCATCGTCCTGCCGCTCGCAGCATCATGAATGGCAAAGTCTTTGAGCGAAAGACGATTCTATATATCACGAGCCACTGTGGAGAAGGCGATATCGTTCACGCTGGAACTTATTTCGGAGATTTCATTCCCGTCTTTGCAAGAGCCTGTAGCGACCAGGGTAAAGTATGGGCCTTCGAGCCGAATCCAGAAAACTATGCCTGCGCTTCCATTACGATTCAAATCAACCAGCTTACCAATGTGATTCTTACAAACGCAGCCGTTGGGGAAGCAGCAGGAACGGCTGAGATGAAGGTAAATGACAAGTTTGGGCGTTCGTCGGGCGGAGGCAGCAGCATCGTTCAGAAAAGGAAGACGACGACTAAAACCATTGATATTCCCGTAGTGGCGATCGACGATGTTGTACCATCCGATCGCCACGTGTCAGTTATTCAGCTCGACGTAGAACGTTACGAAGGTCAAGCTCTGCGAGGCGCACTTTCTACGATAGAACGCTGTCGTCCTATTCTTATGCTGGAGAACGTTCCTAACGATTCTTGGTTTGCCCAGCACATTCTAGCGATGGGATACGAAAAACAAGAGGAAATTTGTGGCAATACCGTGTTTTCTGTCTAGGAAATCTAGAAGAATTTGCCAATCCTGTTCCAGAGTTCTTTCGCCAGTTCTCTCACCCGCACCGAGAAAAATCAAAGTCTATATCTATCTCTAAATAGATTTTTTCCAGTTGAAGTAGGGGTACGTTTGTAAACTAGGCTAAATATTTCTTAAAATACAAACGTGCCTATAGCCACAATTTACTGCAGTTGAAGGAATAATAATTGATGAACATTCGCTTATCTCCCAAAAAGTCTCTGGCGATCGCACTCATCGTCGGTGCAGCAAGTACCTTTGCGACCACTCCAGCCTCATCTGAGACGGTTGACTCTATCAACATTTCGTCGTCTCAGACACAGTTGCTTGCACAGACACCCGGCACGATTGTCGATGTTGCTGCTGGCAATGACAACTTCGAGACATTGGTGCAAGCGGTTCAGGCTGCAGGTCTAGTTGATACTCTTGCTGGCGAAGGCCCATTCACCGTCTTTGCTCCTACTGATGCTGCCTTTGCTGCACTGCCTGATGGAGCTTTAGAAGCGTTGCTAGAGCCTGACAACCTCGACTTGCTGACCGACATTCTCACTTATCATGTCGTCCCCGGTGAAGTGATGTCTACCGATCTAGCATCAGGCGTGGTTGAGACCCTTAATGGCCCAGTCGCTGTTGAGGTTGAGCCTGACGAAGTTTCTGTGAACGAGGCTAGCGTGATTATGGCAGATGTGCCTGCTAGCAATGGCGTGATCCATGCGATCGACGAAGTGTTGATTCCTGCGGAAACTGTGGCTGAGCTTGTTCGTCGCATGGAGACTGCTGAAACTGTTGAAAGTATGGAGACCGAGACCACGATGGAGACCGAGACCACAGTAGAGACCACTGCGCCAATGGAGGCGATTCCAGCTCTCTGGTAAAGGGTAAGTTGGGTTGAGAGCGCGTTGAGCGTTTTCTCTCTCGTTTTTCATGAGTTGGGGACGTAGCAATGCTATGTCCCTATTGTTTGTATGGAGAGTTGCAAAAACATACAAGACGGCGATCGCCCTATTGTTCATACTGCGGATCAGCTGTCTTTTCTTCTGAACTAACAATGAGCCGTTCTATTCCTCCCAAAGAGCAGGTCAAATTTTGGCGCGACCCAGCATTGTGCAACCTAGAGATGCTGAGCGCAACTTACATCACTTATGCCTTTTCGCGTCATGCTCATGAAGGATTCGGCATCGCCATTGTCGAGTCTGGAGCAATGGAGTTTGATTGTCGCGGCACAACCCATGTCGCTCCAGCGGGCAGTGTCGTTGTGACCCATCCAGGAGAAATGCATACGGGGCAAGCCGTTTTAGAAACGGGATGGACGTATCGCACACTGCTGCCTGCTGCGGATTGGTTTCAGCAAGTGGCGGAAGGATTGGCCGATCACTCAGGATCATTACCGTATTTCTCATCACCCGTCATTCAGGACAGACAACTAAACCAGCAGCTTGTCACGCTTCATTGCACCCTTGAAACATCACCGTCGCTTTTAGAGCGAAAATCTCGTTTTCTTTGGGGTCTTGCTCAATTAGTGAGGGGATATGCGAGCGATCGCCCTTTCGTTAAGTCAATCGGCAAGGAGCAGCACGCCGTTCAGCAAGTACAAGATTACCTGAGGGTTAACTACGAGGCAAACCTGACTCTTGATGAACTTGCTCATCTCGTGGATTTGAATCCATTACGGCTGCTGAGAACCTTTCGCAAACACACAGGTCTACCTCCCCACGCTTATCTCAACCATGTGCGGGTGCACCAAGCGAAGCAACTGCTGACAGCAGGATGGTCAATTACAGATGCTGCTTTAGAAACTGGCTTTACAGACCAAAGCCATCTGCATCGTCACTTCAAAAAACTGTTGGGAATCACCCCCGGTCAATACGCACGGGGTGCAAAAACATACAAGATTTAGCGCGGCTGTCTCGATAAGCTGATGATCTGTAGGATTGAGGCGATTTGTGGCAGCTATGTCAAACAACACTTCAAGGTTCCCTTCTCTTTCGAAACCTGGGCGATCGCACCGGACGACTCCCTCTTCTGAGTTTTGGGCAGGGGCTCGCGACATTATTCCCCTAGTCATTGGCGCGATTCCGTTTGGAATTATCTTTGGTACTTTGGCGATAGGGGCAGGTTTGTCAGTAACGGCAACGCTTGCCATGTCTGCTTTGGTATTTGCCGGGTCTTCTCAGTTCATTGCAGTGGGTATGGTCGCTGCGGGAACAGGGGGATTGCTGGTGGTGCTGACGGCTTTTGTTGTCAATTTGCGTCATCTACTCTATTCCGTAAGCCTGGTGCCCTACGTGAAGGAGTTGTCTCAGCGCTGGAAGGTGCCGTTGGCTTTTTGGCTAACGGATGAAGCGTTTGCGATCGCCATTCGTCGCTATGAAAGGGGCGATCGCTCTCCCTACAAGCATTGGTATTACCTGGGAGCAGCCGTCACCATGTATAGCAACTGGCAGCTTTGTACTGTCCTTGGAATTACCGTCGGACGTATGATCCCCAACGCCACAGAGGGGGGGTTGGACTTTGCTATGTCTGTCACATTTATCGGCATGGTGATTCCTTATCTCAAGACTTGGCCCATGGGAATCGCTGTCGTTGTTGCGGGGATTGGGGCGCTGTTGGCTTATCCACTGCCCCACAAGCTTGGCCTGATGGTAGCGGCGATCGCTGGAATTGCTGCCGGAGCCTATAGTGAACGATTTTTTGACTCGATGAACCATGAACATGAATGAAGTCTTGATTATCTTTGGAATGGCGATCGCCACTTTTTCGATTCGTTACATCATGTTTGCTGCCAGTAGTCGGATTACTCTGGCTCCTTGGGTATTACATTCATTGCGCTACGTACCACCTGTGGTGCTGACGGCCATTATCGTGCCTGAAGTATTGCTGAATGAGGGTGTCCTCCACGTCAGCTTCACGAATGCTCGTCTCGCGGGGGCGATCGCCGCTGGCATTGTAGGTGGATTGACCCAAAATCTTCTCCTGACCATTGTGTTGGGAATGGCAGTATTCTTTGGCTGGCAAGGGATGATGAGTCTTTAACCTGAGCCTGGGACGAATTTTGGAGTCGAGTTGAAAGGGACTTTGTTATGGCAATGCGCAGATAGGTTAGGAGAGATATTTATGGAGAAGCCGCGCACCGCGCGGCTTCTCCATAAACTGTTGGTTTTATATCAGCGCGTAGCACTATA
>CAKZMO010000608.1 GCA_937128595.1 uncultured cyanobacterium | reverse complement strand
TCACGGGGTAATCCCAGGGTATGCCATCCTCATAACCGACGCGACCATGAGACCTTGCCGTAAGTCCGGTATAAAGTGATGCCCTTGCCGGAATACAGCTCGGATTCGCTGAATAAGCCCGTCTAAAGCGTGTGCCATTAATTGCAAGTTGATCTAATGTAGGCGTATGCACAACTGGGTGCCCGCCAATACTCAAACAATCGCCACGCCATTGATCCACCATAATCAGCACGATATTAGGTGCGGTCATTGTGCTTCTTTCTACTTAGGTTGCGGACCGACTCTCGAATTACAAGTTCAGTACGAACGATTGTGGTGGTGATCGCTTCATCTGGATTGTCAGCGCGAGCCAGCAACTGACGTACCGCAACCGCGCCCATCGCTACTTTATCCACATTCACTGTCGTCAAAGGAGGGACCATTTCCTGTGCAAAATCGATGTCATCAAAGCCGACAACTGATAGATCATGAGGCACGTTGCGGCCAACATGCGCCGCACCATTAATCGCACCAATGGCGGCGTTATCGTTGCAGACGAAAATAGCCGTCACTTCCGGGTGCTTCTTCAAGAGAATCTGCACCGCACGATATGCAGCATCGCGTTTGAGTAAACTTTTTTCAATGTATGTGTCGGTAATGCCATGTCCCTCTAATGCTCGAAGGTAACCGCGATAGCGTTCTTGCACACTGGGGTGAGCCTTCGGTTCATAACCTATGAGGCCGATGTGTTTGTGTCCGTTACGAATGAGATGATGGACAGCTTTGTATGCCCCCATCTCGTTATCCATCACAATGCTGTCATGCTCACGCCCAGGGGCATAGGCATCAATTAGAATCACGGGCTTCTTTACCCAATCACCAATCCGGGCAATCATGTCATCCAAGAAGGCACCAACCACCACCACACCGTCGATCTGATTGCTGAAGACAGATTGAGGGATACCATGGGCACGATTACGATGATCGACTTCAACGGTTGCATACATCATGCCGATACGATACTTCTGGCACTCTTTTTCGATCCCGGCGATGACTGGAAAATAGAATGGATCAATACCAGGACGGTCATAGCTATCATGCTTGATGACCATAAGGGTGTTAACACGCTCAGATGATGGTTCTGTTATCGAAAAACGTTGATTATAGCCAAGTTGTGTTGCCGCCTGGATGACCCGCTCTCTCGTTTCAGGAAGCATACCGCCTTTATTGTTTAACGCTTGCGACGCCGTGCCGATAGATACCTTTGCTAGATCGGCCACATCCCGTAATGTGATCTTTTTCTTTTCCATCATTGTTGACCTTCATGTTTAGCCTGAAAATATTATAGCGCGTAAACACTGAACTTTTTTCAGTCATTCATTGAGCAAATGAATATAAAATAAGTTAACTGGACAGCGAGAAAGCAAAATAAATATTCACCCAAAAGACGCTTGCTTACTCGTTTCTGACTGATAATTGCTTAATTTTAAGGAGCTACGATGAAAAACTTACTGAAAAAAATTCCGTTTGTTCTGTTGACTCTATCACTGCTGCTTGTGAGCGGTGGCACTGCACTTGCTCAAGATGAAGAGCAGGAAGATGTCACACTACGCATCATTGAGAAAAATCCTGAGTGGGCTGCTTTCTGGGATGAAGTCATTCCAATGTTTGAGGAAGAGTATCCTTATATCACCATCCAACACGAAGCGGTCACAACTGGCAACTATAACCAATTACTGACAGCCCGCATGACCAGTAACGATGTCGATCTCGTCATCGGGGAGTTCAAGGGGCAAGTCGCAAATGAGGTGCAGCGTACTCAATGGCTACCGCTGACTGACCAACCTTACCTGGATAGCTTTTCTGAAGATGTACTCGCTCTAGGTGCATACGATGATGCTCCGTATCTGATCCCGACTGGCCTGGTTGGCAACCTTGTTTTCTATAATGTGGATATATTCGAGGAACTAGAACTTGATATTCCCACAACTTGGTCAGAATTTTTGGAGGTATCACAAACTATCCAAGATGCAGGCTACGACCCGGTTATCCTCGGTGGTGCTGATAACTGGCCTGTAAATATGATCCTTAATGCCCTGGAAGGTCCGCTAGTACGCGCAGAAAATCCGAATTTCTACGTAGATCTGCGTGCTGGTGATGCGACATTTGCTGAGGGGCCATGGGTAAATGTGGTTGAGCGTGTAGATGAACTCAGTCCATATTTCCAGGATTTTGCATCCGGCACACCATACGATACGGTCATTACTTTGTTCGTGACTGAGACAGGTGCTATGATGATTGATGGTTCCTGGCAGGCTGGTGCAATCGACAACGCAGAGCCGGAATTTGAAGTTGGCGTTTTCGCATTGCCTGTGACTGATGATGAGGAAGTCAACAACGTCCTGACCACGAAAATGGCAACGGGTTGGCTAATCAACGCTGACTCACCCAATATAGAAGAAGCTCACCTCTTCCTTGAGTTCTTCTCCCGCCCAGACGTGTACCAGATGTTCATTGATGTCTCTGGCTTAATCCCGGCACAGTCTGACATTGAGCTTTCGGGCACTACTGCACGCACTACCGCTGAATTCTTCGCCGCAACACCGCAGATACCGGTGTGGGAAGACATCCGTATACACGGTGGTGATTACAGCAATGCACCCAACTTCATCAGCATGATCCTGGGTGATATGACACCACAGGAAGTCGCCAACGCAATGCAAGACAAGCTCATAGCAAGCCAGGATAACTGGCAAGAATAACACTACCTGACTATGATCCGAGTAAGAGTGGAGGGCTTTGACTAGCTCTCCACCCCCCTTTTTAAATTCCAGGAAACCAATTATGGAAACTTCCGTCACCCATCAACTGCCAATTGATCAGGCTAAACCCAAAAGGCCACGCTTTTCAATTTCACCTGCACACCTTGCGATCTTACCGGCAACGGTTTTATTTACACTGTTTGTCCTGATACCGGCTATTGGTAACCTATTCTTTTCCTTTACCGATTACCTGGGTAATGTCGACCATATCAACTGGATTGGGTTTGACCATTATGTTCGGGCATTTACATCCGACTGGGGCGAGATTCAAGATGCCATCGTCAAGTCGATCATCTTCGCTATAGGTGTTACCAGTATTCAAAACGGTAGTGCACTCTTTCTAGCCGTTTTAGTGAATATGAAGATACGCTTCCGTAACTTCTATCGTATGATCATCTTTATGCCCACGATACTAGGTGTCATTGTCATCGGCTTGAGCTGGCGACTCATATTGAATCCAATATTTGGGCCCGTCAACGAGTTTTTGGGCAATTTTGATGCTAAGAGTGGCCTCCTTGGTGAACCCGATATTGCATTATATTTGGTGATCTTGATTCAAGTTTGGGCGTCTGTCGGGTATGCGATGGTAATTTACATCGCCGGTTTGCAGAGCATTCCTGAAGAGATGTATGAAGCAGCCAGCATTGACGGTGCCAGCCCGATGCAGCAGTTTACATACATCACCCTGCCACTTCTGAGGCCTGCTGTGACCATCAACATTTTGCTAAGCCTGATTGGTAGTTTGAAGTTGTTCCAGGTCATTTTGATCACCACGAGTGGTGGCCCAGCACAAGCGACGACTACCTTGAGCTTGAAAGTCTTCCAGGAACTAACGGGTTCAACAGGTGGCAGTATGCCGAATCATGGCTACTCTGCCGCACTCTCTGTACTTCATTTTGGTTTGATGTTCGTCGTCATCGTCGCCGTGCAGTGGTATCTCAGCCGTAGTGAAAGGTATCTGGAATGAATAAGATGTCACAACGCCTGGGTGCCCATAGCGTCTTACTATTGATGTCATTGTTTATCATTGTGCCTTTGATGTTCATTGTGAACATTGCATTTAAGGAATCGCGTGAGTATGTTCGAGACCCGATTGGCCTGGCACAGCAATTTGAACTTACGAATTTTATTGATGCCTGGGAAAGAGCCAACATGCAACAGCTCTTTCTTAACAGTGTCATCTATACAGCGATTGTATGTGCATGCACTGTCATTATCGGCATTCTGGTAGCATATCCTATCTCACGCCGCCACATCCGCTATCATCGCATGCTATATGTGGTGTTCACTGCCGGGTTATTCCTACCGCTGAGTCTGGTTCCGACAGTCTTTCTAATGGACTACCTGCAACTGATGAACACGCGGATTGGCTATATCATGTTGAAGACCGCTCTCAGCCTCCCATTAGCTATTGTTATTTTTGTCGGTTTTATCCGCAGCGTACCCCGCGATTTGGATGAAGCGGCATCCGTTGATGGTTGTGGGTATTTCCGTTTTGTCTTTGCAATTCTGATGCCATTGATGGCACCGGCAATTGCTACCGTCGTTACGCTCTCCGCTATCAATACATGGAATGATTTTGTCAATCCATTTCTGTATCTGTCTGACCCATCCAAACGTCCGGTGACATCGGGTTTGTATGTGTTTTTCGGTCAGTACGGTAATGAATGGACACTACTATCGGCAGCAATTATCATCATTGCACTACCTATGATCGTAATGTTCATTTTCTTGCAGCGGTACATCATTTCGGGTATCGCCAGTGGTGCGGTCAAAGGATAGGAAATACCTGTTGATTGACAATATTTTGCTAGTAACACTGACTTGAAGAAGGAACAATATAAACGATGAAATTCCATAAACATTCAGAGAACCCGATACTCTCGCCGCATCCTGCAAGTGACTGGGAAAGTCTGGTCACGACCAATCCCGGTGCATGGTACGAGGATGGGACATTCTATCTGCTTTATCGTGCAGCAGGCGATGATGCCGAACATTACATCCACTTTGGCTTGGCAACCAGTTCTGATGGCGTCAGGTTTTACCGCGCTTCAGATCGTCCTGTATTTAGCCCTAATCCCAACGGCCCTGACTATGGATGTGTAGAAGATGCTCGCATCGTCCGTTTCGGTGAGGATTACTTCATCACCTATGCGTATCGCCCATTTCCGCCAGGGCGCTACTGGGAAAATGAAGGTAATGAAGCTGGTATCTTTCTGAACGGTTTCAGCTACGGGGAAGGTGCACCCGCTGCCGTCCGCAAGAATCTCACCGCCTCGGCTTTGGCAATGACCCGTGACTTCCACACATTTC
>CAKZMO010000607.1 GCA_937128595.1 uncultured cyanobacterium | reverse complement strand
CTTGATAATTTATCCTTAAACTTTTTATTTCATTTTCGAGGCTTCTATTTTTAGAGAGTTCTTTTCTTAGCTCTGAATCAAGAATTTTCTGAGTGCGGCGCAATTTCTTAAGCCTAGTTTCCCTTCGAGAGTTTTTTAAGCTTGCTTCCTTCTCCGCCTTATTTAGTTTTAACTTTTCTTCTTCTTCTTGCTGATAAAGCCAATCTCTTTCTTCTACCAGTTTTAAGACTAGTTTACGTTTCTCATGGATTTCATTTCTAATATGAGCTTGTTCATTTCTTAAGCAAGTCCTCATATCAGGTATTTCTTGAAATATTACTTTGAGTTTTATAAAATTCGATTGAATCTTTTTCTCTATAGAGTGTTGTGAAGTCAAAAACCTATCTTCCTTAAGCAAGTTCCGTCTTTGGCACCAATAGCATTCCTCATGACCTTGCAAATAGAAGTGCCTGGGTACATAGTAATGTGATGGAGTGGATGAGCACCCAGGGTAAGCGCAAGAAAAGCATCGAGGAATTGTGCTAAGTTGCCAGACCAGCGGCAAGGACAGTGAGCATGTAGTCAGGACTCATTGAAGCTCGCTTCGCCTTTTGTTTAAGACTGCGCCGTTTAGAGGTTTCTCGGTTCAGCACACTGATGGCCAAGCGCCTTAGAAGCGCCATATTCTCGCCTCCATGGCCCCGTCGAATGCGAGACTTATCCTCGCCCCAGGTGACATCGAGCACCCAGTGGAGTTGGTTTTCGATTCCCCAATGGGTTCGAATCGCCCGACCAATGACCGCAGCAGCACAGGGCAACGACGTGAGATAAACCATCGTCTCTCGGGTGATCTTGTTCCAGAGGTGTCGAACCCGTTTCACCATGACGATGGTTTTGAGCCCCGCCCATTGCTCGATTTGGTGCAGGTCTCCCATGGCCGTGACCGGTACAGCCCATACCTGCCGATGCTCCCGCCGATGATGACCTGACTCTACCCGAACGTCATAACTGTGCTCTAGACCGGCACAGTTGACGGCCTCAGCCTGCTCAAACCAGGCCGTGACATTGGCCCACAGGGTGGGGTGATTCGCCTTCAGGCAAAGGACGTAATCGGCCCCGTGCCCAATGATCTCACGGGCAATCTCCTTCTGGGTGCCCATGGCATCGAGGGTAATAATGCAGCCGCTGATATCCAGGAGTTTAAGTAACGCGGGTATAGCGGTGATCTCATTGCTCTTGGACGCGACTTTGACTTGCCCCAGCAACAGCCGATGTTCGCTGGCCCAAGCACTGACGACGTGGAGCGCCGATTGCTTGTGATTGCGGTCATACGAGCCTTTGATCGTTTTGCCATCAATCGGAATCACCTGGGCACCACTGCCCTCAACAATCTGCTTGACCCAACCCATAAAGCAACGCTCTAGGGCATCGGGGGCCATCCGCTCAAACAGCCGACGGTATGTATCGGCATGGGGCACGCCGTTCGGTAACGCCAACAGCGTGCTCAGCCAAACTTCATGGCTCTCGGCGTAGGTCTCGATGTCCTCCCATCCCGTTGCGCCGCCGATGACAGCCAAAATCGCTATCATCACAATGCTCAAAAATGGATGCTCGACTCCCTGACTGCCGCGTGGGTCTTCTAGCTCAGCAAATTGCGATTGCCACTGCTGTTGAATTGAGGCGGCATCAGTGGCTGCGCACAAGGGCGGCTTGGTCTGACCCGATTTAGCGGTCTCTTCATTGGGAGCAAAGCCTTGGCTCATGGGAACTCGCAGGGGGGCAGTAATGGGATACCCCTAGCATGTCACAGACCCTTTTTTCTTGCGCTTACCCTGATATCCAAGTCCAGATACCCATCATGTATGACCAGATAGAAAACTTTTTTGAAGACACTTATCATTGGGTTCTTCTTTTAGGAAATCTATGCTGCATCAAATTATTTGGAATTTCTGGACAGCTCCAGTACACTTCGAGAAACAGTCTCTTTAGAGAAGAGAAAGGATTCGTGTATAAGTTCTATTACACACCTAATCGATCCTGTGAAAAATTATTTTTTTCGGAACATCTACTGAGTACTTGCTTTGAGTTGATGTAGGTTGCATTGCAAGATGAAACCCACCACAACCAAATTATTCATGTCAATCATGCTCAAGATGCGGAGTTTCTTGTTGCTCAATCCAACCTACAAAATTGTCTGGTGAGAGGAATTTTGGCGATCGCCTCTGCAAAAACTGGAGAGCGATCGCCCAAGGCGGTGAGATGTCCACAGATTTTTACGGCAAAGGCTTTGCTATCTGCACGACCATAGCCAAGTTATTTATGTAAATTCATGATTCAGTGTGTTGGGTTTCGCGTTGCTCTACCCAACCTACGGGATTGTCTGGTGAGAGGAATTTTGGCGATCGCTCAACTACCTTGTAGTAAGGGCTCCGCTGATTTTCCTAATCCTAATCAATATTGATATAAAAATTGCGTAAAATTATCCGAATTCTATAATTTTTCATAGAAAAGAGTGGATATTGCTACTCAAGCCTCCATTCCGCAGGTTGATAGGGAATAAAAGATGTGAGGCGTTCTAGGCTAGAGAACGTTTCCTCAAGCGGTGGCATCTAGCCTTGCAGATTGAGAGTTTAGACCATCTGGGTTTAGTCGCCGGACTTATCGATGAACTCAGCCTGGTTGAGCTGACGGACGAACAGATTGAGCCCCATTGCTTAGAGCATGTCAGTGCCGGACAAGTGGTAAAAACGATGATTTTGAACGCGCTGGGCTTTCTGAGTGCGCCGTTGTATCTGTAACCCTGCGGCACGCTTCGCTACAGTGAGTTTTTCGAGAGTAAAGCTGTCTCTCACTTGCTGGGAGAGGAAGTCGAGGCCCATCACCTAAAGGAGAACCGCTTCGGTCGTGTCTTGTATGACCTCTACGAGGTGGGCTCCACTTCATTTTTTATGCACGTAAGCCCTGCAGGGGGTCAACCGATTTGCACTTGATAGTCAGCCGCGTCATCTCGATGCCACCTCGATTTCGGTAACGGGTCAGTATCCGAGCGTTTCTGAGGGTGAATCAGACGGGGCATCAAGGTCGGAGTGCCCAGCGAAACCCTCAGCAGAACCGACCCCGATTCGGCTGTGTCGTGGCTATTCGAGAGATCATCGTCGAGCGAATACAAAGGTCAACAAAGGGGAGAACGCGGGTTTCGCTTCCTCACAGACCCCCTCTTCTTTGCCCGTAGTGGCTTTGTCAAAAAGCCGCAATGCGTCGAAGCCTTAGCCCTCATCTGATGATTCACCTCTTGGGGCTACTGGTTGAGCGCTATTACAATACCTCTGGTTAATTATTTGTCAACCTGCGGAATGTAGGCTAAGAGAGCCTGTTTTTACATTCACGTCAGGGAATAGTCGCCAAAATGCCTTCATACTTGCTCCCTAACGTCTGCGTCATAAGTTAAAACAGCTTGTGAAACTAGCGTGAATTTCTCAGAGGTTTATCTAAATTATCGGAATATTCTTGGCTCCTTTGACAGGTAGGATAATTGTAAAGGTTGTGCCAGCACCTATAGCGCTGTTCACAGTAATACTGCCGTTATGCTGCTCTACACATTTTTGTACGATGGCTAACCCTAAACCAGTGCCAGGAATTGTACCCACATTATTAGCTCGATGAAATGCCTCAAATAAACGTTCTTGATCTTCGTCAGGAATACCAATACCTTCATCTTTAATATTCAAAATCACTGTAGTTTTTTCGAGTGCTAACTCAAACAAAACTGTGCTGCCTTCAGGTGAATATTTGGTCGCATTAGATAAGAGGTTAGTCAAAATTCTTCGAAGTAATTTTTTATCCAGATAAGGCCATTCTCCACTAGAAGACTCGCGTTTTTCAGTTACAGATAGATGAATAGTGTGATGCGGAGTACTCAGTTGAATTTCTTCTGTCAAGCTATGACAAAACTGAATGATGTCGAATGGTGCTGGATTAAATACCAATTTATCGGCTTCTGCTCGATTCATTGTTAAGAGATCATCTAGCAATTGAGTAATTTGATAAATTGACTTTTGAGCGTGCTGAAACTGTTTCTGCCTTTGGTCATCGTCAAGCCGAGATCCATAGTCTTCCAAAATACCAATGGAAGATGACATGATAGCTAAAGGTGTTCTAAATTCATGAGATGCCATTGAAATAAAACGTGATTTTAATCCATTTAGATCCCGTTCTTTACTAAGGGCTTGTCGCATATCGGCTTCAGCTTGCTTTCGTTCAGTAATATCTCGATATGTGATTACAATTCCCGCAACGTTAGGTTCATTAATTAGGTTTTTGGCGATCGCCTCAAAATCTCGCCAAGAGCCATTAGAGTGATACAGACGAAATTCTGCCGTGACATCAAGAGTAGGACTTTGAAGAGCATGATTAAGGAATTCTTGAGCAGAAGTTTGGTCGTCGAGATATACAAGTTCAGTAAAGTTTTTAGTGACCCATTCATCAGATTGATGTCCAAGAATATGAGTCAGAGAAGGACTGACGTAGTCGATTTTTCCATTTGGTTTTAATGTGGCAATAATATTAGACGAATTTTGTAACAATGAGCGAAATCTATCCTTACTTTGTTGCAAGGTCTCGGCCTTAGCTAACTTAATCTTGTTCTGAATTAATTGAGCTTGCGCTTCTTTCAATTTTCGGAGAGCCTGCTCCAAGTTTTTATTGGTTTCTTCTAGTTCGGCAGGGCTAGGCAAAGCTAAAACTCTCGGAATTACAGGAATAAGCTCCATCGCTGTAATCATCGAAATTAGAGCAGTTATCGCTCTGATCACACCTGAAAGCCAATAGGTCGGATGCCAAAGTGTCCAAACATCCATGAGATGTCCAGTCCCACATGCAACGATGAAAGCTCCAAATAGCAGAAAAATCCACTTATACGGAACATCGTTTCGCTTAGAAACAAAATAAATTAGTGAACAAGGAATTGAAAAATAAGACCCTGCAATAACACTATCAGAAATTACATGTAGCCAAACTAGTCCTGGCTTCCAAAGATAACAATGACCATGAGGAATAAATCCTCTCGAGTCTAATAAAGCCTGAAGCAAATCTATCATAATAAACCTCTTGATGCTCACATTTAAACTGTGTAGTGAGTGAAGCATTCTAATTAGACAAGTAGGTAGCTACAAGTGAATCAAGCTCTTCATAGCTGCGATACTTACGTAGTAGCTTGCGAGACATTAAATAGTTTCGCGAACTATCTAGAAGAAAACAAAACCAGTCAAACTTTATACAGAAACCTCCGTATAATCTCTTGATTTCGATTTTAGCCTGACCCTTAGAACTATTTACATGTCTAAAATTGAATTTTAAGTCAAATCTTTTTTGACCTAATCTGATAGTATTGGCAATGTGATTCTAATGCTTGTTTGTCTATTAAATTCACTCTCAACAATGAGATTTCCTCCGTGAAGTTCAACAATTTTTTTAGAAACAGCTAATCCTAATCCAGCTCCACTGAGCTCATGAATTTTCTGATTGAATTGCACATAGGCATCTAGATTAGCAATTTGTTCTGCATTCATACCAAGACCGTGATCAATAATATGAAGCATGTAAGAGTTAAACCCAGAAAGGCCGATAACATGGATTTTAGAACCGGGTTGAGAAAATTTAAATGCATTATTGAGTATTTCTCTAACAACTTTTTTAAGACTACTGGCTGAAATTCGAACTACTGCCTCTTGAACGTCGAGCTGTAAATCATGTGTGCGCTGCATTACTTCAGCTTCTAGATACACAGCATGCTCCACATCTTCTTTAAGTTTTGTTCGAGACGATTTTTTTTGGAACTCTTCCATTTTCTTCGGATTTGCCAGAGTAGCCTCTAAGCTTGCATATAGCAAAAAGTTTTGGGTCAAACGATAGAGTTGCTGACTAGATGAGTGCACAGCTTCTATCAGTTCTAACTTTTCTTCATCAGGAGTTTCTGACCAATCTTCAATTAATAACCCTGATGCCCCAATAATATTTTGCAAGGGCACATGCAACTCATTCGGTAAAGACAGCGTAATGGTATTACACATCTGGTCAAATTTCTTCTGATTCTTTTCAGCAATCATCGACTTCTTTCTCAATTGGGTATCGATTGCTTGTCTAAGTTCTGGTAGGGTAAAAGGCTTAGTTAAATAGTCGTCAGCCCCTAATTCCATTCCTTGGCGAAAATCAGTGCGTTCCGCTTTAGCCGTTAGTAAAATAATCGGAATATTGGTTGTTTGGGGATCGCTACGAATCGCTTGCACAAACTCATATCCATCAAGTTCGGGCATCATCACATCGCATAAGATCAAATCAGGTATTTCTTCTTTCGCCATTTGCAATCCAATTCGGCCATTTTCTGCTGTTGTTCTATAAAATCCTTCAAAGCCTAAAATTTCAGCAATATTTTCTCGAACTTGGAGTTCATCTTCAACAACAAGAACTTTCTTTAGAGTCGATTGTGATGCTGACATATGCGATTCTCCTGTCTGTGGGTGCAATGAAATCTATGTAGACTGTTAACGGTAATCAAACGCTTCACTTAGGAAGCAAAACTTCATTTGATTGCTCAACCTTCTTCCTTTTTAATGATGAGCTAGGCAGCATACCAGGATTGCAACTGAATGTTTTCACTCATCCATGGAGCATCTTATTTATAGGCTTTCAGCTACCGCGTTGCTTTAATACCAACTGTGTGGATCTGCAAAGGTGACATTCTCCTGATGAGCTAAATTTCATTCCTTGAATAGTTAAAATCCCCGGAATGCGATGGCAAGTTGAATAGCCTGAGCTTCCATATTGCAGAGCATAGATTAACGAAATTCAATGCAATATTGATTGGAAGCCCAGCTCAAACAGCAATTTCTTAGAATGCTTATGGGTTGCACAGTTCTCTCTCAATAAAAGAGAAATCAATGATCAAGTAATGGAGTCAATGATAAAATTCTGAGATGTTAGGAGTGGAGGTGTTCCAGATACGTCATTCAAGGTTGTGAGCACTCCTCCATTTGGTCCTAGTCCTGGCAAAATGCCATTGGCATCGTAGGAAAGATTGCCACTGCCTGAACTGTAGACAATTTCTGTTCCAAGCAGATTAAGATCTGCTGCTGTATCTGAGCCTACAACACTAAAATTATTAGGATTCAACAGTCCACCAAGTAGACCCGTCAAACCTATATCGCCTTGATTCAACAAGATTATGTCTTCTTCAGGGTTGAAATCTGTAATGATGTCTTCGCCCAAAAGTCCCACTGCGAATGAGTCGCTTCCCTGACCTCCGGTGAGAGTATCTTGACCCAGCCCTCCAATGAGAGTGTCATCTCCATCACCGCCGACTAGCGTGTCATTGCCATCTAATCCTTCTATGATGTTGTTCCCATCATTTCCGGTAATAATGTTGGCTAATTCATTTCCAGTCCCGTCAATATCTTCTGCGCCTATCAGCTCTAAGTTTTCGACATTGTCTGGCAAGACATAGCTAATTAGAGAACGCACAAGATCGGTGCCAGCATCTACGGCCTCTTCGACAACATCTCCAAGTTGATCGACCATGTAAATGTCATTTCCTAACCCTCCCAGCATCGTATCGGCTCCTGCTCCTCCATCGAGCAGATCATTTCCGTTCCCACCATTGAGAATGTCGTTGCCACTATTGCCTAACAAGGTGTCATTTCCGGCCTCGCCATCAAGTGTGTCATCTCCGATACCGCCATCAAGTGTGTCATCTCCGATACCGCCACTTAGGATATCGTCGCCGCTGCCTCCAGCTAGAGTATCGTTTCCAGCTCCACCATCGATGATGTCATCTCCACTGCCGCCATCGAGATTATCTGCACCCTCTCCCCCATTAACCTCGTCATTACCTTCTCCTCCATTGACGGTATTGTCAGTATCACCCCCTGAAAACGTGAAGTCTTCTGTACCGATGTATTGGATAAATTCAACGTTTTCTGGCAGAGCATAGTTGGCTACCGTTGTCATAACCGTGTCTATACCTTGACCACTTAGCTCAATCACAATGTCGTTGGCGTTATCGACCATATAAAGATCATCACCAGCACCTCCGGTCATAATGTCTGCGCCAACTCCACCATCAATGATGTTGTTAGCCCGATTGCCGTTAATGGTGTTATCTAACTGATTGCCTGTTCCGTTGAGAGATCGGTTACCGATTAGATTGAGGTTTTCAAAGTTTGCTCCTAGGGTATGGCTGACGCGAGAGCGGACAGTGTCAATGCCTTGCCCTGTCCGCTCTCGAAGCTTATCGAGGACGTCAGTGACAATGTAAGTGTCGTCGCCGTTACCGCCTTTGAGAGTATCTTTGCCTCTACCCCCCTTAAGCCGATCATCACCAGCCCCCCCCTTGAGGACATCTTTGCCTTTGCCGCCCTTGAGAACATCTTCTCCTTTGCCGCCCTTGAGGACATCTTTGCCTTTGCGTCCTTTGAGAACATCATCACCTCTTTTCCCGATGAGAGTATCTTTTCCGCTGCCGCCATTTAACAAGTCATCACCAATTTGCCCAAGCAGAATGTCGTCGTTGGCTTGACCTTTGAGGATGTCATCACCACCAAAGCCAAATACTCTCTCTTTTTGCCTGGTTCCTCTTAAACGGTTGGCTTGGCTGTTACCTTTTATTTCGTTGAACTTAACCATTGTCATTGCTCCAAAGCTTTACATTTCGAAAGTATCGAATGAAGCCACGTCTCAATAACGATGTAATTTCCTAAATTCTTGAGAGAATTCCTATCTTTTAAGTACTTTCTCCAAGCATTAAAGTATAAAAAGAAACATATATCGGGAAATACTGAGTTCTCATTTATCTTTTTTTTTAGGAAAATACATAGAAATTTACTTTAGAGTTGAGTAAAGATAAAAAGCGTAGCTCAGGATCGAGTAGTTATATCCAATTGAGTTCGCATGAACTTAATGTGAGCTTAGGTAGTATCTGAAGTTGATGGGCTTAAAACTGATGGATTCTTTCTGTACTTGTTTTGCAATGCCTGAATTAGACAAGGCGATCGCCACACCCCTAATGACGGTTGCGTCGAGTTGCTCAGTTACAGAGGTGATTGAGCGGCTGAATACGGTTCTCAACATCAAACCCATTGATGGCTCAGATGCTACCCTGTCGACTTCCCATGCTGATTATCGAGCAGCCTGCTGCGCTGTTATTGATGGGAATAACCTGATTGGGTTATTTTCCGAGCGCGAGGTCATGCAGTGGGTTATGGGTGGAAGTTCGCTCGCGGATAAAACACTGGCAGAAGTCGTTGAGTTTCCATCCGTTGTGTTAAGCCAAGCAGAGCTGGCATATCCTGATGTTGTCCTAAAGCGCTTTCAGGATCAGCATGAGCAGTTTTTAGCCGTGCTTGATGATGAAGGTCAATTCAAAGGAGTACTGACCTACTCAGCTATCTTCAGGTTGATTAAACTCAACAAGTCATTCAAATCCGCCAATCAAGCACAGCTTTTAACAGCGATTTCTACACGTATTCATGAATCTCTAAATCTGACCGATATTCTACACGCCACGGTCGTAGAGGTTCAACAGTTTCTAGGATGCGATCGCGTTTCTATCTATCGCATCCTAGATGAAGGAAGGTTTCAGGTTGTTGCTGAGTCTGTGCTCGACAATTTGCCCTCATTTAAAAGTGAAGATATTCAAGACCCCTGCTTTGATTCAGTTTTGGCTCAGCACTATGCTCAAGGACGAGTGCGGGTCGTTTCAGACATCTACACAGAAAACCTAGCGCCTTGCCATCTAGCATTACTAGAGCGCTTAGGAATCAGAGCAAAAATCCTGGTTCCAGTAGTGATTGACAATCACCTATGGGGGGTAGTGAGTGGGAGCGAATCTAGTGCCCCCCGTAACTGGCACCCGAACGAAGTAGATCTATTGAAACAACTCTCTATCCAAGTGGCGATCGCCATCCGCCATAGCCAAAATATAGCCGTGTTAAACCGACAGCGAAACGAGTTAAAAATCGTACTCGACAGTGCTCCAGATGAGATTTTTAGATTAGATCACAAGCTTCATTACCAATATGTCAATGCAGCGGTCGCAAAAAGTCTTAAGACATCGGCTGAAAGTTTAGTAGGGCAACACTTTTCTATTTCACCCTTCATCACTGAGTCTATTCCTATATGGAAAGAAGCGATTCAACAAATCAATAAAACAGGAAAAGAAGGACAAATTACATATAAGCTCTCGACACACCCTTACCCAACTTGGTTGCAAGCCCGCATTGTTCCGGAATATGAATCAGATGGAGCCTTAGCATCGTTTCTTTGTATAACGCGGAATATTACAGAACAGAAGAAAGCAGAAACAAAGCAAGATGCTTATATCAATGTATTGGTAGAGTGGCAAAATCGCTATCATGCAGCCCAGGAAGCTTCTAGACAGGTTCTTTATGAATGGGATGCTATCTCAGACGAACAAACATGGGGAAGTAACACCCAGCAATTGTTTGGATACAGTTCATCTGAAATGGTTCGATCTCTTGCTGATTGGTTAGAAAGAGTTCATCCAGATGACATAGAGCACATAAAACTCGTCACTGCAGAGTGCCTTAAATATCGTAAAAATCTATATGTTCAGTATCGATGGCGTCATCGAGATGGATATTATCTCTGGATTGAGGATTGTGCTCAATTTTTTAAAGATCGAGAAGGCAATCTCAACCGTGCAGTTGGTTATATTGCCGACATCAGCCAACGCAAGCAGCTTGAAACTAAACTGCAAGAAAGCGAAGCTCAGCTCAAACAAATTCTCGACAACTCTCAGGATGTATTTTTCCTCAAGTCGATTGATGGCAGTCAGACGATTTATGTCAGTCCTGCGTGGGAAGAACTCTACCAAACTCCTTTGCAAGAAGCATTTGATGATTCTCAACGTTGGCTCAGCTTTATCCATCCTGACGACTATGAAAAAGTTGCTAAGCTTCATGAAAAGGCTTGCCGAGCCGAACAATTTGAGCCTTTAGAATATAGATTGATTCTTCCAGATGGTTCGATTCGCTGGATTTGGAATCGAATCTTTCCAATTAAAAATCGATTTGGAGAAACTTATCGTCTAGCCGGAACCAACACAGACATTACCGAGCAAAAGCTGGTTGAAGAAGCACTGCGAGACAACGAAGCAACGCTAAATGCTGTACTTGATAGTGCTGGGGCTTCTATCGGATATTATCAATTCTCCGAAGACGGCACTTGGGAAACGGTATATGACTCTGAGTCATGCCAAAAGATATTTGGTTATCCTCCAGGTCAGTTATCTTTCGATGTCTGGCGTTCAAATGTCTTGCCTAAAGACTTTAGAAAAGTCTACCCACGTATCATAGAGGCGGTTAAAACGGAGAAACCTACCACAATAGAATATCGATTTCGCCGTCCAGATGGTTCGACCTGCTGGATTGCAGACACGATTAAGTCTCGTTGGGATCAGCTTAAAAGATGTTGGTTTTTCACCTCAGTGGGCGTTGATATAAGCGATCGCAAACAAGCTGAGTTTGCACTCCAGAGACTTAATCAAGAGCTTGAATCTCGAGTTCTCCAACGTACATCTGCACTGACAGAGAGCGAAATGCGCTACCGCAGCTTATTTGAGCAAGCTGCCGTTGGGATTAGTCAATGTGATTATGCAGGAAAATACTTGAATGTCAATCACCGCTTCTGCGACATGCTTGGATATTCTCCCTCTGAACTCCTACAAATGAATTGGAGAGATATTGTTCATCCTGATGACAGAGATATAAATACGGAAGCTTTGTCAGAGTTTCATCAAGGTCGTCGATCTTCTATTGTTAGTGAAATCCGTTATCTTTGCAAAGATGGGCGAGTGCAATGGGTTAACATAACGGTATCAATGCTATTCGATACTAAAGGCAATATAGTTAGTGATCTTGCAGTTATTGAAGACATTAATGAGCGTAAACGTATTGAATCAGAAATAAAAGAAAGTGAGCTTTCATATAGGACTTTGGCGGAAAACTTGCCTGGCATTGTTTATAACTTATTTCCAGAGCAAAGTTATGAATTTTGCATTCTGAATGGACAGCTTATAGCAAAACTCAATATCAAGCGAGAAGACTTAAACCTAAGAGGGAGCATTTGTCTTCTAGAGCCATTAATTGTACATGAAGATCGTAAGATCGTCGTTCAAGCCTTACAAAATGCAATTGCCAATCGCACTCCTTTCCAAATTGAATACCGAATATGCAACCCTGAAACTCACGAAATCCACCATCTATTAGAACAAGGTAGAACAGTGGTTGATGGAACGGGTACAGTGCTCCACACTGTAGGTGTAATTTTTGATGTGAGTCAATCCAAGCAAACAGAATCTAAACTTCGAAAAATCAATGAAAGATTAACAGTTGCGAACACAGAACTCGCTCGTTCGACACGACTCAAAGATGAGTTTATTGCGAACATGAGCCACGAACTTCGAACCCCTTTAAACTCCGTTTTAGGATTATCTGAAGTACTACAAGAAAAAGTCCATGGCGATCTCACAGAACAACAAAATCGAGCTGTGGCCACTATCCAAAGGAATGGAAAGCACTTACTCGAACTCATTAATGACATTCTTGATCTAGCTAAGATCGAATCTGGAGAACTGAACCTGCAGATCAAAGCTGTATCTATTGACCGAGTTTGTGGCAATACAAAACCCTTTATCCAACTACAAGCATATAAAAAGCAAGTCAGTCTTAGCTTCAATATCAATATCCATCCCACATATTCGGAGTACATTGAAATAGATGAGCGACTGATCCGACAGATGTTAATTAATCTGTTGAGTAATGCAGTCAAATTTACGCCAAGAGGAGGTTCTGTGGAGCTTAACGTGAAGAGTGATAGCACAAAGCAACTCATGATTTTTGAAGTGACCGATACTGGCATTGGAATTGCTCCTGAGCAGGTCGATAACCTATTTAAGCCCTTTGTACAAGTTGATAGTAGTCTTGCTAAACGATATTCAGGAACAGGATTAGGTCTAGCTTTGGTGCGACGAATTGTTGAACTTCATCAAGGTACAGTCACAGTTAAAAGCACTCTAGGACAAGGAAGCTGCTTCTCCGTAACTCTTCCTTGGAAACCAACCTGCTTACCAAGCGAAATTTCCAAACTTAGCCCACCTTCATCATTACCATTAGACTTAACGACACAATCACAACCAGTACCCAATAGAGCAACTATTTTACTAGTAGAAGATAACGCTGATAACCTAGAGACGCTTAAAGCTTATTTGGATCTTAAGGGATTTGATGTTATGGTTGCCCGCAATGGATATGAGGCAGTTCAAATAAGTCGGACTCAGCCTGTCGAGCTTATCCTAATGGATATTCAAATGCCTGATTTAGACGGGCTTGAAGCCATTCGTCGAATCCGAACTGATGAGCGAGGAAAAAGTATTCCCATTCTCGCGGTAACAGCACTAGCGATGCAAGGTGATCGGGAAAAATGTATCGCAGCGGGTGCTGACGACTACATCTCAAAACCCGTTAGCCCAGTTAAGCTTGTGGGAAGCATCAGGAAATATCTCCGATAGTGTTAGGCCAAAAAAATTGATGTCTATCGTGACCAATGTTGATAGATCTATGGCGCATAGCAATCCGAATTAGTTGCTGAAGGAATATTGGACTGAATCCCTTGTTGTGCCTCAGTTTTGTTTCCGCGAATTAAATAGGATCGCTATAGTTATCAGGATGTTAACAAACACACGGCCCATCCTACATTACTCGTCTTAATTAGATTGATTGCTGTTATCAAGCGAAAGGATGGTGTTGTAAGACAATTAGCTTTCAATCAACGTTGAGGAACCCTACTGTGTCGAGTAACTTTGAAACTGTAACTACAGCTGAGATTTCTAATCGACCCACAATTTTAGTTATTGATGATGAACCAGATAGTTTTGAAGTGATTAGCGAAATCTTATATGAAAGTGGCTATCACATTCAATATACATCAGATGGAATGAGTGCATTAAAGCGTTTAGAAAGGAGTCAACCAGATGTCATTTTACTAGATGTCATGATGCCAGAAATGGATGGGCTTGAAGTTTGTCGTCAAATAAAAGCTAAGCCTAGTTGGAACCATATTCCAATCATTATGGTGACAGCTTTATATGCAAAAGAGGATCTCGTTTGTTGTTTAGATGCAGGTGCAGACGATTTCATAAGCAAACCTATAAGTGCCTTAGAAACACGGGCTAGAATTCGCTCAATGCTGCGGATCAAGCAGCAACATGATCGCATCTTAGCCTCCTTAAAATTACGAAAAGATATGGCAAATATGATTGTTCATGATTTACGTAATCCATTGTCTAGTATTCTTCTCTCTTGTGAAATGCTAGACCGTGAAGACTTACCTGAAAAAACGCAGACAAAAGTATCTCGGATTAGATTTTCACAACAGCAGTTACAATCCCTAACTGAAAGCTTGTTACTCACAGCGAAGCTAGAGTCAGGCAAGATGATACTGAATCTTGAACAACTTGCTCTGAGTCAGATCGTCGAGACTAGTATCAGAGATCTTCAAGCAATTGCCAATCAAAAGAGTATCCAACTGGTCTCCGAGCTACGTGACGCCCAGGTCTCTGTTTGGGCTGATTCACTGCTATTGCGCCGGGTACTCGATAATCTCGTGTCAAACGCAATTAAATATTCACCGTCGAAAAGTCGCGTGACGATAAAGAGTAGTCTCATCGATTCTCAGACAATGCAAATTCAGGTGCTTGATATGGGTACAGGAATTAGCAATGACCTCAAGCAGAAAGTTTTTGAAAAATATGAGATTGGCCCCTCGCTAGCCTCGGTCAATCAAGTTGGTCTAGGCTTAGCCTTCTGTCAGATGGCCATCAAAGCTCATCAAGGTAAAATTTTCGTTACAGATAATGACCCACAAGGAACCATTATTTCAATAACACTCAACACAATTTTACCCAATGAAATAGCGGGCAAGTAGAAACTGAGGTCGACACCCAACATGAAGCGTTTGTGAAGCTGTAGTCTATTTGGGTTATGAAATAAAATACTACTTGCGTTTTTATTTATGCCTAAGGTATGATGACATAGGACACTGTTTTCGAAACTCTACTCTATGCTAGTATTAGCTACTAAGCATAGAACGTCTCAGGAGTGGCAATGCTTGCAAGAGCAATATCGCCTTATACCGAGATCCAGCCTTTTCTCTTCGTGTGTTTTTCTAATTTAGCTGAGTCCTCTCTAGAGCAAGCATAGGTAGATTATGGCAGTGGAATAAGCTGACTAAAATTCGACTTTCACGCGCTATTTCATCAATTAATTGAGATTGCGATATGAAAATCGAACTCAGCTAGTGATAACGCCGTAATTCTTACACCTCGTTAGATTCATCAGTCAGATCAATACTATAGATAGTAAGAATGCTGATGAAAGCTTGGGCTTTTTTTAATCATTTATAATTAAAAGTTAAAAATGTTGACTCTATTTAAAAATTGCGTCATACAATAAGCATTATGGTTCTCACAAATCACTATTAATCTTTGCCGCTTCTTTAAAAGCCATGACGAAATCTACAATACTAATTGCAGAGAATGCAGCTATCGAGACAGGTTTTGGACAGCAACAGGCTAAAAGCGAGGCACCAGATGGTCGGCGATCGCGCGAAACACTAACGAGCTATAGTTCCTTTGAACCTGCTGTGCAGAATTATTTGAATATGGCAGCTCACGAAATTGGTAATTTCCTAGATGTTATTCAGTGTAGTACCGAGCTGCTAAATGACGTTGAAACTTCCTGCTCAACTCGACAAAAAGCTATCCAGCACATTCAGAAAGCTACTCTTCAAATTGATTGGTTAAAAGAAGATTTAGTAATCCTTTCTCAAACTGGAGAAAATCAATATTCGATAAAGGAAACATCTGTTGATCTCATTGATGTTTCTAATGAGTTGTTAAATCAGATAAAAATAGCCCACTTTAATCCAGAACGCCTTACCTTCCTCAGTAATAGGCCATCCCTTCCAGTCTGTCTTGATGAGCGGTTATTCAACTATATGCTCAGGAACTTGCTGTTGAATGCTTTGAAATACTCCCCTGAAAATACTCCTGTCTGGCTGCAACTCGATCAAGTTGGGAACAAAATCGAGATTAGCATTCAAGATCAAGGCATTGGTATTCCCAAAGAAGACTATCTAAAGCTTTTTCAACCACTTCAGCGAGGGAGCAATGTTGGCAAGGCTCCAGGTACAGGACTCGGATTATCAATCGTTAAGCGCTGTGTTAATTTGCTTCACGCAGAAGTAAGTTTTGACAGTGAGGTTGGAAAAGGTACGACATTCAGGATTACATTACCAGCAACGAATAAGCCTGGATTAGGTTGAGCATCGTAGTTTCTCCTCTTCTGATTTGAGGTGGGTTTTTGACTCATCACGAATTTGCAATTGCTAAATGCTTGCATTAATCCAATGTTGGAAGTTCTCAGAGGATGTTTGATAAATCAGTAGTTCAGTGAAAAAGCTCGCTAGGGATAAGCTGACAATACCATCCATCTGCACCCTTGGTGAACATACTAAGTGGTGCAGAAAACTCTTGAAACCTAGTAAACTCATTGTTTTTTCAGCAGTCTCTCATAAATCATTTAGGATTGCTATACAAGGAATGTTATCGAGAATAGTCAAATTTTCGACAAGGATACAGGAGTTTTCTGTATCACTTAGCTCATGTCCTCACTTAGAGGATGTTTGAAAAGTATTAGACAACACGCTGGAACAAGACTGATCCCC